>CACZSU010000150.1 GCA_902783855.1 uncultured Ruminococcus sp.
AAAATAGAAAAGGTAGTTACGGTTGTCTGAAAATAATTTTGATGGAGGTAATTCAGTGATTTCAGATTTTAACAAAAAGAGCGCAGCCAAGAACGGAAAGAATAAGAAGCTGCCAAGAACAAGGTACGGTAAGCCTGCACAGTCCCGCAGAACAAGACCCAGACAGTTGGACAATTCCAAGCTGTTTGACAGAATTATGAAACCGCAGAAGATTTCAGATCAGACCATCGGAGGAGAAACGCTGCATATTACAGATGCACTTTCTCCCAGCGCTTCAAAAGTGAATGAGGTAAGGACTGCAGAAGAAAGAAGAAGTACGCACAGCTATGAAAGAAGAAGGGAGTATCCTTCTAAGATGCCAAACCGTAACCAGAAGGGTGAATCATCTGTCAAAATTACGTTTCTTGGCGGTTTGAACGAAATTGGTAAAAATATTACTTTGTTTGAATGCGATGACGATATGTTTCTGTTGGATTGCGGTATGGCGTTCCCTGACGGAGATATGCTTGGCGTTGATCTGGTTATTCCCGATTTCACCTACCTTGAACGGAATATGGATAAGATCAAGGGTCTTGTGCTGACACATGGTCATGAGGATCATATTGGTGCAGTACCGTATCTTCTCAAGAAGATGAATCTGCCGATCTATGGTACGGCGCTGACACTTGGTTTTGTCAGCAGCAAGCTCAAGGAACATAATCTGCAGAATAAGGCTAAGCTGAATGTCATTAAAGCAGGGCAGAGAATCAAACTCGGAAAGATTGCGATTGAGTTTATTCATGTCAATCACTCGATTCCGGATGCGGTTGGTGTTGCTATTCATACCAGTGCCGGAACTATTGTGCATACAGGTGACTTTAAAATTGACTGTACTCCCACGACAGGAGAAATGATCGACCTGTCCCGTTTTGCCGAACTGGGAAAACAGGGTGTACTGGCACTGATGGCCGATTCTACGAATGCGGAAAGACCCGGCTATACCATGACAGAACAGAATATCGGTCGTACTTTTGATATGCTGTTCAAGGAGGCGGAGGACAGCAGAATCATTATCGCTACCTTTGCGTCCAATATCGGCAGAATCCGCCAGATTCTGCATTGTGCTGAAAAGTACGGCAGAAAGGTGGCTTTCTCCGGACGCAGTATGATTAATAATATGACGATTGCCTCAGAACTGGGCTATATTGACGTCCCTGACGGGCTGATTATTGATATTGATATGCTGAACCAGTATACCAAGGATCAGATTGTTCTGATAACCACCGGCAGCCAGGGGGAACCGATGTCGGCACTCTCCAGAATGGCTTATTCTGATCATAGAAAGGTTGCAGTTGGTCCTGATGATTATATTATCATTTCTGCTAATCCGATACCGGGAAATGAAAAAATGGTCAGCACGGTTGTGAACGAACTGATGAAGCATGGCTGCAAAATCGCATCAGAATCTATGTATGAGGTTCATGTGTCGGGTCATGCCTGCCGTGAGGAGCTTAAAATTATCCAGGGTCTGACAAAGCCCAGGTACTTTATCCCTGTCCATGGCGAACAGAAGCATCTGGTAAAGCACGCAGAGATTGCAATGGGCATGGGTATGCCAAGAGAAAATATTTTTATCGGTGATATCGGTAATGTGGTCGAGCTGAGCAAAAGCAGTATGAAACAGCTGCCCAGTATTCCCGCAGGAAAGGTGCTTGTGGACGGACTGGGCGTCGGAGATGTCGGCAGTATTGTTCTGCGTGACAGAAAACATCTGGGTCAGGATGGCCTGATTGTAGTGGTTGTAACGCTGGACAGTGCGACAGGTGAGGTTGTAGCAGGTCCTGATATCGTTTCAAGGGGATTTGTATATGTCAGAGAAAGCGAGCCTCTGATGGAATGCGCAAGATCGTCTGTGCTGAGGGCACTGGACAGCTGTGATCGTCAGGGAATCCATGAGTGGAGCGTGATTAAGAATACGATCAAGGACGAGCTGTCAAAGGAACTGTACGATAAGACGAGAAGAAGTCCTATGATCCTGCCGATCATAATGGAAGTTTAATCTGCCGGGTGGTGTATCATTCCGGCAACAAGTAGGTGTTGCATATGGGTAAAAGAAAAAACAGCATATTTATAACACCTTTGTATATTATTCTTACGGTGACCATGTTTATCATGGCAATTGTATCTTATTGGTGGAATCATTATGTATTTGTTGCGGAGCTGATACTGGCAATTGCTGCATTGGTAGCAGTGTTTATCAGTATGATCAACTACAAGGAATACCTTGCAAAGATCATGAACGATGCGTCCAACTCCGCAAGCAACATCAGTGTTGACCGTATCAACAGTATCGCCATGCCCGTGGCGGTACTTGGTGAGCATAATGAAATTGTGTTTGTAAATGATCTGTTTCGTAAAAACCTGATTAAGGATGAGGATCCGACGGGGGATTTTATCGAAAAATTCCTGTCGGATAGTAATCCGGATTCGTTGTTTGATGAAAACGGAACAGATACATATATCGGCGGCAAATGGTATATTGCGTTTGCAGTCCGTTCGGGTGAAAGTCTGGTTGTCTATTTTGTGGATGATGATACCTATAAGGTCAACTCGGACGAGTATCTGGATTCCAAACCAGCTGTTGCGCTGATTTCCTTTGATAATAAGGAAGAACTGGAGCGCGACAGTGAGGAGGGTGAAGCCAGCCGTATCACTGTTCTGGTTGAAAGAGCGATTGCTGCCTGGGTGTCAAAAACGAACGGCTTCTATAAAAAGGTTTCCGGCGGCAGATACCTTGCTGTGTTTGAAGAAAGAAGCATCAAACAATTTATTGAAGAAAAGTTCAAAATCCTGGAGGAAATACGCCGGATTGAAATTGATGACCGTATCAATGCAACGGTTTCTATTGGTGTAGGCAGGGGCGGTTCTACCTTTAAGGAATGCGAGCTGTGGGCTAGACAGGCACTGGAAATGGCTCTTGGCCGCGGAGGCGATCAGGTGGCTGTCAAGAAAAATGAAACCTACCAGTTTTTCGGCGGTATTTCTAAAGGAATTGAAAAACGGGATAAGGTAAGAACCAGAGTGATTGCAGCAACACTGACCAATCATGTCAATAACAGCAGTAATGTCATTATTATGGGTCACCGCTTTTCAGACCTGGACAGTGTGGGCGCTTGTATCGGTATGTGGAGCGCTATGGTCAAGGGCTTGCACCGCAATGCTTACATTTGTATAGATAAGCAGAAAACATTGGCTAAGCCATTGGTTACCAGCTTTGAAAAAGCCGGATTTGAGAGCATCTTTAAAACCGAAAGTGAAGCCTATGATCTGATTGACGAGCATTCGCTGCTGATTATCGTGGATACGCATTCGCCTAACTTTGTTGAATCCAAAGCTGTTTATGAAAAATGCCAGAGAGTGGTCGTGATTGATCACCATCGGATGATGGTGAATCATATTGATAACGCTGTGGTATTCTATCATGAGCCATATGCGTCCTCCGCTTGTGAAATGACAACCGAATTGGTTCAGTATCTGGGGGATTGTTCCATCAGCCGTCTGGAAAGCGAAGCGCTGCTGTCCGGTATTATGCTGGATACCAAGAATTTTGTGCTGAGAACCGGCGTCAGGACGTTTGAAGCAGCTGCCTTCCTGCGCAGCAGAGGTGCTGATACGGTTGAGGTCAAGCGGTTGTTCTCCAACTCGATTGATACATATAAGGTGAAATATAAGCTGGTCAGTGAAGCAGAGATTTTCAATTACTGTGCAGTAGCCTGTGCTGACAGCGCAACTCCGGATATCCGGATTGCATCCGCCCAGGCGGCTGATGAGCTTCTGGGAATAGAAAATGTAAAGGCTTCCTTTGTGTTGTATAAAACGGGGAAGACTGTCAATATTTCCGCACGTTCTCTTGGTGATCTGAATGTACAGATCATTATGGAAGCGCTTGGCGGAGGCGGACACCAGACAATGGCAGCCTGCCAGCTGGAAGGTGTCGGCATGGATGAAGCAAGGGAACGCTTGCTGTCCATTATCAATGAATTAGAAATCAACAAAAAAGCTGATACAAAGAAAACAGCGGGAAAGGAAGCATGAAGCAATGAAGGTTGTACTTTTACAGGATATCAAGGGAACAGGCAAAAAGGGAGAGCTTGTCAATGTATCTGACGGATATGCACGGAATTTTCTTTTTCCGAGAAAGCTCGCCAGAGAAGCAGATGCACAGGCAATGAATGAGCTGAAAAATGCAGAACAGTCAAAACAGTTCAAAATAGAAACAGAAACGGCACAGGCTAAGGAATATGCAGCAAAGCTGAATGATCAGACATTGGTTATGTACGGTAAAGCCGGAAAAGGCGGCAAGCTGTTTGGTTCCGTAACCAGCAAAGAAATTGCTGCAGAGGTGCAAAAAAAATATGGCATTCCTGTGGATAAAAGAAAAATTGTGCTGGATGGCGATATCAAAGCCTTCGGTACCTATCAATGCGAAGTCAAACTCTATAACGGCGTCAGCGCAAAGCTCAAGGTTATGGTTACTGACGAGGAATCAAAGTAAATACAGGAAGTTGACGACAGATTTGGGAAATTTTCTCAAATCTGTTGTACTTATTGAAATGAACGAAACCACAGAAATCAAGAATGGAAATCCTTTGGAATCGTTGACATTTGTTCGGGAAGGACTTGTTTTCAGGAAAGGGATTTCCCACTTCAGCTGACAGGCTGCAAAAGTGGTTTCTGTGCAGCTTTACAGACGGAGGTTGCGTCATGAGTGAAGAAATGCCTTCCGTCGCATTAGACGGATTAAATCTGCCATACAGTGCCGAAGCAGAACAAGCTGTTCTGGGTGCCATTCTGTTGGACAGCGAATGCCTGACGACTGTTATGGAGCTGCTTCCGACAGCATCTTATTTTCATCTTTCCAATCACCGTGCGATATACCAGGCAATGATTGATTTGTTCACAGTCAGTAAGCCTGTTGATTTCGTGACAGTACTGGAACAGCTGAAAACCGATAAAAACTATGATGAAAGCAATATGAAAGGCTATATGCTGCAGCTGGCGGAAATTGTCCCGTCCATTTCACGTGTATCAGATTATTGCAACATTGTGAAAGAAAAGTTTCTGCTGAGAAGCCTGATTATTGCGTCAAGAGAAGTAATAGATGAAGCTGCATTGCCGAATGACAATGTGGACAGACTGATTGATTCAGCTGAACAACGGATTTTTGATATCCGTGATGATAATAAGGTCAAGGGACTGGAACGAATCAACCATGTGATTCTTGAAACCTTTGACCGGCTGGATATGCTGAACTCACCTGATAGTGATGCCTACAAGGCGTTGCCCACCGGTATTTCCGCACTGGATAAGACGATCACCGGATTGAATCGTTCCGATCTGATTCTGCTGGCAGCCCGTCCTGGTATGGGTAAGACCAGCTTTGCACTGAATATTGCCCGTCATGTGGCAGTGAAGGCTAAAAAAAGAGTGGCATTTTTCTCTTTGGAAATGTCCAAGGAACAGCTTGCTTCCCGATTACTTTCGACAGAAGGGCTGATTGAGGGCACCAAGCTCCGTACAGGCAAGCTGGATGGGGAGGAATGGACACGTCTGATCGAAGCCGGTGATATTCTCAGTAAGACAGAAATGTATCTGGATGATACGCCGGGTATTACAGTTCCGGAGATGAAGGCGAAAATCCGCCGGCTGCGAAATGTGGATCTGATTATTATTGATTATCTGCAGCTGATGAAGGCATCCAGAAGAATTGATAACCGTGTACAGGAAATCTCAGAGATCACCAGAAATCTGAAAATCATGGCAAAAGAGTTCAATGTGCCTGTCATAACCCTGTCACAGCTTTCCCGTGCCAGTGAACAAAGAGCAGAGCATGAGCCGCAGCTGTCTGACCTGCGTGATTCCGGTTCTATTGAGCAGGATGCGGATATCGTTCTGTTTTTGTATCGTGAAGGCTATTACCAGAGTACGAAATCAGGCAGTAACCCTGAAAATGTGGATCTGAACAGCGGACAGTGTATCGTTGCGAAAAACAGACATGGTGAAACCCGTTCAGTTCCGCTGCATTGGCAGGGGGAATTTATGCGTTTTACATCACAGGAGCTGAGCCGTGGAGAATAAAATTCGTCATACGATTGAACAATATCATATGCTGGAAAAAGGCGATACCGTTGTGGTGGGTTTGTCAGGCGGTGCAGATTCCTGTGCTTTGCTGCATTATCTTGTATCCATACGGGAGCAGATGTCGCTGCGGATCATCGCCTGCCATATCAATCATATGATCAGAGGAGAAGAGGCTGACAGGGATCAGCATTTTGCCGAACAGTTCTGTGGGCAGTTACACACAGAGTTCCGTTTGCTGCGCATCAATGTTCCTGAAGAAGCAGCCAGACGGCAGGAAGGATTGGAGCAGTGCGCGAGAAGTATTCGCTATGCCTTTTTTGAAGAAATTGCCGGAGCATATAACGGCAGAATTGCGACTGCACATACTGCATCGGACAATGCAGAAACGGTTCTGTATCATCTGGCAAGGGGAAGCGGAATCCGTGGATTGTGCGGGATACCGCCTGTCAGGGACAGAATTATACGTCCCTTGATCACCTGTACCAGGGAAGAGGTTGAACAGTACTGTGCCCGGAATGAAATTTTGTTTGTAACAGATTCCACTAATCTGGCAGACGATTATACCAGAAATAAAATTCGTCACCATGTGATTCCTGTGTTGGAGGAAATCAACCCCGCAGCTGTGACAAATATCAGCCGTACAACAGAGATTCTTAGGTGTAATGCAGAATACCTTTACAGATGTTCGGCTGATTTATTGGAAGAAGCGAGGGTTGAAAAACACAGGGGAACGTATAAAGCAAATACACTTTACAATGCACATCCGGCTGTATTTGCCCAGATGATGGCTGAGCTGTGCAGACCCTATGGAATGATACCGGATGCAGAACATATTGCACTGATGCATCAGATCACCCACAGCGGCGGCGCCGTTCAGCTGAACGAAAATTTATTTGCTGTTTGCAGTCAGGGGCTTTTCCGGATTTATGATAAACATACACATTCTGGCGGCGAAGGGACGTATTCAGAAATTGCTGTTGGTATGGCAGAGAATATTGTTATTAATGACAAAAAAATTTCACTGAAAAGAGTAAGTATATCTGAATTTAACAATGCTAAAAAAAATCCGGATTTCCTGTTTATTAATTCGGGAGATTGTGATACAATACCTGTTAGAGCTGTTTTCAGATACAGACAAAGCGGTGACAGGTTTGCTCCGCCGCACAGACATCTGACAAAAAGTGTCAGAAAGCTGTTTATTGAAATGAAAATACCTGCTGAAAGAAGAAATCGTATACTTTTACTGGCAGATGGAAATGATATAATATGGATAGAAGGAATCGGTTTCTCTGAAAAATACGGTGTTACTTCACGCACAGAACGGGTTCTGCTGCTTACGGTTGCAGAAGGAGCGGATGAGGGAAAGGATGTTTGAATTTCATGCATGAGGATCTGGAAAGGGTATTGTATACTGCACAGCAGCTTGACCAAATCACTGATCAGATAGCTGCTGCCCTGCGTCGTGACTACCAGGGGAAAGAGGTTGTTTTTGTCTGCCTGCTCAAAGGGAGCTTTGTATTTTTTGCTGACCTTGTGAGGAAGGCGGGATTGGATGCAGAGGTTGATTTCATGGCTGTATCCAGCTACGGCAGTTCGTCTGTTTCCTCGGGAAATGTTACAGTGAAAAAGGACGTTTCTGCCGATATCCGTGGTAAGCACGTGATTATTGTGGAGGATATTCTGGATACAGGCAATACGCTTTCTTACATAACAAGTTATATGCAGCGTTTTTCGCCTGCATCGGTTAAAATCTGTACGCTTTTTGATAAACCGTCCCGCAGAACACAGCCGATTGTACCCGATTATTACGGAACAGTCATAGAGGATTGGTTCATTGTAGGCTATGGGCTGGATTATAATGAACAATACAGAACGCTGCCGTATGTCGGGATTCTCAAGCCCGGAATATATGCACACGATTAAAAATAAAGGAGTGACTGTTCGTTGGATAACAAAAAAACAATCCGCAATCTGATTATTTATCTTGGTATACCGATTCTTCTGATTATCATTGTATCGGTGTTTTTCTCGATGCAGCCAAAGGAGGAAAAGCCTACCTCTGAGATCATTTACCTGTTCAAGGACAATAAGGTAAAGGAGTATACACTGGATTTCGGAACAGGTGACCTGACAATCAAGAAGACAGATAATAAAACGGTTGAAACCTCGGTTGCCAGCGTATCGCTTTTCCTGGATGCCATTGATCCGTATGTGGAGCAGTACAATAAGACGAATACAGAGAAGCCGATGAAATTTAATTGGAAAAAGGCTTCGGATAATTCCTTCTTCCTCAGCCTGCTGCCGGAGGTCGTACTGATCGTGTTGTTTGTGGTAGTGTGGCTGTATTTTATGAAACGGCTGAACACAGGCTTCGGTGATGCGGGACGTGCGTTCGGATTTGGTAAGGCAAATGTCAAGAGCGTAAAGGACGAAAAACGAAAGACAACATTCGCTGATGTAGCGGGAGCGGATGAGGAAAAGGAAGAACTGAGAGAAATCGTGGAGTTTCTCAAAGACCCCAAAAAGTATAATGAGCTGGGCGCCAGAATTCCGAAGGGTGTATTGCTGGTAGGCCCTCCCGGTACGGGTAAAACGCTTCTGGCGAGAGCCGTTGCCGGTGAAGCAGGCGTTGAATTTTTCTCGATTTCAGGCTCTGATTTCGTGGAAATGTATGTCGGTGTGGGTGCATCCCGCGTAAGAGATCTGTTTGATCAGGCAAAGAAGAATTCTCCGTGTATTATTTTCATTGACGAGATTGATGCAGTCGGTCGTCAGAGAGGCGCAGGTCTTGGCGGAGGTCATGATGAACGAGAGCAGACACTGAACCAGCTGCTTGTAGAGATGGATGGATTTGGTGCAAATGCCGGCGTTATTATGATTGCTGCAACGAACCGTCCTGATATTCTGGATCCTGCGTTGATGCGTCCAGGTCGTTTTGACAGACAGGTCATTGTCGGCAGACCTGATATCAAGGGCAGAGAAGAAATTCTGAAGGTACACGCTAAAGGAAAGCCGCTGGCACCCGATGTGGAACTGCGGACGATTGCAAAATCCACCGCTGGCTTTACCGGTGCGGATCTGGAGAATCTGCTGAACGAAGCTGCGCTGCTTGCCGCAAGAAAGGATCTGAAAGCCATTACAATGGCTGAGGTAGAAGAAGCAACCATCAAGGTGGTTGTGGGTACAGAGAAAAAGTCCAGAGTGATGACGGACAAGGAGAAAAAACTGACGGCTTATCACGAGGCAGGTCATGCGATCGCCACTTATTTCTGCCCCACACAGGATCCCGTACACCAGATTTCGATCATTCCTAGGGGTATGGCAGGCGGATTTACCATGTCCCTGCCGTCCGAGGACAGAAGCTATCGTTCCAGAAAGGAAATGCTGGAGGAGATTGTGGTACTGTTGGGCGGTCGTGTTGCAGAGGCACTGATTATAGGTGATATTTCTACCGGTGCATCCAATGATATTGAAAGAGCCACGAATATTGTAATGTCGATGATTACCAAATACGGTATGAGTGAAAAGCTGGGTCCCATCACGTATGGATCCAATGACGGTGAGATATTCCTTGGCAAGGAGTTTGGTCATAACAAGACCTATTCCGAAGAAACGGCAGCAAAGATTGACGCTGAGATCAAGGATTATATCACAAAGGGTTATCAGACAACAGAGCAGATTCTGAACGATCATATGCCTGAGCTTCACAGAGTTGCACAATTCCTGTTTGAACATGAGAAAATGTCAGGTGAACAGTTTGTATGTGCTATGGAGGGAAAGGATATTCCTTCGGATGATGAAGATACAGCAGATGACCTTGATGAATAATGACAGACAACAAGGAGTGCCTTTGCGCACTCCTTGAATATTATCAGATAAAAACCAATGACGGAGGAAAGACATGGGATTTAAGAAAATTATGGTAAGGGGTGCCAGAGAGCATAACCTGAAGAATATCAATGTATCTATTCCAAGAGATGAGCTGGTTGTGCTGACAGGACTTTCCGGTTCGGGAAAATCATCACTGGCATTTGATACGTTGTATGCGGAGGGACAGAGAAGGTACGTGGAATCCTTGTCCTCCTATGCGCGGATGTTTCTGGGGCAGATGGACAAACCAGATGTTGACAGCATAGACGGTCTGTCACCGGCAATCTCTATTGACCAGAAAACGACCTCCAAGAATCCGAGATCAACGGTGGGTACGGTTACAGAAATCTATGACTACCTTCGTCTGATGTATGCACGAATCGGTATTCCCCATTGTCCGGTCTGCGGGCGGGAAATCAGGCAGCAGACGGTTGATCAGATTGTGGATAAAGTGATGGAGCTGCCGCCGAAAACAAAGCTCCAGATTCTGGCGCCGGTTGTCCGCTCCAAGAAGGGACAGCATCAGAAGGAACTGGAATCTGCCTCCAAAAGCGGTTTTGTCCGTGTAAGGATAGACGGTATTATTTATGATCTGGCGGAAAAGATTTCGATAGAAAAGAATAAAAAGCATAATGTGGATATCGTTGTAGACAGATTAGTGATCAAGGATGATATCCGCTCCAGACTGGCAGACTCCATTGAAACAGCTTCCAAATTAGCCGGCGGACTTTCCATTGTATCAGTCATAGGCGGAGAAGATACACTGTATTCACAGAATTATGCCTGCCCTGAGCACGGCGTAAGTATGGATGAATTAAGTCCCAGAATGTTTTCATTCAATAATCCCTATGGCGCCTGTAAAAAATGCACGGGACTGGGTGTGTTCATGAAAATTGACATCAACCGTATCATACCCGATATGACGAAGTCCGTCCGTCAGGGTGGTATCAAGGGCAGCGGATGGGCAATGGAAGGCAGTTCCATCGCCTCCATGTATTTTGAAGCGCTTGCCGAAACCTATCATTTTTCATTGGATGAACCACTGGAGAATCTGCCGGAGGAGATTATACAGATTCTGCTGTATGGTACGAAGGGTGAAAAGATTACGGTGCATCGGAAAAATGAATATGGCAGCGGCACGTATAAGACCGAGTTCGAGGGTATTATCAATAATCTGGAACGTCGTTTCCGTGAAACCCAGAGTGCATGGATCAAGGCAGAAATAGAAAGCTATATGTCAGCCGTTCCGTGTGATATGTGTAAAGGGAAAAGACTTTCCCCTGAAAGCCTGGCGGTGACAGTAGGGGGTATGAATATCAGCGAATTTTGTGATATGTCGGTTGAGAAGGCGCTTTCCTTTGTAAAGGAATCGAACCTTACAGACAGAGAGAAGCTGATTGCCAAAGCAATTACCAAAGAGATCGACAGCCGTCTGAGCTTTCTCAACAGCGTAGGATTGTCCTACCTGACACTGTCCCGTTCAGCAGGCACCCTGTCTGGCGGAGAAAGCCAGAGAATCCGGCTGGCAACGCAGATCGGGTCATCGCTGTCCGGCGTATTGTATATTCTGGATGAACCGAGTATAGGTCTGCACCAGAGGGATAACGATAAGCTGATTACTACGCTGAAGAATCTGCGGGATCTTGGCAACACGGTGATTGTGGTTGAGCATGACGAGGACACGATGTATGCTGCTGATCATATTATTGATATTGGTCCCGGAGCAGGTATTCATGGCGGGGAGCTGGTTTGTGCAGGCACGATAGATGATATCAAAGCCTGTGAACGTTCCCAGACGGGCTTGTACCTCAGCAAACGGAAAACGATCCCTGTTCCGGCTGAACGAAGGCAGGGAAATGGTCATATTCTGTCGGTAAAGGGAGCCTATCAGAATAATCTGAAAAAGATTGATGTAGATTTTCCCCTTGGCAGATTCATCTGTGTAACGGGTGTATCCGGATCCGGAAAATCCTCATTAGTCAATGAAATTCTGTACCGTCAGTTAGCATCCGATCTGAATAAGGCAAGACCTGTTCCTGTCAGCTGTAAGAGAATTACCGGAATCGAATATCTGGATAAGGTTATTGATATAAACCAGTCGCCGATCGGACGCACACCACGTTCCAATCCCGCTACCTATACAGGTGTGTTCACTGATATCAGAGAATTGTTTGCCGCAACGAATGAAGCCAAGATGAGAGGATATAAATCCAACCGTTTTTCATTCAATGTAAAGGGCGGAAGATGTGAGGCGTGCCAGGGGGACGGTATTATTAAAATTGAGATGCATTTTCTGCCGGATGTGTATGTACCCTGCGAGGTATGCGGCGGAAAACGCTATGCGAGAGAAACGCTGGAAGTGAAATACAAGGGAAAATCCATTTACGATGTTCTGGAGATGACAGTGGAGGAAGGCTGTGAATTTTTCTCCAATCAGCAGAAGATTTATAATAAGCTGAAAACGCTGAAGGACGTGGGATTGGGATATATCAAGATCGGACAGCCTTCCACAACGCTTTCCGGTGGTGAGGCACAGCGTATCAAGCTGGCAACAGAGCTTTCCAAACGCTCCACAGGAAAGACAGTCTATATTCTGGATGAGCCGACAACAGGATTGCATATTGCCGATGTACACCGGCTGATTGAGGTGCTGCAGAAATTTGTAGACGGAGGCAATACGGTTATTGTGATTGAGCATAATCTTGATCTGATCAAAACGGCTGATTATATCATTGATCTGGGACCCGAAGGGGGAGACGGCGGCGGAACAGTCATTGCCTGCGGAACGCCGGAAGAGTTGGTCAGATGTGACCAGTCCTATACAGGTCAGTATCTGAAGAAATATCTGGAATAAACATGAAACAGAAAATAATGGGCAGGAAGTGACATCATGTTCGGATATCTGCAGCCTATGAAGGATGAAATGAAGCTGAAGGAATACAGACTCTATAAAAGCGTCTATTGCGGATTGTGCCGTGTTCTGAAAAAGGAATACGGGATGTTTTCGACCCTGACACTGAGTTATGACTGTACGGTTCTGACGATGCTGTATCTTTCGGTGCGGGGAGAGGACTGCTGTGTACAGCAGGGAAGATGTACGGTCAATCCCTTAAAAAAATGTCTGCTCTGCAGCAGCAAAAGTGAAGCCTTTCGTATGGCAGGCGCTGTATCGGTTCTGATGGGTTACTATAAGCTGCAGGATACGATGCATGACGGCGGGTTTGTGAAAAAAACGGCGGCATTCTCCGGCAGATTGCTGCTGCGCCATAGCTACCGCAAAGCAGCAAAGGCATATCCGGAAATTGACCGTGCAGCAGCAGAAATGATGCAGCAGCAAAGCGAAGCGGAGAAAAGCAATGCCGGCATTGACCGTGCTGCGGATGCGACAGCCGTTATGGTACGGAACATCTGCCGTATGTTTTCTCAGGATGAGGAACAACGCCGTACATTGGGTGTGTTCGGATATTATGTCGGCAGATGGATTTATCTGATGGATGCGGCAGATGATCTGGAAAAGGACAGGAAGCACCACTGTTTCAATCCATTTTTGCCGGCATATGACGGCGATATACAAAAAACCATGCAATATTGTAACGAGGTTCTGAACCTGACAGCTTCGCAGATGGTGCTGGCATATGAATTGCTGCAGCGGCATTCTTATGCAGCAGTGCTGGATAATATCATATACGAGGGAATGCCCGCCCAGCAGAAAAAAGTGACGGAAAAAACGAACAAGCACAAGCATACCGGACATACCGATTACTATCATATACTGGATTCATAAGGAGTTAATGATGGAATTACAGCGTTATTATGAAGAAGTCAGACGGTTGATTGCCGAAGAACAATATGATCAGGCAGAAGCTGTACTGCAATCCATACCGAAGCAATCCGCTGATACGGAGTGGAATTACTGGATGGCTATTATTTATCTGAAGCGAGGATGGCTGGAAAACGCAAAGGAATATGCACAGAAAGCCTGTACCGCCGAGCCTCAGAATGAACAGTATCAGATGCTGTACCAGAGCCTGACATCACCACCTCAGGAGAGTCCTGCGCCGTCAGGAGAGAGCGAAAAGAGTGACTCGTTTTGCCGGAACTGTATGGACTGTTGTAAGT
This sequence comes from uncultured Ruminococcus sp., assembly GCA_902783855.1. Taxonomy (GTDB): domain Bacteria; phylum Bacillota; class Clostridia; order Oscillospirales; family Acutalibacteraceae; genus UBA1213. The sequence goes on from CACZSU010000150.1 coordinate 14,110, forward strand.
GCTGCCGTGACTGGATGGAATGCCTGGAATGCTTCGGCATTGGCAGATAAATAAGGAGGGTGCAAATGAACGATCCGTATAAAACACTACATATTTCACCTGACGCAAGTGATGAGGAGGTCAAAAAAGCCTATCGGGAGCTTGCTAAGAAATACCATCCCGATCGTTACCAGAATAGTCCGCTGGCAGAGCAGGCATCCGAGAAAATGAAGGAAATCAATGCCGCTTACGAGGAGATTATGAGCCATCGCAAAAACGCAGCAGAGGGTTCCTCTTATGGCAGATCATACAATGACAGTAGCTATTATGCACAGAATCGGAATGGTTCCCGTTATTCAGAGGTCAGGATTCTGATCAATAACGGACGTTTTGAAGAAGCAGAGGAACAGCTTCGCCAGGTGGTTCCCTCAGAACGGTCAGCAGAGTGGTATTATCTGATGGCAGTGGTATCGTATCACAAGGGATGGCTGGAGGAAGCCTATAACTATGGGGCAGCCGCCTGTCGTCTGGATCCGTCTGATGCAGAATACCGCTCCTTTTTCAGCCGTGTGACCCAGCAGCGCAACGGCAGCTTTCAGACGAGAAAAACATATGGCAATTCCATTGACTGCTGTCCGGGCGGATGCTGTGAATACCTGTCCTGTCTGCTGTGCAGTGACTGTCTGTGTCATAGCTGCTGTAATTGACAGAAGGGGTTATGATTGTGAACCGGACAAGAAAAATAGCCTATGGCGGTATAGCAGCAGCCCTGACGTCAGCCATGCTGGTACTCACCGGCAATTTGCCGATGGGAGGATATGTCTGCGCTGTTTTAGCAGGAATTGTGAATCTGTGCTTTTCCTGTAAAATCGGGCGGTTGTACACCTGGCTGTCCTTTGCAGCATCGGGAATAATTGCTTGTTTGCTGTGTACTGACAGAAGCGGTGTGTTGCTTTATCTGCTGCTGACAGGATATTATCCGATGCTGCGGACAGCCATACAGGGACACTGGTTCCGTGTGGTTCTGAAAGCATTGACAGCAGTTGGCAGCGGCAGTATATATCTGTTTTTATGTGTCGGCATATTGGGCATGGCAGAGGCATTGCTGCAGCAATATGGTCAGATGATACCGGCAGTGCTGATGATCGGATATGGGCTTGCGTTCATAGCGTTTGATTATATGCTCGGTCAGTTTGAAAAGCGGTATCTGGGTGAGGTTATCCGGATGATGGACAGGCTTATGAAGTAGGCGGTGCAGCAGAATCTGCATGAAAAACCCATATATCCATACATAAAGAATCACTGAATCAATTACGCCTGACGGCTCAGCACCTGTCTTGCTTGCACCAGATTCGCTTGATAACCGTCAGGTTATCTGTACTCATCTGGTACAACCTGACTGAGTAATATACGCACTGGGTTTAATCAGTGTTTCCATAAAAACTATGTTAATTGTTGTTCCATTATAATATAATGTCAAAATATTCTTTATACAATATGTCTATTGCAAAATGATTAAAAATGAGTTATAATTGTTACAATTGTAAGTGTGTGTTTATGTCGATGTTGTAACATTTGTGGTAAAATGGGAAAGGATGTGATACCGTTGGCACGGAAAGAAAAAAACGGTATGGACAATTTATGGGGGAAATTGTGCAGACTTCCGCTGAATCTGAAACGTACAGTGGCTGTATTTTCGGCAGCAGCTTTGATCGGTACTGCCATACCGACGCTTTGTATGGCGGATGCACAGGCTGCTGTTCAAAGTCAGATTATGGCGGCTGCAACAGCAGAAATCAGTATAAGAAGCGGTGCCGGAACAGATTATCCGGTTATATTGAGTCTTCCGCAGAATACATCCGTGATTGTTCTGGAAAAAACAGATGCACAATGGTTAAAGGTGCAGACAGGTGGTGGACAGACAGGGTACTGTAACAGTGAATATCTGGAAATTACGACAGATGCGATGACGAAAGATTACGTTGATTTGTACAAGGGTGCCGGTGAACGCTATCCCAAGCTCAGAACATTGGTACCTGGTGTCCGGCTGGACGTACTTCGTTTTATCGGATTGAACTGGATACAGGTCAGGCTGCCCGATGAAACAGTAGGCTATATTTCATCCCTGGATGCCATAACGTATCTGACGAATACGCCGACCGAAACAAGAGAGGCTCCCCGCCCGTCCGAATCATCCGGAACGCAGCAGCAGGTAACGCTGAGTATTTCTGAAAAAAGCAGAAAAACCACAATCGGCACTTCATTTACGCTGAAGGCAACATCCTCTGACGGCAAGAATTCGTTCAGCTGGAAAAGCTCGAATTCTGGTGTAGCTGCTGTATCTCCGTCAGGTGTGGTGATGGGTGTTTCCCCCGGAACCGCGGTGATCACGGCGACAGATAATAACTCGTCCAACACAGTCAGCTGTACTGTAACTGTCACAGAGGATCCTTTACAGAAAATCACACTGTCTGAGAGCAGCCGTACCATGATAATCGGACAAACCTATACGCTGAATCCGACCGTAACGCCTGCAAACGGTAAAGTTGCTTATCGTTCCTCGGCAGCCAGTGTGGCATCCGTCAGCACCAGCGGGTTGATTACGGCTAAAAAGACCGGTTCTGCTGTGATTACGGTATATGACCCTTCAGGCGGTACTGCTCAGGCAACGCTCAAGGTAACCGTTAAGGAGAAAAGCAATATTACCATTTCCGCCTCAATTGCTTCATTAGGTGTTGGTAACAGTTATAAGCTGACGGCAAGCTCTGAGGATGGTTCCGCCATCAAATGGTCATCCTCCAATGCCAATGTCGCTTTTGTCAGAAACGGTGTGGTCAGCGGTATTTCAGCCGGAACGGCGGTAATTACTGCGTCAGATGAATCTGGTTCAAAGGCTACCTGCAGTATAACTGTCTTAGGCGTATCATCTTCGGGTGTCAGCCTTTCCAGATACAGCAGCACGGTGACTGTCGGAAAGACATTGTATATTCAGGGCTATTCCAGCAGAAGCTGCCGGTGGGCTTCCAGCGACAGCAATATTGCCAGTGTAGATACGGATACTTCTACATCCGATAAATGCTTTATTGTCGGAAAGAATCCTGGTAAAGCAGCGATTACCTTTACTGACAGCTACGGCAACAGAGTTGTGTGTGCGGTCACTGTACAGGCAGCAGAACCGATACGGTTTACGTATTCATCGCCGAATTCTGCAACGAAAAATGCCAATGTGAAGCTGATTGCGATTACGGATAAAAACCGTACTGCCGTTCAGTTCGAGGTGTATGAAAACGGAAAGACTGTCACCGTCAGTGCCACAAGTAAGGTGGCAGACGGAAACACCTACGTATGGACAGGCACATATAAAACAACAGCAGCCGGCACCTTCCAGTATGCTGCCTATGCTAAAACAAGCGGCAGTTCAATATGGACGACCTGCTCGGATGGTAAAGCCGATATCTATGTCAGCGATAAAACCAATAAGACAATAACAGCCGTCGAAAAGCTGCGCGCAAGTGATGAGGTTATCAAGTTTATTGGTGATAAGGAAGGCTTCGTACCGAATGTTGTGCCGGATACACTGGCAGATAACATTCCTACCATGGGACATGGCTATGTGGTCTGGGAAGGACAGACGTTCTATAACTGGATCACCAGAAGTGAGGGATATGCCCTTCTGGTTTCAGCTGTCAATAATGATAACTATACCAGAGATGTCAATAATATGCTGCTGTCC
>CACZSU010000151.1 GCA_902783855.1 uncultured Ruminococcus sp.
CAGCGTGACGCTGCACCCTATACGCGTCAGTCGCTGCGCTTACGCTCCGCTCTGGTTATAGCCTGAATAAATTCACACCCGCGGAATGTATTTAACAGCACACGGCTTTTACGCAGCTCATTTTAATTGGCAGTTATTCGATTTGCCAACTATTATTTTACACTTTGCAGCGTGACTGGGCATAGAAAGTAGCCCGTCTATCGTCCGTCAGGACAATAGGCGGGCGGATGGCAGCAGGGAGTTAAGGAAGGGAGTTTTCCAAAGGTGGGAACCTTAAGAGGGTACCCAATACACGGCAAGCCCACACAGAGGAGCTGAACAGTATGAAGGGTCAAAAGATACGACTGAGAGCAATGGGAGCGCCGGCTCGGCGCCCCTCTGCTGAATCACTGATCACTATTATTTGCTGTCCGTCTCGTCATAGATATGGTTCCAGAAATCGTTTTCGCTGCGTCCGAAGACCACACTTTCCATTGTTCTCAGAAGTCCCACGTGCTTTTGCATAATGGTGTTGACAACAGCGCCATTGGGAAGAATGGCATAGGTTTCAGCGGTATCACCGTCACGTGTGATTTTGCCGTCTGCTGTACCGTCTGCTGCGTCACTGTCAAAAATCATGTTTGTTGTGCCGGCGGCGTCTGTAATGGAAAGATATGTTGAGCCGTCAATATCTTTGATTTCCGCATTGTTGGTTTTGTCAATGTCTGTATAAAGATTGAGCGTCTGATCGGGGTTTGTGGATGCCAGGAAGTAATCATCATGTTCCACAAAATACAGTGTTTCATTGTCCCTGTCGAAATCCCCGTATATGAATACGGAATACATGGTGTCATTCATCACACATTCCCACATACGGACATTGGTGCCGAAGTCCACATACCTTGCCTTTTTTTCCTCGCCGTTGATAATAACTGTATCGTACTCTGTTCTGGAAGCGGAAACAATCACGCTGCCTGCGATGAGCATGATCACGGCGGCTGCCAGACCGCAGATGACCTTTGTGACGGTTCGGTTTTTACGCTTTTTTTTCGGCAGTGCATGAATTTTTTCCCTGAATTCCCCGCTTGCGTGTGTATTGCCATACAGCTCTGTGTAAAGTTCGCTGATTCTTTTATCCTGCTGTTCCATAGTTAGTCCTCCTTCAGTAATACTTTCATTTTATCCCTTGCTCGTTTCAGTCTGACCTGTACATTCGATTCGGATAACCCGAGAATGGCAGCCACCTCTCTGACACTGTACCGGTCATAGTAATACAGGTGAATGACTGCTCTGTAATTCGGCGGTAATTGATCCAGAACCTCGTTCAGCCCGGCGTGTGTATCGTCCCGGTAGGAGGGATCTGTATCCAATTCGTCGAATGACACCTTGTTCCTGTTCCAGAACGATTTCCATGTGTTTTTGCATTCATTCAGGGAAACCCTGATCAGCCAGCGTTTGATGTGCTCATCATCGTTGAACCGGGCTTTGTCCGGATGAAGATTCATTAATTTCAGAAAAGCATTCTGTACGGCATCCTCTGCATTTTCCTTGTTTTTGCAGCAGCTCAGTACCGTCCGGTAGACATCATCCAGGTATTTGTCCACAATGCGGTGATAATCTGCAGAATCCATGAGATAGCTCCCTCCTTTTGTTGTTCCTGTCTGAATTCAGCTCTCATAGATATAACAACTGAACACAAGGAAATATTACACCATGATTCAAAAAATTTCAAATTTTCTATTCCTGCTGACAAAGTGTAAGATAATAGTTGGCAAATAGAGTAACTGACAATTTGAATAAGCTGTGTAAAAGCCGTGTGCATCTGAATGCATTCCGCGGGTGTAAATATGTTCAGGCTATAACCAGAGCGGAGCGCTATATACTGATACAAGGCAAGTCCACACGTGGGAGATGCAAAAGCAGAAGGGTCAAGGAATACGAACGAGAGCAGTGACACCGGCGGCACGCCGCTGAAAAAATATGAAACTTTCCTTTTAATTTTTGTGCAGATGCGTTATAATGAAAAAAACAGAACAGGCGGTGGTAAATATGAATCAGGAACGGCTTGAAGAGCTGTTGAAAACGGTGATGGGAAAACAGGCACAGACAGTCTGCTTTGCTCCCGGACGGGTCAACCTGATCGGAGAGCATACGGACTATAACGGCGGGTACGTATTCCCCTGTGCCATTGATGCGGGTATCCTGTGCGCCGGTGTGCGGCGCAGTGACAGAAGGGTGCGGCTGTTTTCCACCCGTTTTGCCGAAAAGGGTGTAGCGGAGGATGATATGGACAGCCTGCGCCTGACAGGGGAGTGGAGCGATTATCCCAAGGCAATGATGCTGGCATTGAGCCGGTTCGGGTATGAACTGCCGTATGGAGCAGATCTGGTGTATGACAGTGATCTGCCGGACGGAGCGGGCTTATCCTCCTCGGCAGCCATAGAGATAGTGACAGGCGCTGTTCTGAGAGAGCTGTTTGACCTGCCGCTGACAGGACAGGTGCTGGCATTGGCTGGACAGTTTGCGGAGAACCAGTTCATTGGTGTGCAGTGCGGAATAATGGATCAGTTTGCCTCATCCATGGGAAGGGAAGATCATGCTTTGCTGCTGAATACCCGGACGCTGGAATATACTTATGCGCCGTTGCCGGCGGATAAGATAGCGCTGGTGCTGGTAAACAGCGGCGTGCGCCACTCGCTGGCGGCAGGTGCCTATAATGAACGCAGACAGCAGTGTGAGGATGCCCTGGCAGCATTGAAGAAGGTGGTTCCGGCTGCGTCGCTTTGTGCGCTCAGCCCTGCACAGTTCCGGCAGTATGCAGATGCTGTCAGGGATGAACAGTGCCGCAAAAGAGCCAGACACGCCGTCAGCGAAAATGAACGTACCAGACAGGCTGTTTCCGCCCTGAACACAGGGGATTATGACAGGTTCGGCGCGTTAATGAAGCAGTCGCACTGTTCGCTGCGGGATGACTATGAGGTATCCTGCGAAGAACTGGATTTTTTAGCCGGAACAGCGTGGACGATGGATGGCGTGTATGGTGCAAGAATGACAGGCGGCGGCTTTGGCGGGTGTACGGTGAATCTTGTAAAACCGGAATACGCCGGAACGTTTGCCCGCCGGATCAGTGCAGCTTATGAAAAGCGCTATGGTATGGTTCCCGGAGTGTATGCTGTCAGACCCGGTCAAGGGCAGAGAAAACTGAAAGATGTATCCTGCGAAAGCAAATAAAGGCTTTAGCAGCCAATAAAAAAATATGAAATGAGGAAATGCTATGAAAAGACGGTTGCCGCTGTTGATGGGGGTTGTAATGATAGCGGGCAGTATGGCAGCCTGCGGAGAAACCCAGAAACAGTATATCAAAACGGAGGATAATTCGCTGATTGCTGATTATTCCGAAACAGTTTCAGATACGTATGAGGAAACGGCAGAGGATGGTATGAAGCTATATGATGCGCTGTTTAACCTGGACAACAAGGTGTCGGTGGAAATCATGATGAGTAAAACCGAGATCGGGAAATTGCAGACAGACTATCAGAAATACAGTGAAAACGATGATAACCAGAAATCCGGCATATACCGTAAAGCAGACGTGACCTTTCATATTGGTACAGACAGCTACACGGTAGAGGAAGCAGGCATCCGCTTGAAGGGAAACCAGTCGCTGCGCCCCTTCTATGATTATGACGGAACGCCGAATATGTGCAGCTTCAAGCTCAGCTTTGATGAAACCTTTGACGACCAGGAGGATTACGGTGCAGAGGCAAAGCAGTGGACGAGTAATGCAGATAAGGAGGAGCGGAAGAAACGAACCTTTGCGACCCTCAGCGGGATGGATATCAAGTGGAATATCAGTTATGATGAAACTTATGTACGGGAAATATATGCAGCAAAGCTGTTTGAAGCCACAGATTCGCTGGTGCAGAGGATCGGACTTTCCCAGCTGAAGGTAAATGGAAATAACTATGGACTGGTGAAAATCTATGAACCGGTGGATAAGAAGTTCCTGCAAAAGAGATTGCCCGCATCAGCGCTTGGGGGTGACCTGTATAAATGTATGTGGTCAGAGTGTGACAATACCGGCAACCGCACAGGCAGATGGAGAGGAGCCAATTATCAGTCGGAGAATTCCTATGGTATACAGGTAAATGAGAAAGGAATCAAATATAATTTCAACCTGAAAACGAATAAAAAGACATCCAAAAATGAGTCGATCAGCAATTTCCTGAAGGTGATCAATCAATCTGATCTGACGAAGGACGAGCTGGAAAAGGTGCTGGACACGGACAGCTATGCTAATTTCATGGCGGCAACCTATTTTGCGGGCGACCCGGATGATATACGCAATAATTATAATAATCATTATATTTATTTTCGTAAGGATAACGGAAAGGCGGTCTTTATCGTATATGACAATGACCGGACGCTTGGCATCACATACGGACTGAACAAGAATTGTGCGGCAGCGGATCCTTATGCCGACACAGCGGCGGCATCAGGGGAAAAACAGAAAAACCCGCTGATACTGCATACAGTTACACACTCACCGCTGCCGGCGCTTTCGTATGTAAGGGATAAGTATACAGCGGCTCTGAAAAAGCTTTCAGAAACAGAAATGCTGACCAGCGACGACGATTTCAATAAAATGTATAATCAGGCAAAATCGAATTATGAGGATATTATAACGCCTTACCTGACTTTTGCGAATCAGGAACAGGAATTCAGATTCAGCCTGGAGGGCGAGAAGGACGGCGGCGATACTGCGAATATGTCATTTGAACAGTTCCGTTCACAGATTATGAACACGTATCATAACGCAAAGCCGTAATGCGAAAAACTGAATGATGATACAGTAATAAATTAAAGCAGGCAAGGTATGGATTGTAGTCATACCCTGCCTGCTTTTTTGCGGAGCGTCTTTTATGAAATATGGCGGAAAATCCTTGCCAGCGTATACAACGAAACTCTTCCCCAAAAGTGCTTGTAATGTAAATAACTCAGCAGTCAATGCCCCTAAGCTGCGAGAACTCTGAACTATATAATTGACTTTTTCAAAAAAAGACTGCTCCCTGAAAATGAAAAACGCTGACCTTTCCGGATTTGCCGCCGCATTCATTCTTGGTTGTTTTAATTATATCCCTACAGGCGCAGAAATTCCATATACAGATAATAGCCGTTTTGCAGCATAAACTACAGTTCATCGGTTGTATGCAGCCTTTTTTACAAATCAGCAGTCAATTGTATATAAACGCAGCTCCGGCATCCGGACAAACCAAAACAAAAAACCACATCTTACAAATGAATTGTTAAATTTAACATATGAATTGAAATAATGTTGGATTTAGTGTAAAATATAGATACGAAAGGAGGATTTGTATGGCATATACAAAAAATAACGTTACTACTATTGCATTTATGATCGGTATTCGTATGGATATTGTACACCAGATCGGAGAAGAAAATCCAGAGCTGATAGAAACTCTGCGGCAGAACCAGGCTTGCCTGATTATCCGGTATCTGTGCAAGCTGAGAACCGCGCTGATGATGAATTTCAAAAAGACCGATATGGAAATGAAAATGAATCTGACCAATATCGACAAACTTTCCTGGTTCGATACCGGAAATATCCGGCAGCTGGAGGAATGGGGTATCCATATTATTAAGGTCAACGGCACATCGTCCAGATATATGGAAACTATCAATAAGTATATAAGCGACAATATCAATCGCTGTAAGGAGCTGTTCCCCGAATATGTCAACTGGGAATATATCAAGGATTTGTTTATTGTACCAAGATTTACACAGGAAAAGGTGATCAAGGCAGAATTTACCAAATTTATGGCAAACCGGGATTTTTACCCCTTCCAGCAATATATTCATTGGCAGCCCTACGACTGCGGCGGTATTTTATATAACGATTCCAAATTTTTCACTGTCATTTACCGCCAGCATAACGATTCCTATATCACCCGCTCTAACTACCGGCAGGCGGACGAGGAAATCAAGGAAAGGATCTATCAGTTTATCAATACCACTGACAGCGTTGAGATTGTGGTGGACTGCGAAAATTCCAATCCCTATAAGTTGTGCAGCGTGATTGCCGGTCTGAATAAGTATGAGATTGCCAAAATCCATAAGCTGATTCTGTTTGATGATATACATACCAATCCCGGCTGGGATATGATCGAAAAATTTGTGCCTATTGAGGTAGAGCATATCATGGTGGAGCGTGTCAAGGAACAGAAAAGCCTGGTGGATATCAAAATGTCAGTGACGGTATGTAAGGAGCATTACCAGAACGGTGTATCTTCCTTTATTCTGTTTTCAAGTGATTCGGATTACTGGGGGCTGATATCCTCCCTGCCCACAGCGCATTTCCTGATGATGGTAGAATATTCAAAGGTCAGCGAAGCAATCAAGAGAACACTGACGGGAAATGAAATTTATTACTGTGCCATTGATGATTTCGGCACGGGAAATATAGACGAATTCAAAAAAATTGTATTATTCCGGATTCTGAAAAAATATCTGCCCGATCTGCTGCAATATAACGGTAAGGAGCTGGTATCAAAGATTTATAGTGAAGCCAGAATTCCAGCAGAACAGAATGAAATGGATAATTTCTATAAAAAATATATTAAAACATTGAAATTCGTTGCCGATGACAGCGGCAAAATGTACTTTGAAATAAATAAATAGTTTGACGCCGAAAGTAATCCATCAGTTTTTACCACTAGCACCGGAGGAATGAACCATGAATTATATTGTAAAAGGTATATATATCTGTCTGGCAGACCTGGCAGTTGTTGACCCGCAAACCCTGTTTTTGTATGCTTTTCTGCTGATATCTGCCATTGTGTTTCCTGTTGTCGGGAATATCCTTCGCAAAAAAGACAAGAACCTGACCGTATGGAGTATCTGCTCGCTGATTCCGCTGATTGCCTGCGGAGTGCATCTTGCCCTGCATATCTATGACGGAACGATTACAACCGCGCTTTCCCTGTATGCGGCAATGTATGCATCCTCGCTGCTGTTCCCGCTGCTGACGGCGCTGAAAAAAACAAAGGTCGTTTTTCATATCTGCGCCGTCGTTTTCGGACTTAGTATCACCGCCGGCGTGCTCTATTCCCATTACAAGCTGTGCTTTTTTGGCGCAGATATCATAAATTATTCACAAATGTCCTATACAGACGCTTATCATCATACCATTGAGCATATGAAAAAGACCTACGTTAATGCTGATTACAAAAGCATTGACTTTGACGCTATTGACCGTGAGGTGCTGCCGCTGGTGGAAAAAGCGGAACAGGAACAGGACCCTGTGGGTCTGTATACGGCTATGCTAAAGCTGCAATACCTGATACCGGACGGTCACGTGATGGTCATGACGGACAGGGAGGAACTCTATACCGAAGCAGAAAAACGCACTGCCGGCAATGATTACGGTTTTATCCTGTTCACCGTAGCGGACGGAAAAACAGAAGCCTTTATGGTAGAAAAGGGCAGCGATGCTGAAAAACAGGGCATCCACAGCGGTACCGTCATTACCGCATGGGACGGACAGCCCGTTGAAACGGCTTTGCAGAATGTAACCGGTGAGGGTCTGGTGGATAATTATCCGGTTGCAGATAATGAAGAATTTTTTAAGCCGGTGGCTCTTTCGGGCAAGGGCGGCGATGAAATCGAGGTCAGCTTTCTGGCTGATGACGGCAAGGAAAAGACCGTTCGTCTGAAATCACTGGGCGCCGATAATAACCGGCGGATGGATGCTGTGGGCAGATTCGCACACGCCTATTTCCCGGGAGAAACCTATCTTGCTGAAAACTTCACTGTACGGATGCTCAGCGATGATATTGGTCTGCTGAAAATCGTCAACGAGGACAGCGATAACCCCGAAGACCTGGTACCTGACAGCAACGGAAATTATACTGCCATTACGGAGCTGACCAAAAAAAGAATTGCACAGCTGAAAGCCAAGGGTATGAAACGGCTGATTCTGGATATGCGTAATAACAGCGGCGGTCTGGGCGAGGTAGCTGTAGCGGTTGCATCTGTCTTTTCTGACAGCACCGAGGTGGTCAATTATCTGGACGGCAATCGTCTGGTCAACGGGCTGCGGCTTCCGATGGCATTGACCGGTGACGGTACTTATAAAGACCTGCCTGTTACGATACTGACCAATTTCTCCTGTGCAAGCGCGGGAGATATGCTGACGAGTATAATGGGCAGCTTCAGCAATGTCAGAGTGATCGGCATGACCCATACCAATTGTTCTGCCCAGCCCAGCGGCGGCAAGGTTATGCTTCCCGAAGGTATCTCCTTCCATTACCCTTTGTACATTTCTCTGGACGGTGACTGCAATATTGAAATTGACACCACTGCTGACAGAATTGCCACCGTTCCTGTTGAACTTTTCCCCGTCAACACGGAGCTGGCTGCCGCCATTCTTGAAACGGACATCGCCGATGATGCCGAACTGCAATACGTGCTGAAAAACCTGATGTAAGAGGAATCAGGAATGAGGAATTAGGAAGTAGGAATGAGGAATTGCGGCGGCTTTAATTTTCCATTTTCTATTTGCATATACGTTCCGGGGGGGAAAAACGTTCCTTCGGAGCTTAAATAATAGAGAATAAATAAAAATATGAGCAGCTTCTGAGGATAATCTGTGGTTTTTTAGCCACTGCCACAAGACGGAGTTCCAAAGCGGGCGGGCGCTAAATTTAACAGAGAGTGTGCGACACCGGCGGCAAGCCGCCCCCCTGCCTAAAAAACGAATTTTTGCTTCTTACAACAGCATCGGGATGCATATAGCAGTCCCCAATTCAAAGTGGAACCGCTAAAAACCAAAACCAAACTTAGTGAAAAAACTTCCTCATGCTACTGTAAAGTACCCTGTGAAATGATATAAGCGAGGACGCCCCGGCATTGCCGGGGCACCGCAGCGTGACTGAGTGCAGGAAACAGCCCGTCTATCGTCCGCCGGCGTGCCGCCGGTGTCAATGCTCTCGTTCGTATTCCTTGACCCTTCTGCTATTGCA
>CACZSU010000152.1 GCA_902783855.1 uncultured Ruminococcus sp.
TCGGCTCCACTGTGTGTGCTTGCCGTGTATTGGGTACCCTCTTAAGGTTCCCCCCTTTGGAAAACTCCCTTCCTTAACTCCCTGCTGATTATCCGCCCGCTTAAACTAATACAAGTCAAGCCCACACGTAGGTGATGCAATAGTAGATGGGGCAAGGTATTCGACCGAGAGCAGTGACACCGGCGGCACGCCGGCGTAGCGACTGACGCGTATAGGGTGCAGCGTCACGCTGCCGGCGGCTCGCCGCCTAAGTTATATAGGCTTGATTATGGAAGAAATTTATGATATAATGGGTATGTAATATTAAGGATTCAGAAAGGAGAATGCTATGCTTGGGCGAATTGTTGCATGGGACAATAAAATACTCAGAAAGCTTGCTGCAAAGCATACCCCTGTTCTGAATAAGATTCTGGTGCCTGTTACCTATAGCGGCAACAATGGTTACATCTGGTTTGCATTGGCGATTCCGCTGTTGTTGATGAACCGCTACCGGCTGACAGGGTTTACCGTGGTTCTGGCAATGGTGATTACTGGTCTGACAGGAGAGGTTACAATCAAGCATATTGTGGGCAGAGTGCGTCCCAGCAACGGGGATTTCAGTAAGGACGTGCTGATCAAGCATCCGGCTCATTATTCGTTCCCGTCCGGTCATACCTCGTCCAGCTTTGCGGTAACGATGGTGATGTTCTTTATGCTGCCGCCGTTATTTGTGCCTGTGTTGATGTATGCGTGTCTGATGGGGTTTTCCAGAATGTATGTGCTGGTACATTATCCCACTGATGTGCTGGCTGGCGTGGTGCTTGGCATCATCTGCGGAACTGTAGCGGTTTCGGTATCGCCTTATATTCCGTTTTTCTCGTTCTGATAAGTAGTGCAATCTGAAAGCCCGCTCTGAAAATAACATGAGAGCGGGCTTTTTATTCTTATAGGAGGTTTTGTGTATGGACAGAAAACAAATGGCAGTGGATCTTAAGCACAGCGGTTGTAACTGCGCCCAGGCAGTTGTGGCTGCCTTTACAGACCTGACAGGAATGACAACAGAGGAGGCTTTTGCAGCAGGCGCTGCCTTTGGTACAGGCATGGGATGCCTGAAGGCAACCTGCGGTGCTCTGATCGGAGCCGGAATCGTGCTGGGAAAGCTCAGCTATGGAAGCGGCCCTGTTCCGCCAAAGGCAAGGCAGCTTCTGACGGAATTTGAAAAGCAATGCGGCGCTACCATCTGCGGTGATCTGAAAGGTGCAGGCACAGGAAAGGTGCTGTGTCCCTGTGATGACTGTGTCAGAAATGCAGTCGCAATTCTGGAAAGAATGATAACTCCATGACACTATATAAAGTGAGGAGCGTGGAGCGTGAAGTGCGGAGTTAAAACCCCCATACTTCTCAGCTCTGCGCTCCGTATTTTTTCCGGATATCCATGTACAATGTGTACAGGGTATACTCTATGAACCTCCCTTGCTGTCCAGATGATTTTTGATGACAGACAGAAATGCACTGCCGTACTGCTCCAGCTTTCGGCGGCCTACTCCTGATATTTCCAGAAATTGTGATTCAGTCGTGGGGCATTTCCGGCACATATCTATCAGGGCTGCATTGGAGAAGATGACGTATACCGGCAGATTTGCCTGATCCGCCAGCGTCCGTCTGAGCACCCGCAGCTTTTCGAGCAGTTCCTTATCTGTAACGCTATCTATATCTGCGGTATGCTTACGTGTTTTCGCCGGTAGTTGTTCCTTGGGGATGCGGACAGTAAACTTTGCATTCCCCTTCAGCAGTTCACGGCAGGCAGCAGTGACCTTCACGACAGGATAGTCGCTTGTTGTTGTGTAGATATAGCCCTTTTCTTCCAGACAGAGAAAAAGGTAACGCAGCTGCTTTACACTGGTATCGCGCATAATGCCGTAGGTGGTCAGATTGTCAAGACCATATTGGTGCAGTTTGTTTTCTCTGGTGCCGCGCAGGGTCTGGATAATGGTGCTGCGTCCGAACCTCTGTCCGCAGCGGATGATGCAGGAGAGTATTTTCTGTGCTTCAATGGTGGCATCTGTTGTTTCATAACGGGTCAGACAGTTGGAGCATTTCCCACAGTAGCTTTTTTCTTTTTCACCAAAATATTTCAGCATATAATTCCGCAGGCAGTCGTTTGTTGTGCAATAAAATGTCATATATTTCAGCCGTTCACATTCCTGCTGATGAACGGCAATACGGGCAGCATCATCCAGCTCAGGGTTAGGGTCGGAATTGTCGATCAGGAACTGATTGGTACGTACATCCAGGGGACTGTACAGCAGTATGCATTCTGCTTCGGAGCCGTCCCTTCCGGCTCTGCCTGCTTCCTGATAATAGCTTTCTATATTTTTCGGCATATTGTAGTGGATAACATAGGAAACATTTGATTTGTCAATTCCCATGCCGAAGGCATTGGTGGCGACCATAACGGTTTTTTTATCATAAACAAAGTCTTCCTGATTCTGCCGCCGTTCTTCTTCCGACAGACCGGCATGGTAGCGGGTGGCAGCTATCTGGTTATCACACAGAAGCTGACAGATTTCCTCCACGTTCTTTCGGGTGGAGCAGTAGATGATGCCTGTCCGGTCACGGCGTTCGGAGATCAGTTCCAGAAGGCGCAAAATTTTGTCAGAAGGCCGCTCAACGGAGAAAAACAGATTCGGACGATCAAAGCCGGTTGTCAGAGTAAACGGCTGCTGCAGCCGCAGAAGCCGCAGAATATCCTCCCGCACGCCTTCCGTAGCAGTTGCGGTAAAGGCAGCTGTTATGGGCCGGCGGGGGAGAGCAGCGATAAAATCAGGTATTTTCAGATATCCCGGACGGAAATCCTGTCCCCACTGGGAAACACAATGTGCTTCATCCACTGCTACAAGAGAAATGTTGATTTGTCTGCATACTGCCAGAAAACTTTCCGCTGTCAGACGTTCGGGTGCTACATAAATGATTTTATATTTTCCGGCACGGATATTGTCCAGCACTCTGCCGTATTGGGAAAGAGAGAGCGAGCTGTTCAGATATGCAGCCCGTATCCCTGATTGTATGAGAGACGTTACCTGATCCTTCATCAGCGAAATCAGCGGCGAAATGACCAGTGTGATACCATCGAACAGCATGGCGGGAACCTGATAGCAAATGGATTTGCCCGCACCAGTCGGCATAATGCCGAGAACATCCCGTCCGGCGATCAGCTCATCCACAATGGCCTGCTGACCCGGGCGAAAATCTGTATGACCAAAATAGTCTTTTAAGATACGGTGTTTTTCATCCAATTCTGTATTCCTCCCGGAGCAAGGCAAGTCTTTATCAAAGTTCAGTCATCAGCTTTATCCGGATGAAAAGCGGGCATCAGCTGCAGCTTAAACTGGTTCATACGGTGCATACGGTCAATTTTTTCTTTTTTTACCGGATCCTCCATAATACCCTCACGGATATAGCGGTCCAGTTCGTCATAAGTGAAGCCAAGATTATCCTCATCCGTTTTACCGCAAAGACCATCAATAGGAACCTTATCCACCAGAACATCCGGCAGTCCCAGCACTCTGCCGATTGCTTTGACTTCATTTACGGTAAGGAAGGAACAGGGGCTGAAATCACCGGCAGCATCCCCGTAACGGGTGGAATAGCCTACCCAATCCTCTGACAGATTGCAGGTATTTGCCACTCTGCCGTTGTGGGACTGAGATACCGCATACAGGGTTGACATACGGATTCTCGGCGGCAGATTTGTCAGGCTCTGGGTACTCAATTCAAAGGGTATCTGTTTTTTCAGTCCCTCCACTGCATCCTGGATATTGACGACATAGTGACGGATACCGAGGGTATCTACCAGCAGCTTTGCCATATCTATATCATGCTGTTCACCGCAGGGCATCAGCACACCGATTACACGTTCTTTTCCAAGTGCCTCCACACAGAGGGCTGCAACGACGGAGCTGTCCTTCCCGCCGGAAATACCAACCACCGCATTACAGTCCTTTCCGTTATGCTCAAAAAAGTCCCGTATCCATTCTACACATTGATTCTTTGTTTTTACTGCATCAAACATTGTCCATACCTCCATGATTCCCGATCTGTCCGTCAGACCGTTTTTTATGTCACCATTATACCACATCCCCCTCTGATGTGCAAGCAGCGGCGGCGACTGAACGCGTCAGCTCAGTGCAGCTACTCTGGGGGAAACCCTTCCTGAAAAAACGAATTTTTTTGCTTCTTACAATAGCGGCGGAATGCGTACACCAGTCCGCCAATTAAAAGCTGAACCGCTATAAACCGAAACCAGACTTGGCGAAAAAAGTTCCCTATGCTACTGTAAAGTACCCTCTGAAATGAGGTGAGCGAGGACGACCCGGCGGCATAGCGCCGGGTCACCGCAGCGTGACGGCGCATAGAAAGTAGCCCGTCTATCGTCCGCCGGCGTGCCGCCGGTGTCAATGCTCTCGTTCGTATTCCTTGACCCTTCTGCTATTGCA
>CACZSU010000153.1 GCA_902783855.1 uncultured Ruminococcus sp.
CTTTTAATTGGCGGGCTGGTGTATGCATTCCGCGGGTGTAAATATGTTCAGGCTATAACCAGAGCGAAACGTAGTGTAGCGACTGACGCGTTCAGCCCGCGCCGGCTCGGCGCCTGCCGAGAAGGGGTTGAAAAGTGGGGGAGAGTGTGGTAAGATATAGAGGAAGGATGGGAGTTTGTGTCGGATGAAGGTACAAACCCGGATCAGGGACATAAGGGATAAAGGAGTATTGCCATGGGATTCAGGGCATTGAACATAACGGCTGTTGCTGCGGCAGGAATCATATGTGCGGGCTTGTTCAGACCGGCATATGTGCAGGCGAAGGAAGTGGCGGACAAGGGTGATTTTAAATATGTTATATCAGAGGACGGAAAGTCAGCAGAAATCGTCAGCTATGTAGGGCAAAGTCTGTATGTATCCGTGCCGACAGAAATTGACAAATGCGTGGTAACATCTATTGGTCCTGCTGCATTCAAGAATAATGAAAAACTCAAGGAGCTGGAAATAGCCGGGACGATCAAATCCATTGATACAGCGGCGTTTTCCGGATGTACCTCGCTGCACAAGGTGCATATTGCCGGAGCGGTCAGGACAATTGGTCAGTCAGCCTTTTCCGGCTGTACGGCGCTCAAGGAGCTGAGCATAGACGATGGTCTGGAAAAGATAGATAAATTTGCGTTTTCGGAGTGCAGTGCCCTGGAATCGGTTGTGCTGCCAAACAGCGTAGATCACATCGGGGACTATGCCTTTATTAATTGTAAGGAATTGAAGAAGCCCCAGTTTCCGAAAAATCTGCGGTATTTCGGAGGTTACGCACTGGAAAACACCAAATGGATGGAGTCCCAGAAGGGTGATTTCGTAGTGATCGGCGATGGCATTCTGGTGAAGTATATCGGAAAAGCGGATATCAAAAGCATTCCCAAAACCATCAAAACAATCGGCAGCTATTCCTTTGCAGGCAATAAGGTGATAAAAAACATCATGATTCCCAGCAGTGTCAGCGTAATCGAAACCTCAGCCTTTGAGGGCTGTGAAAAGCTGAGTGATGTATATATGCCAGCTTCGGTGGAGCGGATCGGGCAGCGGGCTTTTTTCGGCTGCAAGGCGCTGAAAAAGCTGGATCTGACCGACAGACTGACATTGATCGACAGCTATAGCTTTGCCTCAACGGGTCTGACGGAAGTGACGATACCTAAGAATGTGTCTGTTATCAATGAAGGCGCATTTGACCATTGTCAGGCGCTTGCTTCTGTGAATTTCGGCAGCGGTGTGAAAAAAATAGCGTCCTATGCTTTCCGTGACTGCATCAATCTGAAAAAGCTGGTTTTCCCGAATAATGTCAAAGAAATCGAAAAGGATGCCTTTGCAGGGTGCAAGACGCTGCTGCGGGCAGAATTCAACGGTGATACCAAGCTGAATGAATCAGCCTTTAATGAATGTCCGAATATGAATGCAGCAGTGTTTTATCACAATCCGAAGGTAATAGAGGATAATGCCTTCAATCAGATACCGGAGCTTGTCATTTACAGTGACAATAACCTGTATCTGGATGAATACGCAGAGCGCAACAGCAAGACAAGTGACAACCTGAAAAACCTGCCCGCCTATAATGAACGAATAACACATCATGATGAAGGAGAGGAGCATTCAGAGTTTTCGCTGGGCTATACACTGATAACGGTTCTGATTATCCTCATTGACATTACGGTGATTGCGCTGTTTGCGTTTTATCTGACGGTAGACAACAGACGGGTAAGGGCAAAGTCGTTAAGAGATGAACGCCGTTATGCGGAACGTTACGGCAATTCGGTACAAGGACACAGCCGGACAGACAATTCCCGGGTACGGACACGCCAGCCTGCCGCTGCTTCGTCAGAAACCGGGGAAGTGACCTTTGCACGTTCAGCACCACGGCGCAAAACTGTACGCAGACGGGAATCAGATGATGAGATGGTCTATGTTGATTCCACGTCAGCCTCCCGAACCCGTGCGGCAAGACCGGAACGTCCTGTCAGCAAACAGGCATCGTCATCCAGAAAGCGGGTAACGCCTCCGGCAGCACCGACCGAAAGAAGAAGACCGCAGACACGAAAGCCTGTACAGCAGCCCGGAACGACCTCACGCAGTGCCGCCGTCCCCCAAAGAAGACAGCCGCCGGCTGATGCGCCGATTCCGCAGCGCAAACGGATGCCGGCAGAACGCAGACCTGCTGCCCGCCAGGTACAGGATAGTCATCGTTCGTCCGCACTGAAAAACGGTGATACGATGATTTTCCGGAAACCGCCGAAAAAGTAACAGCATACAGGGATAAATCCATATATAATGAAGCACAATAAAGACAGTATCCGTTTTTTTGGGGGTACTGTCTTTTTTTTGGAAACACTGATTAAATCCAGTGCCTGTATGGCGCAGTCAGATTTTTCGTCAGGTAGTACCAAATGAGTGCAGATAACCTGACGGTTTTCAAGCGAATTTGGTGCAAGATGACGGGAAAGATGCAAGTAAGACAGGTGCTGAGCCGTCAGGCGTGATTTATTCAGTGGTTCCTTAGTTGGATGGGAGGAAAAAGTATGCAGGATGTTATTCGGATGCGTCATATTACAAAGAGCTATTCCACTGGTTCGGAGCGTCTGGTGGTGCTGGATGATCTGAATCTGACGGTGCAGGAGGGGGAGTTTCTGGCGATTACAGGTCAGTCAGGCTCCGGAAAATCCACACTGATGAACATTATCGGATGCCTTGACAAGGCAGACAGCGGTTCTTATTGTCTGGATCATACAGCCATTGAAAGCTGCAGCGAAAAGGAGCTTTCCGCTGTGCGCAGCCGAAAGATCAGCTTTGTGTTCCAGAGCTTTAATCTGATTCCATCTATGAGTGCGCTGGAAAATGTAGCGTTGCCGTTGGTATACCGGGGCGTGCGCCGCAGCGAGCGGGAAGCAATTGCGGCAAAGGCTTTGCAGGAGGTAGGGCTGTCCCATCGTATGCACCATCTGCCCGGACAGATGTCAGGCGGTCAGCAGCAGAGAACAGCGATTGCCCGTGCGATTGCCGCATCGCCGAGAATACTGCTGGCGGATGAGCCGACCGGCAGTCTGGACAGCCGGTCGGGTGAAGAAATCCTGTCGGTACTGCGGCAGATGAACCGCCATGGGGTGACGGTTATAATGATAACGCATGACCGCCAGCTGGCGGAAATGGCGGACAGACAGCTGCATATCTGTCATTGAGAGCAGAAATACCGGTATAGAAAGGAATATCATAACTTTGGCTTGAAAGGGAGAGGGGTGGGAAGAAAAATTGTGCAATTTTTTTTCGTTTGTAATATATATACAAAAATCAACAAGAATTATTTTGCATATTTAATAAAAACAATTAGAAGAATTTTGAAAAAACCGATTGACAATACCGGTGGATGTGTTATAATAAAGTCAACAGGTAAGACCTGTTCGGATAATTGTAAAGTACTCTGCGATTGTCTGAAAAATACGAAAGAGTATGTGTGAAGCCGTGTGAATGCGGTTTCAACGAATTAGGAGGTTTTTACTATGGCAGCTATTGAGTTACATAATGTTGAAGTCCAGGCTTTCCTCGCAGAGATTGATAAATGTGAAGGTGACGTTTTTCTCGTAACGGATGAGGGCAACCGTCTGAACCTGAAGAGCAAGCTCTGCCAGCTGATTGGTCTGACACAGTTGATTGAGGGCGGCAAAATCAGCAACGCTCACATCGAGTGCCAGAAGCCGGAAGATGAATCCAAGCTGTTCCGTTTCAATATCTTTGGTGCATCTGCAGAAGAAGCTGAGGAAGAGAAGAAGGACGAAGCAGAGGAAGAAGTCAAGGACGAAGACAAGAAAGACGAATAATCTGTAGTACAGATGTTTTTCAAATGAACAAAAAAGCCGGTATCGCATGATCATTGCGGTATCGGCTTTTAAATTTTTTGTTTAATAGTATCGCAATGCATACACCAATCCGCCAATGAAAAGTAAAACCGCTATAAACCAAAATTAAACTTAGCGAACAAACTTCCCCATACTACAGTAAAGTACTCTATGAAATGATGTGAGCGAGAACGCCCCGGCGGAGACGGGGCACCGCAGCGTGACTGAGTACAGGAAACAGCCCGTCTATCGTCCGTAGGACAACCGGTGTGCCGCCGGTGTCACTGCTCTCGGTCGAATACCTTGCCCCATCTACTATTGCATCACCTACGTGTGGGGCTTGACTTGTATTAGTTTAAGCGGGCGGATAGTAGCAGGGGAGTTAAGGAAAAGGGATTACCAACCAGCGGCTGTCATAATAGCATGACCGGCGAATGCCGATATAAAAGCTGTGGGGCTGTTTTGTAAAGTTGCCTTAGTCACTAAATCCCTCTTTGTCGAAAGCAGTTTAATTTTCCATTTTCCATTTTCCACTTTCCATTTTCCATAAAGCTCCTCGTTCAGATTTGCTTACGCTTGTGTTGTGGCTTGATCATTACTATGGGCATGGTGGTCGCAGATTTCTGCCAGACAGCATTGATCACATTTTGCTTTTCTTGCCGTACATACTGCCCTGCCGTGTAATACCAGACGGTGACAGAAATCATTGGACTTTTCAGGCGGCAGCAGCGGCCGCAGAAGCTTCTCAATCCTGACAGCATCTTTGCAATCATGAAATCCCAGCCTTGCAGTAATGCGGATGCAGTGCGTGTCTACTACAACCGCAGGCTTTCCATAGATATCGCCTACTACGAGATTAGCTGTTTTTCTGCCGATACCGGGCAGCTTTACTAATTCTTCAATGCTGTCGGGTACAATGCCGTTGTACACATCGCAAAGCATCTTAGCCATCGCCGAAATATCACGGGCTTTTGTTTTGTAAAGCCCGCAGGTTTTGATCAGCTCCTCGATTTCTTCCACATCAGCTTTTGCAAAATCCGCAGCGGTGGGAAAACGTGCAAATAACGCAGGTGTTACCATATTTACGCGCTTGTCTGTGCATTGCGCCGCCAGCCTGGTGGCAATCAGCAGCTGCAGCGGGTCTGTGTAAACCAGGGAACAGATGGCGTCCGGATATGCCTTTTCCAGTAATCCGACTGCTTTTTCGGCTTTTTCTTTGTCCGTCATTTCAGCTGCCTCCTCAAGTAAAAGTTATGCTTTTATGAAGTGCTAAGCAATCAGTCTTTTTTCTTGCTGTCAATTTCGTCCTTTGCCATGCGGATAAAATCATCCAGCGGCATAGCGCCAAGATTGACGTTCTTTCTGCTGCGGACAGAAACGGTGCCTTCTTCGACCTCTTTGTTGCCGATAACCAGCATATAGGGGATTTTCTCCAGCTGTGCTTCCCGGATTTTGTATCCGATTTTTTCGCTGCGGAGATCAGAGGTTACTCTCAGACCGGCAGCAGCCAGCTGTGCTTCGATTTCCTTTGCTTTGTCAGCAAGATTTTCACTCAGAGGCATGACACGAACCTGTTCGGGCATCAGCCACATGGGCAGCGCACCTGCAAAATGCTCCAGCATATATGTCAGCGTTCTTTCATAACAGCCCAGAGAAGTTCTGTGGATGATGTAGGGCAGCTTTTTCTGTCCGTCCTTGTCAACATAGTACATACCAAAACGTTCTGCCAGCAGCATATCAATCTGAATCGTAACGATGGTATCTTCTTTTCCGAACACATTTTTGTACTGGATATCCAGCTTCGGACCATAGAAGGCAGCTTCATCAAAACCGACTTCATACTCCAGACCGATATGATCCAGAATCCGTTTCATAGCGTCCTGTGCTGCCTCCCATTGTTCCTTGGTACCCTCATATTTGTTGTTGGGGTTGGCAGGATCCCACTGAGAGAAGCGGAAGGTGCAGTCCTCCAGAAGTCCGACCGTATCCAAACAATATTTTGCCAGCTCCAGACAGCCCTTGAATTCTTCCTCCAGCTGGTCGGGACGGATCACATAATGACCTTCCGAAATGGTAAACTGACGCACACGGATCAGACCGTGCATTTCGCCGGAGGCCTCGTTGCGGAACAGTGTAGAAGTTTCTGTCAGACGCATGGGCAGGTCACGATAGGAACGCTGTTTGTTAAGATAGACCTGATACTGGAAGGGGCAGGTCATGGGGCGCAGCGCAAAGCATTCTTTGGATTCATCATCCGCATCACCGAGGACGAACATACCGTCACGGTAGTGATCCCAGTGACCTGAAATTTTATACAGATCCCGTTTTGCCAGAAGAGGTGTTTTGGTCAGCTGACAGCCCTTGGCCTGTTCCACATCCTCGACCCATCTCTGCAGCAGCTGAACGACCCTTGCGCCCTTGGGCAGCAGGACAGGCAGACCCTGACCCACATAGTCCACGGTTGTAAAATACTCCAGCTCACGGCCGATTTTATTGTGGTCACGCAGTCTGGCTTCTTCCAGTTTTTGCAGATGTTCTTCCAGCTGTGCAGCCTTGGGGAAGGATACGCCGTACACACGGCAGAGCTGATGATTTTTGCTGTCACCTCTCCAGTAAGCACCGGTGCAGGCAGTCAGCTTGATTGCCTTGACAGGAGCAACGCTCATCAGATGGGGACCGGCGCAGAGATCGGTAAATTCGCCCTGTTTGTAGAAGCTGATATCCTCGCCCTTGTCGGAATGTTCCCGGCACAGCTCGACCTTATAAGGCTCGTTCATTTCTTCCAGCATTCTGACAGCCTCATCAGGCGGGAGCATAAACCGTTCGATTGCAAAACCTTCCTTGACGATTTTTTTCATCTCGGCAGTAATCTTTTCCAGTTCTTCCGGAGAGAAAGGCTTTTCCACATCGAAGTCATAATAGAAACCGCTGTCAATAGCGGGACCGATGGCAAAGCGGGCAGAGGGGTACAGACGTTTGACAGCCTGGGCGAGAATATGAGAAGTAGTGTGCCAGAAGGCTTTCTTTCCGTCTGCCTGATCAAAGGTAAGTATTTCCAGATGGCAATCCTTATCCAGTACGGTTCTCAGATCGCAGACTACACCATCAATTTTGCAGGCACAGGCAGATTTGTACAACCCCATACCAAGTGACTTGGCGACATCGGCAGCACTGACGCCGTTTTCAAATTCCTTGACGACATCATCTTTCAAAGTTACTTTCAGCATATGGCAAACCTCCATTAACAATAAAAAATCCGAATTTTATCTGACAGAAGGAAAACGAAAAGCCCCACCGCTGCTGCGAAATAAACACAGCAGGGGTGAGGCAAAAAGCTCCACGGTTCCACCCTGATTCCGGTCATAAAAGACCGCTCGGGAGATACGGATATCTCAGACGGTATAACGTGCGTCAGACGTTCCGACTCAGGCAAAGCGGTTGTCGGAAAGCTCAGAGGCGGTGTCGGAAAAGAACTGTACACGAAGGCTTGCAGCCGATGACCCTCGTTCTCTGTCCACAGTGAATTCTGTTCCGCTTCCTCATCACAGCAGATAAATGATTCTATCTGTAACTATAGCACGTTTTTATGTGCTTGTCAACAATTTTGCGAAATTATACACGGAAATCAATTTTTGCCAGCACTTCCCTGGGGGAAACCCTTTCCTAAAAAAACTATAATTTTTTAATAAAAGAGATCCATCTTAATTATACAATTTGCCTTGTTTAGAATAACTATTATTAAAAATTGATTTCCATGGAAATTATGCGCCGAGCCTTCGGTGTCACTGCTCTCGTTCGTATTCCTTGACCCTTCTGCTATTGCATCTCCCTCGTGTGGGCTTGCCTTGTATCAGTATATTATAGTCTGAACAAATTCACACCCGCGGAATGCATTCGATTGCACATGGCTTTCCCGCAGCTTATTCTGGTTAGCAGTCATTCTATTACCAATAAAATGATACACTCAGGCAGAAAACATCACAGCTTACCCGTGAGAATGGTGTCGATATCGCTGGTATCTGCTTCACGGACAGCGGCTTTGATAGCCAGAAGATTGGCAGGACGAAGGACAAGCTCATCCGCCTTCAGTGCCAGCAGATTTTTGGTAATAGCACTGTCAGCCACCATTTCACCGTAAATTGCCACTGGTTTACTGTTGCGATGTGCATTGTCGATGACCATTTTCAGCAGTCTTCTGACGGCGGGATGATAGGGACGGTAAAAGTCCACTAATTTCTGATTTTCCCGATCCATTGCCAGTGTATACTGAATCAGATTGTTGGTATTGATGGTAAGGAAATCCACCTCTTTGCTGATTTCATCTGAAATAATAGCGCAGGCAGGGGTTTCGACCATCACACCGAGGCGAACCTCATCGCTGAAGGGTTCTCCCTTGAGCCGCAGCTTGTGCTTGATTTTCTCGATTTCTCTTTTAACGTAGACAATTTCTTCCAGACTGCTGATCATAGGCAGAAGAATGGACAATCTGCCATAGACGGAGGCACGGTATAAAGCTCTCAGCTGGGTGCGGAAAAATTCCGGATTTTCCAGAGAGATGCGGATTCCCTTAAAGCCAAGTGCGGGATTTTTTTCAGATGGGATATCCAGATAATCCATTCCCTTGCCGGAACCGCCGTTAGCGGTATTGATCACAACATTCTGACCAGGAAAGGCACGGATAATGGTTTTATAGGTTTCAAACTGCTCGCTCTCAGCAGGCGGCGTTTCACGGTTCATAAACAGCAGCTCGCTGCGGAACAGTCCGATACCCTCAGCATCGCCTGCCTTCGCTTTTTCAATATCTTCAATGCGTCCGATATTGGCGGACAGACGTATATATTGTTTGTTTTTTGTTTCGGAAGGCAGCCCGATCTGACTTTGCAGACGCTGCTGTTGGCGGACATAGCGATCTCTTTTGGCACGGTAGAGTGCCATCGTATTGATATCAGGATCAACAATTACCTTACCCAGCTGACCATCAATAATAGCGATGTGACCATTCATACCGCCGAGTGGTTCGTGAATCTGAATAACGGACGGCAGACCCATTGTTCTGGCAAGGATGGATGTATGTGAATTCTGGGAGCCGCCGTTTGTGACAAATCCCAGCAGGTGTTCTCCGTCAAAAGAAATCGTATCACTGGGCAGCAGATCGGTAGCGGCAACGATAACAGGGTCGTCTGCTTCAATTGTAACATCGGCTGCATTTTTATTCTGCAAAATCTGCAGCAGGATATGGGCAGCATCAATAATATCGTTGCATCTTGCACGGAAGTAGTCATCATCAATTGCTCTGAACATATTAGCAAGTTTTGTAGAAGCGTTGTAGACAGCAAATTCAGCGTTTTTGCGTTTTTTTATGGCAGTTTCCACCAGATCAACGAATTTGGAATCCTCCAGTATCAGGATATGTGTCTGAAAAATCACAGATTCCTTTTGTGTGACCTTTTCGCAGGCATTGTCATAGATCAGTTTGAGCTGAGCTTTAGCCAGCCCCATGCCCTCGTGGTACCTTGCCATTTCAGCTTCGATATCGTCCACCTCATAATCGGGAATATCCAGAATGGACTTTTTAAAGAAGTAGAGTTTTCCGATAGCGATACCGTTTGAAACACCTTTTCCGATTAATTCTTTCATACATTTCACCTCCGTTATCCGGACAGCGGCATAAGTGAATATGTCGACAGTCATAAAGCTGCACAGGGACATCTGATTTACGTGTTGTCGTTGAATTTTCACTCTTAGTTACATGGTACAATACTCCTTAATACCATTAAACTACACTTTTTCCAATCTGTCAAGTATGCATTTTGACAGTTTTGTATAAAATAACCATCACCGGCTCAGCACTGGGGATGGTCGGTACATAAAGAAAGTGCTGTTCATTTTGTATCGGCACTGAAATCAGGAGTTAGGAATTGCAGCAGAGGGAGATTTAATCACTAAGAGGAGTTTACGCAACAGCCCCGCAGCTTTTGCATCAGGATTCGCTGGAAAAAGGCGCCCTTGAAGGGGAACTGGCACGGCTATCTAAAATGGAAAATGGAAAGTGGAAAATGGAAAATTAAACTGCTTTCGGCAAAGAGGGATTTAGTAACTAAGGCGACTTTGCAAAACAGCCCCGCAGATTTTGTATCGGCATTCGCCGGTCATGCTATTATGACAAAGGGTAGTTGGTAGACCAAAGAGGAAGACCACAAGAGGGCGCCGAGCCGGCGCACCCGCTGCTCTCGGTCGAATCTTTTGACCCTTCATACTGTCCGGCTTCACTTTGTGGGCTTGCCGTGTATTGGTTGCCCCTC
>CACZSU010000154.1 GCA_902783855.1 uncultured Ruminococcus sp.
CAGCGGTGGGAATCGCCCTTTCCATTGCGTCAAAGGACTGCAGCAGGCTGCTGGCTTTATGAGCGCCGTTAGCGCTGCCTGTTTTGTTGCCTTCCATGACTGTGCCGACACAGGAATACAGGACAGATAATTCCTTGCCGTCCTGAGCATGAATCATATTCAGTACATTATAATCATTCTGGTCGAGCTTTTTGATAATTTCAGGGTTAACTGTCTTGTCTGCAAAAATGACATCAGGGGCTATGGTCTGGATTCTGGCAAAGCTGGGATTTTCTCTGGAGCCAACAGACGGAACGCCATCCAGCTCCGGTTGGTCACATTCCTCTGTCTTTGCCACAATGGAATCGGTATATCCGCTGGCAATCAGCACATCTGCCAGCGAATCACTCAGGCAAAGAACCTTCTGAGGCTTCGACTTGAATTCATATCCGGCTATTTTAACGGGGTATTCGTCATCGGTGGTCTGCATACAGGCACCTGCCGAAAGAACCAGAACACCCGCCAGCACAGCGGCTGCTATTCTTTTAAACTTCTTCATTTCATCCTTCCTCCTCTTTTGTCAGCTCCGCCATTGCGGAACGAATAAACTGTAAAGCGCATCTGGGTGAACGACCGCCTCTGACGATTGCCCATTGTTCGGCATCCCGCAGCAACTTGTCCATATCACAGTATAATCCGTGCTCCTTTGCCAGACCACGAACAATTTCCAGATAGGTTTCTTTATCTGGTTTGCTGAAATTAACTGACAGACCAAAGCGGTCGGACAGGGACAAGGTTTCCTGCATGGTATCATTGCGGTGCAGCTCATCGCCTGACCTGTCAGAAAAGGTTTCTTTTATGAGATGTCTGCGGTTTGAGGTGGCATAAATCAGGGTGTTGTCCGGTCTTGCCGCCAGTCCGCCCTCCAATACAGCTTTAAGCTGGGCGTAGCTCTTATCTTCGCCGCTGAATGACAGATCATCAATGAAAATAATAAAGTGCAGCGGTATGTCAGCAATCTTTTCAACCAACAGCGGAAATTCCGGCAGACGTTCCTTCGGCATTTCCACCACTCTCAGACCTTCTGTATAATACCGGTTCAGAATGGCTTTGACAGTAGAGGACTTTCCGGTTCCTCTGTCACCGTACAGCAGCACATTATTGCTGGGAATACCTCTTAAAAAGGCTGTCGTATTTTCTATTACAGCTGTCCGCTGCGTCTGGTAGCCAATCAGGGAAGAAAGCGTTACTTTGTCAGGAAACTGCACCGGCATCATGTCTTCATTACGCCAGATAAAGGCTCTGTAGCGGGCATATTTCCCGCAGCCGTTCTGACGATAGTAAGCAGCCAGCCGCTGCGGCGCTTTGTCTTCATCACAGAATTCGTCTACCGGATTTCCGGTACCCCAGCGGGGCAGACTGTCAGCCAGCTCTCCCAGCTGTTCCCGATAACGGTAATCGTCAAGCACATCCTCTGCCGTAATCTGTCCGGCAAAATGAATGGCTTGGATATCTCTGATTACAGCAGCCGTTTCATACGGCGTCAGTTTTTGCACCTGATCTGCCGCTGCTGCACGAGAAAATGCATTTTCATCATAAAAAGCCGCTTTACTCAGACAATATGCCAGACAGTCACTGTACCCTCTGGCACATAGCAGCCCCACAAAATTTCCCCATTTTTCCAGAAAAACCTGTACATTCTCATCCAATGCCATCAAAAGTGCATAATATGCACCAAAAACGCTGCGTTTCCTGACTCCACTGAATACAGAAAGTGAAGACAGCATCATCCCTGCTTTTCTCGCTTTATTCATTGTTTCATCTTCCTTTTTTGAATTGTTTCCACAAATCTGTTTTATCTATTATACCAACTTTCGCCGTCCTTTTCAATACACTCTGTACATTTACCA
Organism: uncultured Ruminococcus sp.; assembly: GCA_902783855.1. Classification (GTDB taxonomy): domain Bacteria; phylum Bacillota; class Clostridia; order Oscillospirales; family Acutalibacteraceae; genus UBA1213. Next base: position 1,890 of record CACZSU010000154.1, read on the forward strand.
CGGTGCCGAGCCGGCGGCAGCGTGACGCTGCACCCTGAACGCGTCAGTCGCTTCACTACGTTCCGCTCTGGTTATAGCTTGAATAAATTCACACCCGCAGAATGCATTCAATTGCGCACGGCTTTTACACATCTCATTTAGGTTGGCAGGTGCTAACTATAATTTTATCTTAGCACGGAAATCAATTTTTGCCAGAAACACCCCCGCCGCTTTCTTCATGCGTCAGGCGGCATGACGGA
>CACZSU010000155.1 GCA_902783855.1 uncultured Ruminococcus sp.
ATTGTCTTCTTCACTTCGGGTATTTCCGTTGCATTCTGTATATCCATCAGTTCTCCCTCCGTTTCTGCATTGATCAGGTTCAGCCAGTCCTCCATACGCTTATTCTTCCGGTACTTGCCAATCTTGCGCAGTTCAAAAAAATGAATCGACAATTTATCCGACAAAATCTCGTGACGCTCCTTTTCCATCAGCTGAAAATGCGAATGGTATCCTTCACACGTAAAATGATTGAAATTGATAATATTAATGCAGATCGTCTGACGCAGCTGACCATATTCATCTCCTGCCTTCAGGTCATCTGTAAACAATCTCGACCAATAATACAGTGTCCGGCTGCTGAAATCCGGTTCGCTGTTGACCTGCATTTCAATGTTCACAATCCTGTCGTCAAGCTTCATTCTCAGATCCAGACGGCTGAATTTCAGATCCATAAATGCCGGTACCAGCTCCACGTTATCAATATAAATATTCTGTATGCTTTTTTGCGGCAATTCCAGCAGGTCCTCTATGAATGTTTTGATAATATCCTCATTTTCAGCATTGCCAAAAATCCGCTTGAAAATAATATCCAGCTTCAATTTCAATATCTTTTCATCTCTGTCCATCGAAATCACTCACCCTTTCCCCGGCTTTTGCCTCATAGCTGAATTATTCTGAATGCCCCGGTACATTGCCTGCTTCTGTAAGAATAAGGTTACGTACATTCTGCATACGGCTGTCAAGAGATGCGCTTATTTCAGCACAATCCGTCAGCTCATGAGATAATTTTTCCAGCATTTCAGGTGAGATATTTTTCTTGTAGCGCATCTTATGCTCCAGACTTGCCCAGAAGTCCATAGCAATTGTCCGCAGCTGCACTTCAACCTTCACATTCTTTTTCTCGTTTTCAAGAAAAATCGGAACTGACACGATCAGATGCAGGCTACGATAGCCCGTCGGTTTGGGATTCTTGATGTAATCCTTGCGGCGGATCAGTGTAATATCATCCTGCTGCAGCAGGCAGTCTGCCAGACGATAAATATCGTCCACAAAGGAGCACACCACACGCACGCCTGCTATATCATTGATGTTTTCTTCGATAGAATCCAGATCCCTCGGTATTTTCTTACGGATCACTTTGCGGATAATGCTGTCGTAATCCTTTACTCTGGAGTGGATGGATTCAATCGGGTTTCCGTCATATTTCAGCGAAAACTGTTCGTCCAACACCTTGAACTTCGTTTCAATCTCCATAATGGCACAGGAATAGTTCGCAAAAAATTGTTCTACCGGATACAGGCTGTCCTCAATCAGATCCAGGAACATTTCTTCGTTCAGATTCAGGTCCTGTGTAAACTTTACAAGCTCGTTTGCCATTTTCCCTGCTGAATTGATAAATTCTTCATCATCCATTCTGACATCCCCTTTCTTTGATAACGTCTATAGTATTATGGTACATAATTCTCCGCTAAATGTCAACACCTTGCTGCTGTAACTTATCTTACCACTGTTCAGGCTTCCGGCAGCAAATCACCGCATTCTGCCTTACGGGCTGTTTTAAAGCGGTCTTTTTCTTTTCTGGTCACTACCACCTGTTCTGTCCGGCTGCCCTCACAGACATTCAGACGGATATTCCCCTTTGCAATCTGCGGATGGCGCAGAATTCTTGCGCCTTTTACGCTGACAGGATTTCTGACGGCGGCAAGATAGGAAAACTTTTCGTCCTCATAAGGAACATCCGCTTCTTTCAGCTGTTTGTGCAGCTTGCTTCTGCGTACCCGTACCGTAAAATGGCACCAGTCATCCTGTCCCAGCGGGCATTCCTGCTGGGATACACAGGGCGCAGCAATACAGGCGCCCAGCTCCTGAAGCTGGCTGCGTATCCGGCGCAGATGAGAAAATGCTTCAGGTGTTCCCGGCTCCACGATCAGCAGAAGATGGTCAGTCTGTTCCCAAAGATTCTGCACGACCTTTTCACGGCAGCTATCAGACAGTTCATTCAAAACATAGGATGAAAGCACAATATCACCGCGCTGTACAATCCCATTGGTCAGGTCAGACGGAATCCATTCTGCATTTTGCAGAGCACCGCTGCTGCGGGAAGTAAAATCCTGTCCAAGACGCCGCATAGCCGGCTCCCGCTCCAGGCAGGTTACTTCCGATAATGTTATCAGTGAATCAGCCGCAAATGCGCCGGCGCCTGTACCGGCGCCCACATCCAGCAGGGAGCATTTCTCCGGCAGCGGCACACATTCCAGCGTATGATACAATGCACTGTAAACCGCTCCGAATGTAGCGGGCATCCGTACAACTGCATACACTGCTGCTTCAACCGGTTCGACAACAAGCCGTTCTCCTCTGCCGCTGCGGCGTTTATATTTATCTGTGATACTGCGTGAAACTGCTGTCAGCTCATGCAGCGTATACGGCGATACGGCTGCTTCACACAGCATTCTGATCTCTGTTAGTATTTCCATTCAACATTCCTCCGGCATCGCTTCTTTTTTGAGCTAATTGCTAAAACAGGTTTACAAACAGCCCCGCCGGCACCACAACACCGGCTTGCGGAATTTCCCTGAATTTTACAATAAGCTATGCGAATTGCAGAAAATCTGCTATAATACTTATTGAAACAATCCGTTTTCAGAAAGGAACTGATTCTTTGAAAAACATCTGGCTTAAATTCAGACATTTTATAGCGGCGGAAACCGTATTATGTATTGCTTTTTTGTTAGCAGTGATTTCCGCTTTTTTTCAACCCCCGGGTGCAGCGTATCTCGGTTATGTGGATGTGCGGGTACTGGGTATTCTTCTGGGGCTGATGCTGGTAATGGAAGGGTTGAAAAGTATTGGTATTTTTGCGGAAATCTGCCGTCTGCTGACAGGCTTTACACATAACACCATGCAGTCAGGCTTAGTGCTGGTACTGCTGTGCTTCTTTTCGTCCATGTTTATCACAAATGATGTTGCCCTTGTAACCTTTGTTCCTCTGGCAATCATGACGCTCAGACAGACAGGTCATGAAAACAAAATCGTCATTACGGTCATTTTACAAACAGTAGCCGCTAACCTGGGCAGTATGCTGATGCCTTCGGGCAATCCGCAGAACCTGTATCTGTTTGATTTGTCCGGAATGACGCTCGGTGAGTTTATATTCCTGATGATCCCCTACACTGCCGCTGCCCTGATTCTGATCACCCTGTTTCTGGTGCTGGGCAAGCGGGAGCCGATTGAAGCACTCCCTCATGCAGATGTACATTTTACACGAAAGCAAACTATTTCGGCTGTATTGTATGCGTTGGTTTTCGTGGTAGGAATTCTGGCAGTATGCCGTATTATCCCTTGGCTGGTATTTCTTGGTATCAGCATAATAACAGCCTTTATACTGGACAGGAAAAGTCTGCTGAAGGTGGATTATTGTCTGCTGCTGACCTTTGTGTGTTTTTTTGTTTTCATTGGCAATATCAGCAGCCTGCCGTCTGTACGCCAATGGCTGACAGAAACGGTCAGCGGACGTGAGGCACTGATTGGCATTGCTGCAAGCCAGCTGATCAGCAATGTACCTGCGGCACTGATGCTTTCGGGATTCACAGACAGATATACCGACCTGATAATTGGTGTTGACCTCGGCGGTCTGGGGACGCTGATTGCTTCAATGGCAAGTCTGATTTCCTATAAAGCAGTGGCAGCCGCCTATCCGGAAAAGCGCCGCAGTTATCTGCTGCATTTTACCGCCATCAATATTGCCTTTCTGATCCTGCTCTATGCGCTGTATCTGATCCTCAATGGAACGGGCAGCGGAAAATAATCAGAGCAGCTTCATACAATAGCTGCGGGGCTGTTGCGTAAACTCCCCTTAGTCACTAAATCACTCTTTGCCGAAAGCAGTTTAATTTTCCATTTTCCACTTTCCATTTTCCATTATACAGTAGCTGCGGGCTTTTTTTTAGCCTATGGCACTGGGCGGAGTTCCATAGCCGGCGGGCGCATAGCTTAACTGAGAGTGTGAGGGTGCAGCGTCACGCTGCCACCGGCGGCACGCCGGTCATAAAACCGTTATAAGCTCCTCTCGGGGTCTGGTCTGAAGGTGACGAGGGGACGGCTCACACCCCTGTGCTATTCCACCGACAGGCAGTAATGCCACTAACTCATATTCCGCCGTTTCCGGGAAAATCGCCTTAACCTTCTCTGCATCAAAATGCCCGATCCATGTGGAACCATACCCCAGATCATGAATTTGCAGCATCATCTGCGTGGTCACTATCGCAGCATCTATCTCTGCATAATTCTTTCCGTCAAATGGTCTGACCCATGCCTCCGACGGCTTCGCACCAATGATCAGTATCAGCTTTGCCGGAGCTATAAACTGCATTTTCGTACAGGTCAGAAGCTGCTCCCTCGCTTGCTCTCTTTCAACCGCCCAGATATGAATCGGCTGGTTGTTTACCGCTGTGGGCGCACAAATGCCTGCCTGTAAAATCTTCTCTACATCCTCCTGCGGAATCTCCTTTGCCGTCATTTTACGTACAGAATACCGCTCTTTTGCTAATTGTGAAAAATCCTTCATTGTCTGTTTACCTCCATCGTTTCTGTTTCATTCTGATTATCTGCTTTTTCACTGAAACGGATGATTTCCTGCGTCACCTTTTCTCTGCACAGATCGTTAAGCAGCTCATGACGACAGTTCTTATATAATATAAAGTGTACATCCGTTCCATTGTCCCGCAGCCTGTCATGTACTTTTTTGACGCCCATGCCATAGTCTCCTACAGGATCGTCTGCGCCTGATAACAACAATACCGGCTTTTTTATGACACAGGAACGGAACCAGCGGCGTTTGTTGCTCTCCATGCTCAGCCGCAGCAGATCCTCCAATGCGGATACCGTAAAGCTGTAATTGCACAGTTCATCATCCGCATATGCCTTTCTTACGCCTTCAATATTGCTCAACCAGTTGTTCGGATCATCATATCCAAAACGCTTGTTATAGGTTCCGAAAATCAGGTTGTTTATTTTTTCCGATACAAAATGCTCTCCCCTGATCCGCTTGATCTTTTTCAGAACCGATATTCCCGCCTTCGTGGCTGGATTCGGTCCCCCTGTCCCTGACAGAATCAGCTTATCCTCAAAATCATATTTTGCCGCTGACAAACGTGCAACAAATGACCCCATGCTGTGTCCGAACAATATATAGGGTAAATCCCTTCCGTATTCCTGTTTCATGCTTGCTGCAAATACAGCTATATCATCTACCAGATATTTCCATCCGTTTTTATGGGCGATAAACCCCAGTTCACTTTTGTCATTTACGGTATGACCATGTCCCAGATGGTCATAACCGCATACAATATATCCAGCATCTGCCATTCTGCTCATAAACTGCTCATACCGCATAACATATTCCGTCATGCCATGTACAATCTGAAATATACCCCTGATTTCACCCTCCGGTATCATCACAACACCCGACAGCATATGTACACCGTCTGTTGATGGCACCTTCTTTTCCAACAATCTGATTTCCATTTTTTGGTATTCTCCTTTACAAACACAATCACTGCTTTCAGACAGTGGTCAGAATGTATGATTTTGTCATTCACCATTGACAATGGCACTGCGGACAGCCTTTTTCCAGCCCTTCAGGCAGTCCTCCCTTTGTGATGCATCCATTTCCGGAATAAACTGACCGCCGCTCCTGCAAAGTGTCAGCAGCTCCTCACGGTTTTGATAGAATCCCACTGCCAGTCCGGCTAAAAATGCCGCACCCGCTGCTGTTGCTTCATTGGATAACGGACGAATGACCTCCAGATCAGAAATGTCTGCCTGAAACTGCATCAGCAGATCATTGGCTGCCGCACCCCCGTCTGCCTTCATCCGTCTTATTTTTCTCCCGCTGTCCGATTCCATCGCCATGATCAGATCATTTGTCTGGTACGCAATGGATTCCAGGGACGCCCGTATCAGATGTTCCGGTCGGGTTCCACGGGTCAGACCGGTAATAACACCCTTACTGTGCATATTCCAGTACGGTGCGCCCAGCCCCGTAAAAGCCGGCACAATATACACACCGCCGCTGTCCTCCGTTTTGCGGGCAAAATATTCGCTGTCACCCACATCTCTGAGCAAGCCCATACCGTCACGCAGCCATTGCATCACAGCTCCCCCGATAAATACACTGCCTTCCAGAGCGTATTCAAACGGTTTCCCTTTTTCCGCTGCGGCGGCTGTTGTCACCAGACCATTGCTGCTCCGTACAGGCTCCTGTCCGGTGTGCTCCAGCAGAAAACAACCGGTTCCATAGGTGGTTTTGATTTCTCCGGGCGAAAAACAGCCCTGTCCGAATAAAGCCGCCTGCTGGTCGCCTGCCATGCCGCTGACGGGAATATCTGCGCCCATAACGTTGATCAGCGTATATACCTCGCTGCTGCTGCGGATTTCAGGCAGCATGGACGCGGGAATGCCGAAATAATCCAGCAGCTTCTGATCCCAGCAGCCCCTGCGTAAATCATACAGCATGGTACGGGATGCATTGGTTCTGTCCGTTATATGCACCCTTCCGTCTGTCAGCTTCCAGAGCAGCCATGTGTCTACCGTTCCGAATAACAGCTCTCCGTTTATGGCACGGCTGCGAAGCGTTTCTGATGAATCTAAAATCCATTTGATCTTGGTTGCACTGAAATACGCATCCGCCCGCAGTCCTGTTACCGAACGGATATAATCCTCCATTCCGTCTGCCACGATCTGCTCACAGATACCAGCCGTTCTCCGGCACTGCCATACTATCGCATGATAAACAGGCTTTCCGGTATGCTTATCCCATACAACGGTTGTTTCACGCTGGTTGGTAATGCCGATTGCAGCAATTTCATCCGGTGCGATACCGCTTTTGGCAATACATTCCGTCATGGCGGCATATTGATTTGCGTAGATTTCCATCGGGTCCTGTTCCACCCATCCGGGCTGCGGATAAATCTGTGCAAACGGATGCTGTACACAGGCAACAACCTCTGCCTGACGGTTAAAGAGAATTGCTCTCACGCTGGTTGTTCCCTCATCCAGAGCAAGAATATATTTTTTCATAGGCTTATCACCACTTTCATTTTTCCTCATTGCCCTGAAACAGGGCTGCGAAACATATATACACTCATTATATACCATGACAGCACTGTCTGAAAACCGTCTTTTTTAACAAAAAATTCCAATTAATATCGTTTATAACCAACAAAGCAAAGGACACTTCTCAACGAAGCGTCCTTCTTTTCATGGTATTCTGTCCTATGTTCCCGCTCAGTCAGTGATATCCGAATCCAGTGTAATCCGTATTTCATATTCCGGATATTTTGTCCTGACATCCTCATAGATATGCTGATACAGCGCCTTCCGGTCTGCTGCGAAATCAATAATGATATCAAATGAAATCCGTTTATGTTCTTCGTCAAAATAGAATCCATGGAACTGTATCACGTGTTCATGCTCACAGACAAGCTCCCGCACGGCACGGCGTATCCGGGCGGATTCACCCTCTTCCGTATTTCTGGAATATACGCCTACTGCGGTAAGAATGACGCCGGTTTCCTCATAGGTGCGTTCCTGAATATTGCGGGACATAACATCTATCTGCCCGGCGGTCAGGTTGTCATCCACCTCTATGTGTACAGAAGCCAGATGCCGGTCGGGACCGTAATCGTGCAGCATCAGATCATAGATGCCATGTACGCCGTCTTCCCGGGCAATGCATTGCTTTACGGCACGTGTCAGCTCGCCCGCTTCACGGTGACCGAGCATTTCGTCCACTGCCTGACCGATGATTTCCAGACCGGAGCGGATAATCACCAACGAAATCAGCACACCTACATATGCCTCCAGGGCAATACCGAAAATCAGATAAATTCCTGCGCTTAGCAGAACCGAAATGGAAATCACGGCATCAAACAACGCATCCGAACCGGATGCCTCTAACGTACCGGAATGAACTTCCTTTCCCTTTTTGCGGACATACAATCCCAGCACCAGCTTGACGATGACAGCTACGCCAAGAATGATCAGAGAAGCCGCCGTGTAATCCGCCTGTTCGGGAGCGATGATTTTCTTGACCGATTCAATGATTGAGGTAATACCCGCATACAGAATCAAAGCCGCCACAATCAGCTGGCTCATATATTCCAGTCTGCCGAAACCGTAAGGATGTTTTTTGGTAGGCTCTTTATTGGCGAGCTTGGTTCCGATGATGGTTACAATCGCTGAAAAAGCATCCGTCAGGTTGTTGACAGCATCCAGAATCATGGCAATTGAATTGACCGATATACCGACAACCGCCTTGAATACCACCAACACTACATTGGCAGCGATGCCGACAGCACCTGTACGCACAATGACCTTTTCACGGTTTTTTGTTTCTGTACGGCTCATGTTGCGATCCCTCCGAGTATCTGATACAACAGCTGATACAGCATCACTGCATTATCCTCTGTCAGCGGAACGCAGCCGCCCACAGCCACAGGTATATCCTTTGCTTTCTCCCGCAGGAGCATTCCCTTTTCTGTCAGAGAAACCATCACGACCCGTTCATCATTTTCGCTGCGCTGCCTGTAGATATATCCTTCCTTTTCCAGCTTTTTCAACAGCGGCGTCAGCGTTCCGCTGTCCAGATACAGGCGGCGGCAGATTTCTCCTACAGATAGTGAATTTTCCTCCCACAGCAGCATAAATACGATATACTGCGTATACGTTATTCCCAGCTTACTCAGATGCGGCTGGTACAGTGCCGTCACCTTTCTGGCGGCAGCGTACAGCGGAAAACACAGCTGATGCTCCAGCTTTAACATATCATATGCCCCCATATCCGACATCATGTCCCTCCTGTCCGTTCAGCCGCGGACCAGTTTTTCAACACAAGCCCTGACTTCCTTCATGCTTGCTGACGGCTCAAAGCGGGCGACCACATTGCCCTCTCTGTCCACCACAAATTTCGTAAAATTCCATTTGATATCCGGATTATCTTTATAGTTCTTGTCGATCTTCAGCATCATAGCAGCCAGCGCCAGTGCCGCCGGATTTTTCCCGAAGCCCTTGAATCCCTGACAGGATTTCAGATACTGAAACAAAGGCAGCGCATTATCTCCGTTGACATCCGATTTCTTCATCTGCGGGAAACGGGTATGATATTTGAGCGTACAGAACTGCTGGATTTCCTCATCGGTTCCAGGTGCCTGACCTGCAAACTGGTTGCAGGGGATATCAATAATTTCCAGACCGCTGTCATGGAATTCCTCATACATTGCCTCCAGGTCTTTGTAATGCGGAGTAAAACCACACCCTGTAGCCGTATTGACAATCAGCATTACCTTTCCTTTGAAGCTGCTGAGCGCCAGTTCCTCACCATCCGGTCTTGTCACATTGAAATCATAAATTTGCATACAATACTACCTCCTTGTGCCGCTGGGCAAATTGATTTTATACAATTATATTTTATAAAATCGATTTTGTCAAGACCTTTTCCTGCCTTATCCAATTATTTATGTGACATCAGCTACTCTGGCGGGCGCATAACTTAACTGAGAGTGCGCGACACCGGCGGCACGCCGGCGGCGAACGCCGATACAAAAGCGGCGGCGCTGTTGCGTAAACTCTCCTTAGTCAGTATATTCCTCTTTGCCGAAAGCAGTTTAATTTTCCATTTTCCACTTTCCATTTTCAATTTCGCTTCTCCTGTTTATTCTGCAAGAGAAAATACTGTTTCAGAATTCATTCAATTTCACTTTCTATTGTGGATAAGATGTGGTATAATAGGGGAAAATGATGAATGGAGGATTGATGATGGATTATAATAAACAGTCATTGATCGAAGCAGCTTTTCAGGTACAAAAAAATGCATATGCTCCCTATTCCGGTTTTTATGTAGGTGCAGCGCTTCTGTCAGAAGACGGAACCATCTTTACAGGTGCGAATGTTGAAAATTCGTCCTTTCCTGTGGGCGTCTGTGCCGAAAGAAGCGCCTTTGCCGCAGCCATCAGCCATGGTCACCGGAAATTCATTGCCATGTGCATAACCGGTAAACGGCAGAATAATCCGCTGATTGGCTCTGATTATTGTATGCCGTGCGGAATGTGCCGTCAGTTTATGACGGAATTCTGTGACCAGAGTTTTGAAATCATCTCTGCCAGAACGCCCGAGGATTATCAGGTCTACCGGCTGGATACCCTGATGCCGGGTGCATTCCTTATGACCGGTTTTTTCTGATCCGGTTATTGCGCTGAAGACTGAAACGATGGGACGGACTTATCAGTCATTGCAGTTTTCTGCGCTCTTGTGATCGCAGTTATCTGCGGATGAATTTCTGCAGTCCTGTGCATTGCTGTCAGGCTTTTTTGCTTTGGATTTGCTCATTGTAAAAACTCCTTATTCAGTCACAGCCGAAGTCCGGTCACGGATTTTGGTGATTCCTGTCGTGTTTCAATGGATCGGACGACAGCCGTTTTTGCATATCGGGATTTTACTCCCATCGTTAGTATGAACCGATCCGACCGATTTATACCATCAGAAAGTCAGGTTTTTTTATGAATTTACCACAGGATTTTATAGAGGAACTGCACCGCGTACTTGGTGATGATACCCAGTCTTATGTCAGGTCCTTCTCCGACCCGCCATTCAGAGGTATCAGCATCAACCGCCTGAAAACAACACCCCGGCAGCTTCTGCCTTTGCTGGATTTCAGGACAGAACCATCGCCGTTTTATCAGGACGGTTATTATATCCCTTCGGATGTGCAGAAAATCGGCAGCTCTCCGCTGCACCATGCCGGCGCTTTTTATGTGCAGGAGCCCTCCGCTTCTTCGGCTGTCCAGCTTCTGAACATCGAAAAGGGTGACTATGTGCTGGATCTGTGTGCTGCACCCGGCGGGAAATCTGCGCAGATTGCCTCTTTGCTGAGCGGCAGCGGTCTGATCTGGTCAAACGAGGTCGTCAGAAACCGTGCGTCAGTCCTCGTTTCTAATTTTGAAAGAATGGGCATCGCCAACGGCATTGTATCAAGCTGCTATCCGGATGTGCTCTGCCCTGCACTGTCAGAATGCTTTGATAAGGTTTTGGTAGATGCTCCCTGCTCCGGCGAAGGTATGTTCCGAAAAAATCCCGATGCTGTCAATGAATGGAGCAGAGAACACGTTCTCTCCTGCGCTGCACGGCAGCTTTCTATCCTACAGTCAGCTGTCAGCGCCCTTCGCCCCGGCGGTATCATGGTTTATTCGACCTGTACCTTTTCCCCGGAAGAAAACGAAATGACCGTCCGCCAGCTGCTTTCTCTTTGTCCTGACATGGAGCCATTCCCTATTGATGAACCCTTCGGTCGTAAGACAGACCTGGACAATGCTGTGCGCATTACTCCCCTGGAAGGCGGCGAGGGGCACTTCGCCGCACGGCTGCGCAAATCAGGCAGCGGCCCCCGTCGTGATCTGCCGCAAAACAAGCTGCCGCCCCAGCCCCGTGAAATGCTCCGTGCAGCTGAGGAATTTATGGATGATATTTTTGTGCGCCGCCCTGATATGAGCTTGCGTATTATCGGCGAACGTCTTTACCTTATGCCCAAAGGCATTTCTTCCCTGCAGGGACTGGGCGTTATCCGCGCCGGTATTCTCGCCGGAGAATTTGTTAAAAAGCGTATTGAACCCGCCCATGCCCTGTTTTCCGCTTCCAATCCCTCTGAATTGCGCCGTGTCCTTCCTCTCACCCTGGATGACCCGCGTACTGCCGCTTTCCTCAGCGGTATGGAAATCGACTGCTCCGCCCCCAAAGGCTATACTGCCGTCACGATCGAAGGTATGCCTGTCGGCTTCGGCAAATGCTCCTCCTCTACTCTCAAAAACAAATACCCCAAATCTCTCCGCCTTTCCTAGCTCTGGGAAACTGACCAAAGTGTAAAATAATAGTTAGCAAATAGAGTAGCTGCCAGTTAAAATAAGCTGCGTAAAAGCCGTGTGCTGTTAAATGTATTCCGCGGGTGTGAATTTATTCAGG
>CACZSU010000156.1 GCA_902783855.1 uncultured Ruminococcus sp.
CCTTGCAGGCAAGTGGAGAGTTCAGACCTCGAACGTCACCACCAACAGCTATGTAACACCCAAGAACCTTACACCCGGCATGACCTATAAAGTAGCTATCGCTGCAAGAGTAGGCGGCACATGGGATACTGCAAACGCTATCAAGAACGCAGTCACAATAACTGTGAAGTAAAAATCAGCATATACGAAAAAGTCCCGAAATATAAGCGTTTCGGGACTTTTTTATTCATAATTGTTGACAGGAAGATAACATAGCTGAACTTAGGATAGAATGCCAAGGAGAAGAACTTTCCCTTACTAGCACTAAAGACGATATATCAGATCACAGAAAATTTCTCACTGGAGTGTTGTTAAGAGAAAAGTTGGATAATTATATGATTATCGATCAATTAAGTTAATTAATCTATCCGTATATGTATACTGCACATTTTTTAATATCTATATGTGTGCTATTGACAGTGTTTGTAATTCATGCTAAAATAATTAAGTTAACAATCATTCTTTTGCAAAAGAAATACATATTAATTGAGAAACTAAAAGTGAAGATAATTAAATAATAGGCGCACTTGTTTGCGCTGCAGATATTTACTATTACTACGTGACAGGATATGGTTCTTCAGAGTCATATCTTGTCATTGTATTATGTATTATAATCGGGAGGAATCATGGAAGAACATATATCGTCATATTCGGCAGTAAAAAAACAAGCGCTGAAAAACAAACAGGCTTTAAAAAAGAAGCAAGCTATAATCGGGATCGTTATAGTAATATTGATTGCGGCAGCTGCAATAGTATATTCGATCATCAAAGCCAATACACATAAAGCGTGGCTGGCATATATGGATAAATATTATTATCCTTTTCTAGAGATAAATAATATGGAGGACAATGCTACTGCAGAGAATTATTATACTCTTCAACAGTGCTACAACTATGATAACAGCGAACAATTACTAATGACACAGCGCCCTCGTGAAAACCAGTTTGAGTTTCGTGTGGAACTCAGTTCAGATTACGGTCCTTATGAGGATTATTATGCATGGCACGTTCCGTTTGATGATTACGAATACAGATACGATTTTACTGCATCTGTTGACCGAAATGGCAAATGGAATTATTCATTATCCTTAAATTACTATACGAAAAACTCTCCAATGTCTAAGGGACTAATAGCCTGTGATATAACCGATGATGGCAATATCAAAGAAGACAAAGAAGGAGCACCGCCGCTTACTGATAACGACCGCAAGGTTTTGCATGAACTTCTCCCGCTGATACGCGATCTGCAGAATGAGATGAGAAATAATATACTTAAAGGGCTGACATAGTGGAGGAGTACATTGATTAAAACTATAAAATATTCAGTTTTTATGCTTATGGCGCTGATATTTCTCGTATATTGCGGTGAGACCGCCTATGATGGTCTGTATGACAGAATGACAGAAGATCTCAACTGCATAGTATTCGATAAGGGCTATGATAAGAAAGAAATGGCTGAAACTCTTGAAGCTGTATCGGAAAAATACGATCTTTGTGCTGTTTACCCCATATATGAATACAACGATTCAGATGTTGATATATATTGCTGTACTAACGGAAGCAAAGCGGAGATAGAGAAAAAGATCGGCACAGGCAGTTGTGATCTGAGGACTATCCTCAGCGGCAGCATTTCACTAAGGGTGATAGACGAAAGTGAAAGAGAGAGTTATGTATCAGGCGATTATATTATCTCCGCTTTTTATTTCTGTGGAGAAGATGATCTGACACATCAAGTGTGCAATGAACTAGCACAAAAATACGAATTTGGTCTTGCGCCGCACAGCAAAAAAGATGATCCATATTCAGTTGCAGGTATTCTATGTGCTTTGCCTATACTTCTTATTGCGATATATGATATGCTAAATTCAAAAAAGGAGATATGCATAAAGCTTACTCTCGGAAACAGCATTTCTAAGCAACTCGTCAAAACGTTGTTGACTGATACGTTCGTGTTTATAGGATCCGGTCTTTTGACCGCGCTGATAATGAGTCATTTCACAGCGATTTTATTGATCGTTAAGCAATATATATTGTTAACAGCAGTAATATGTTTTGTCAATGCAGTTGTGTTTATGGGAATATTCTTTGTTGATGTTTGTTCTTCGTTAAAAAACGAAAACAGTTCAGCTGGCTATCTTCCGATAAACTATCTGCTGAAAACAATTTCCGCAGCAGCTGTGCTCTGTGCGTTCTGTTCGCTAAGCAGACTTCCCGCTATGCAGCAGAAAAAGGACAGTGTGGAATATTTCAAAAATAATTACCAAAATTCCTCTAGGATAGAACTGAGTGAAAGTCCTAAATGGGCGGTGATGATAGATTCCATAGGTTACACAAGTGAGGACGAAGAAGATCACAAAAAAGTCGGTATGCTTATGGATAAGCTGCTGGCTGACTACGACAGATACCTTGAACTTCTTGACAAAAAATGCGGAGTGTTCCTGCTTAGCAGCTTAAATTATTATCCGTCGGATATGGAAAATATCCTTCCTCATGTACAGAATATAGTTCTTGCATCTGACATAATGGATGAATATATAACACATCAGACAGGTATATCACCCGCTGCTGACGGTATAACGGTCATGCTGCCGGAAAGATATAATCACTATGACAAAAAGACCGTTGAAGAATGGCTTAAAATGATGAGCTATTCTTATTCTTTCGACACACATTGGATAGGTTATAAAAAAGGTGATATCGCTGTTATCGACCAGTATGACGACACTAATGCTTTTGCAACGGATATGTACCTTAATGTTGCATCTTCGCCTATAATAATATATGTACCCCATGCTGCTGATTATGATTATTTGTATTATCACACTGTACTGGCTTCAACAGACAGGGAAACTGCAAAAAGCATATTGAATAAAAGCGGTATACTCTCGGTTAGGGCGGATATGAGTTCTGCAGATTCAATGGCGAGAGATTACATTAAGAGCGTGACTTCGATGACTGTATTGTTTATTCTTGTATTATTGTTATTAACAGCTTACTATATTTCACTGCATATAAGCACCCTGATGGTGGATATAAATATCAACAAGCGAGAACGTGCTGTACGCAGGATAATAGGCAGAACTTTCATTAATAGATATCTCGTTCTGCTGTTATCATTGATCATAAGTCTGGCAGTATCTGTTGCGATATCTTTGGCAGTAAATAAAAAATATGTTATAGGTTCAACAAATATTATTTATTATGGAGCCGTTACAATGCTTATACTCGAAATCACTTCGGTAATAATTGCCGCTAAACTTGACGAAAAACACAACACCCTCAAAGAATTAAAAGGAGGCGCACTATGATCGAACTAAAAAATGTCACCAAGGCATTTGGTACGAATATCCTTTTCAGCGGTCTGACATTTGATATAAAAGACGGTGAGTTTGTTGTTTTTTCAGGTAAGAGCGGCTGTGGAAAAAGTACTATGCTCAATATGATCGGCGGAATAGAGAAGGTCACGAACGGCAGTATAATCGTTGACGGTATGGATATAACCAAGAATTACAACAGAGTAAAGTATTTCAG
>CACZSU010000157.1 GCA_902783855.1 uncultured Ruminococcus sp.
GACAAGATGGCTATGCAGAGACTCAAGGAAGCCGCTGAAAAGGCTAAGATTGAGCTTTCCGGCATCACCTCTGCTGAAATCAATATCCCCTTCATTACCGCAGATGCTACAGGTCCTAAGCATCTGGATTATACACTGACAAGAGCAAAATTCAATGAGCTTACTGCTGATCTTGTTGAAAAGACAATGGGTCCGGTTCGTCAGGCTCTGGCAGATTCCGGTCTTTCAATCGGTGAGATCGACAAGGTTCTGATGGTCGGCGGTTCTTCCAGAATTCCGGCTGTTCAGGATGCTGTAAAGGGTCTGATCGGCAAGGATCCGTTCAAGGGTATCAACCCGGATGAATGTGTTGCTATCGGCGCTGCTATCCAGGCAGGCGTACTGGCAGGCGATGTTCAGGGTCTGCTGCTGCTGGATGTTACACCGCTTTCACTGGGTGTTGAAACACAGGGCGGCGTTATGACAAAGATTATTGATAGAAATACAACGATCCCGACCAAAAAGAGCCAGATCTTCTCAACAGCTGCTGACAACCAGACACAGGTTGAGGTCAACGTTCTGCAGGGCGAAAGAGAGTTTGCAAGAGATAATAAGCAGCTTGGTATTTTTGCACTGGATGGTATTGCACCGGCTATGAGAGGCGTACCGCAGATCGAGGTTACTTTTGATATTGATGCAAACGGTATTGTTAACGTATCTGCTAAGGATCTGGGAACAGGCAGAGAGCAGCATATCACGATCACATCCAGCACCAATATGAATAAGGATGATATCGAGAAGGCAATCAAGGATGCAGAACAGTATGCTGCTGAGGATAAGAAGCGCAGAGAAGAAGTAGACAAGAGAAATGAAGCTGAGAATCTGGTCTATGCAGTAGAAAAGCTGCTCAGCGAAAACGGAGAGCATATTGCAGACAGCGATAAGGATACACTGAATACCAAGCTGGATGCAGTTAAGAAGGCACTCAAGTGCACCGATATGGATGCTATCCAGTCTGCTAAGGACGATCTGCAGAAGGCAATGTATGCTGTCAGCGAAAAACTGTATCAGGATGCAGCTGCACAGGGCGCTGCTACTCAGCAGGCTCCGCAGAGCGATGACAACGGCGTTTACAATGCTGACTTCACGGATGTAGACGATAACTAAAAAAGAATGGTAAGCCATAGGGAAAGCCGCAATATGGTTTTCCCTTTTGGTGACTTAATGACAGCGTATAGGTAGATGAATGATGCATTATAAAGACCGGGGTGTGTTATTTTGGCAGATAAAAGGGATTATTATGAGGTGCTCGGCGTTCAGAAGGGAGCATCTGATGACGAGATAAAAAAAGCTTTCCGAAAGCAGGCGAAAAAATATCATCCCGACCTTAATCCGGGAGATAAAGAGGCCGAAGCAAAGTTCAAGGAAGTAAATGAAGCCTATGAGATTCTTTCGGATAAAGAAAAACGCTCCAGATATGACCGATTCGGCTTTGCGGGTGTAGACCCGAATTACGGCGCAGGTTCAACCGCTTACGGAGGCGGCAGCCCGTTTGGTCAGGATATAGATATCGGCGATATCTTTAACAGCTTTTTCGGCGGATTCGGCGGAAGAAATCCGAGAAACCAGAATGCGCCCAGAAAGGGATCAGATGTAGAAGCAACTGTAACCATCAAATTTGAAGAAGCCGCTAAGGGCTGCAAGAAAGAGGTTACATACCAGAATATCGAAACCTGTAAGGATTGTAAGGGTACCGGTGCTTCTGAAGGAACCAACATGAAGACCTGCCCGGATTGTAACGGTAAAGGTCAGGTAACAGCGCAGAAACGGACACCATTTGGTGTGGTACAGACCTCCCAGAGCTGCGAAAAGTGCCGCGGCAAGGGCAAGGTGATTGAAAAGCCCTGTCCGAAGTGCTCCGGCGTAGGCAGAATCCGCTCCCAGAGAACGGTTACGGTAACGGTTCCCGCTGGTATCAGTCAGGATCAGATACTCAATATCGGCGGACATGGTAACAGTGGTTATAACGGGGGTCCGGCAGGTGATCTGCACGTTTATGTGAATGTGAAGAAGCATGAGATATTTGAACGCAAGGGTGATGATGTCTGGTGTGAGATTCCGATCACGTTCACACAGGCTGCACTTGGTCATGAGGTGATTGTGCCGACACTGGACGGCAAATCAAGCTATCAGGTACATCCGGGAACACAGCCGGGTGATATCTTCAAGCTCAAGGGCAAGGGTATACAGCATCTGAACTCAAGGGGCAGAGGCGATCAGTATGTGAAGGTCACCGTAGAGGTTCCGAGAAATCTGTCAGAGGAACAGAAAAAAATTCTGCGTGAATTTGACAAGAGTTGTTCAACCAAAAATTATCAGAAGCGCTCCAGCTTTTTTGATAAGGTTAAAAATCTGTTTAAAGAATAAGCATTACGCACCGTCAAAGCGTCTATCTGTACGTTATGGCGGTGCATATTGTAATATCGGGGGTTAAAAATGAAAAATGTATCATTGAAAATGACAGCTGTGCTGTTTGCTGCAGCGCTGATGCTCGGGGGCTGTCATGATCAAAAGGAAACGAATGCATCTGCTTCCGGACAAGAAGAATCTGCTGCTTCTGCCGTTTCGGAAAAAGGCGGAGAGGATGAGGAGGACGATGATGGACTGCCTTATCCCAAAGCAGTCCATGATGCAAAGCAGGCACAGGAGCTGCTGCTGCAGGGTGGGTGGATGTACCTGGACGGAACGAAATTCGGTTCCAGTCCGGAAAAGGTTGTTCCCGGTGCGGATAAGGATGCATGGTATTACGGGTCCATTCTCTGGTTCAAACCGGAGGGAAAGGGGCTGGTTACCATCGGAGGATTTGACAGTACAATGACATATACGGTCAATGATGACGGCACGGTGGAAATGGTGCATGGCAACCCGGAAATGACAGAGGATTTTGCATTGGGCAAGGATGAGGATTACGGTGTGGTGTTGTATTCCATAACGGATGAGAATATTCGGTTTTATCATGAAACATTTGAATAGGATGCTTGTTATCGGGACAGGATTATGCTATAATGGAGAAGGTTCGTCAGGAATATTGCAGTACTGACAGAATAACAGCTGTAAGGAAAGAAGAATTAAAGGAGGCAATTATAATGGGAATGACAATGTCACAGAAGATTCTGGCTGCTCACGCTGGACTGGAATCTGTCAAGGCAGGTCAGCTGATCGAAGCAAATCTGGATATGGTACTCGGAAATGATATCACTTCCCCGGTTGCAATCAATGTATTTCAGGATGGAAATGCGGATTCTGTATTTGACCGCACGAAGATTGCGATGGTAATGGATCATTTTACACCGAATAAGGACATTAAGGCAGCGGAGCAATGTGCCCAGGTAAGACGTTTCGCTGATAAATATGATATTAAGAACTTTTTTGATGTAGGACAGATGGGTATTGAACACGCTCTTCTGCCTGAAAAAGGATTGGTAGGTCCCGGTACGCTTTGCATTGGGGCAGACAGCCATACCTGTACATACGGCGCATTGGGCGCATTTTCAACGGGCGTTGGTTCAACTGATATGGCAGCTGGTATGATCAGCGGCAAGGCATGGTTCAAGGTGCCGTCAGCTATCCGGTTTGTGCTGACAGGAAAGCCGGCTCCCTTTGTCAGCGGTAAAGACGTGATCCTGCATATCATCGGTATGATCGGCGTGGACGGTGCATTGTATAAATCTATGGAATTCTGCGGAGATGGTCTGCAGTATCTGAATATAGACGACAGACTTTGTATTGCCAATATGGCAATCGAAGCCGGTGCGAAAAATGGTATTTTCCCGGTAGATGATATTACAAGAGCGTATATCAAGGATCGTTTCCAGGGAGAGCCGAAGGAATATACTGCGGATGAGGATGCAGAATATGAGGCAGAGTATACCATTGACCTGTCGGCGCTGCGTCCTACGGTTGCCTTCCCGCATCTGCCCGAGAATGCCAGAACTGTGGATGAAATCGGCGAAACAGAAGTCAAGATTGACCAGGCAGTGATCGGCTCCTGTACCAACGGCAGAATCTCTGATCTCAGGGCAGCTGCAGAGGTACTCAAGGGCAAGAAGGTCGCGAAGGGTGTTCGCTGCATTGTGATTCCGGGTACACAGAATGTGTATTTACAGGCAATGCACGAGGGACTGTTTGATATCTTTATTGAAGCAGGCGCTGTCGTATCCACACCGACGTGCGGTCCGTGTCTGGGCGGTCATATGGGTATTCTGGCAAAGGGTGAAAAGGCGATTTCCACCACGAACAGAAACTTTGTCGGCAGAATGGGACACGTAGAGTCAGAGGTCTATCTGGCAAGCCCGGCTGTAGCCGCTGCAAGTGCTGTAACCGGCTATATTACAGATCCGGCAAAGGTAGTATGTCCGTAAGGAGCGGCATAGAATTGTGATTAGATTGGAGGACCATTTATGAAAGCACACGGTACGGTACATAAGTACGGAGATAATGTAGATACAGATGTAATTATTCCGGCAAGATATCTGAATACCAGTTCTCATAAAGAGCTGGCATCCCATTGCATGGAGGATATTGATATTGATTTCACGAAAAAGGTCAGGGAAGGCGATATCATGGTTGCCGAAAAGAATTTCGGCTGCGGTTCTTCCAGAGAGCACGCACCGATTGCGATCAAGGCATCGGGCATCAGCTGTGTGATTGCATCGACCTTTGCAAGAATATTTTACCGGAATGCGATCAATATCGGATTGCCGATTCTGGAATGTGATGCGGCTGCAAAGGAAATTCAGGCAGGCAATGATGTAGAGGTTGATTTTGATACAGGTGTGATTACTGACCATACAACGGGCAAAACCTACCAGGCAGAACCGTTCCCGCCGTTTATCCAGGGCATCATCCGGGACGGCGGTCTGATCAGCCATGTAACGAAATAAGAGTCCGCAGATATGTAACAGAAAGGAAAAAGAAAATGGATATTAGACAGCAATCCCTTGAAAAACATTATGAATGGAACGGAAAGATCGAGGTTATTTCCCGTGCGCCGATTACGAATTCAGAGGAGCTTTCTCTGGCATATACGCCCGGCGTAGCAGAGCCTTGTCTGGAAATACAGAAGGATTATGACAAGTCCTTCCAGCTGACCAGAAGAAATAATCTGGTAGCTGTTATCACGGACGGTACGGCAGTTCTTGGACTGGGAGATATCGGACCGGAAGCCGGTATGCCCGTTATGGAGGGCAAGTGCGCTTTGTTCAAGGAATTCGGCGATGTAGACGCATTCCCGCTTTGTGTACGCTCCAAGGATGTGGATGAAATTGTCCGTACAGTATACCTGATTTCCGGCAGCTTTGGCGGCATCAACCTGGAGGATATTGCGGCGCCCAGATGCTTTGAAATTGAAAAGAAGCTGAAAGAGCTTTGTGATATTCCCGTATTCCACGACGACCAGCACGGTACGGCAGTAGTGGTTGCTGCTGCGCTTGTCAATGCCCTCAAGGTAGTCGGAAAGAATATCGGTGAAATCAAAGTGGTTGTTAATGGTGCAGGTTCTGCAGGAATTGCTATTTCCAAGCTGATTATGAAGATGGGCGTACAGCACCTGACCCTTTGTGACAGCGTAGGCATCATCTGCGAAGGTGACGAAAGACTGAATAGTGCCAAAGCAGAAATGGCAGCTATCACTAACCGTGAACATCTGACAGGTACACTTTCTGATGCGATGAAGGGAACAGACGTATTTATCGGTGTATCTGCACCGAATATTGTCAGCGAGGATATGGTACGTTCCATGAATCAGGATGCAATTGTATTTGCCATGTCCAATCCTACGCCTGAAATCATGCCGGATCTGGCAAAGGCAGCAGGTGCCAGAGTGATCGGAACCGGCCGGTCTGATTTTCCGAATCAGATTAATAATGTGCTGTGCTTCCCGGGCATTTTCCGCGGAGCACTGGATTGTCGTGCCAAGGAAATCAACGATGACATGAAGGTGGCAGCAGCATATGCTATTGCATCTATCGTAGATGAAAAAGAGCTGAAAGAAGAATATATCCTGCCCTACGCCTTTGATAAACGTATCGGTCAGACAGTCGCACAGGCTGTTATGGATGCAGCAAGAAAGTCAGGCGCAGCAAGGCAGTAATATGCCATTGGGAAAAACCTTTTTGCACTAGGGTTTTTCCCAAAACTTGATTTAAGCCCTGTCCTTTGGGCACTGGAGCTGGTCTGCCGGCTATGCTGGTACAGCTGTGCAGCAGTGTCCACCGGATGTCCGTATTGACTTTGTGAGGCAGATTGCTGAACGTATTTTTTATACAATGGGCGGGGATTATCTTTCCACTTTCGAAAATGAACTTATTTTTTTAGGAAAGGGTTTCCCCCAGGGAAGTGCCGGCAAAATTCATTTCCGTGCAAAGTGTAAAATTATAGTTGGCACACAGAGTGACTGCTAACCAAAATAAGCTGCGTAAAAGTCGTGTGTAACTAAATGTATTCCGCGGGTGTGAAGAAATGCAAGCCTTAACCAAAGCGAAGCGTAAGCGCAGCGACTGACGCGTTTAGGGAGCGCCGGCTCGGCGTGCAGTGTAGCCAATTAGGGTTGTAGTTTTTGAAAGAATAGGGTATAATGATGGTGGTTGGTTCGTATATTGAAATAATAGGATAGATGTGTTATAACAAAAATGATGGTTTTGAAGTCAGGAGGTATACATATGTTGAAAAAAGGTGAGCTGGTTTCGTTCCGCCCAGATATCAAGGTAGTAGACTGTACAATGAGGGACGGCGGATTGGTTAATAATTTTTATTTTGAAGATGCGTTTGTAAGGGATTTGTACAAGACAAATATCAAAGCAGGCGTTGACTACATGGAATTTGGCTACAAGGCAGACAGGGATCTGTTTGATGCGGATAAATTCGGCAAATGGAAATTCTGTGATGATCAGGATATTTATGATGTTGTGGGAGATAACGACAGCAATCTGAAAATCTCTGTTATGGCAGATGTGGGACGGACTAATTTCAGAAGGGATATTTGCGACAAAGCAAACAGTCCGGTCGATATGATCCGTGTGGCAACCTACCTGCATACAATCCCATCTGCATTGGAGATTGTGGAATACTGCAAGAATAAGGGCTACGAAACAACCATCAATATCATGGCAGTGTCAAAAGCCAATGACAGCGACCTAGGAGATGCACTGGAACTGATCGGCAGAAGCTGTGTGGATACCATCTATATCGTGGACAGCTACGGTTCTTTGTACCCTGAACAGATGAGAAGACTGGCGGATAAATATATAGAATGCGGTGAAAAATACGGCAAATCTATTGGTATCCATGCCCATAATAATCAGCAGCTGGCTTTTGCCAATACAATTGAAACGCTGACCATGGGCGTCAGCTATCTGGATTCTACCGTCAGCAGCATGGGGCGTGGTGCAGGCAACTGTCCGACAGAATTGCTGCTGGGCTTCCTGAAAAATCCGAAATATCACATTACCCCTGTTCTGAAATTTATTGAACAGCATATCAATAAGCTGAAAGCAGAGGGCGTTGTATGGGGATATGATATTCCCTATCTGCTGACAGGCCGTCTGAACCAGCATCCCCGTGATGCCATTCAGTTTACGGCAGACAGGCGTGAGGATTATGCAGCTTTTTACCAGTATCTGTATGATAAGGATTCTTTCTGATCAGATTTATCCGTTGACAGTAAATGGCAGAAAAAGTGTCAGTCTGGGTTGCAACAAGTAATACAATGATAAAAGGAGTTATTGATTTTGAAACTGGAAAAACTTCTGACAAGAATTAATTATACGGTGCTTGCGGGTACAACGGATATGGAAATCTCCGATGTGATTTACGATTCCCGTAAAGTGGTACCGGGCTGTGCGTTCGTCTGTCTGGTTGGTGCGGCTGCAGATGGTCATAGTTATGCACAGGAGGCAGTACGCAGCGGTGCAGCAGCATTGATTGTCAGCCGTGACGATATGGATGTCAGCGGTGCTGCCGTGATACGGGTGGATGATACCCGCAAGGCATTGGCATTTATGTCTGCCGAATATTTCGGCAATCCTGCCGATACGCTTACAACCATCGGCGTAACAGGTACCAAGGGCAAAACCACAACCGCCTGTATGATACGCTCCATCCTGGAGAAAGGCGGTATGAAAACCGGCGTCATTGGAACCCTCGGCATTCTGTACGGGGATAAGCTCATCAAAACCGCCAATACAACACCAGAATCCTATGAGATTCAGAAAGCGCTGCGGGATATGATCAATGACGGATGCAAGTGCTGCGTAATGGAGGCGTCCTCACTGGGAATTAAATGGCACCGTACAGATGGATTTATTTTTGATTATGGTGTGTTTACCAATTTCTCACATGACCATATCGGCGGTGTGGAGCATCCCACAATGGAGGATTATCTGGAATGTAAATCCCGTCTGTTCCGCCAGTGTACAACGGGAATTATCAATGTGGATGATCCTATGGCGGATAAAATGATAGAAAACCATACCTGCCGTATTGAAACCTATGGCTGTGATGAAAAGGCGCAGCTCAGAGGAACCAATGCAAAGCTGCTGTCAAAACCCGGCTATCTGGGTGTTCACTTTGATGTCAGCGGTGCAGAGGAAATGGCATTGGATGTTGCAATTCCGGGTATGTTTACGGTGCATAATGCGCTGGCAGCAGCTGCTGTATGCAGACACTTTGATATTCCTCGTCAGGCAATTTATGATGGTCTGAATGAAGTAAAGGTCAAGGGCAGGGTAGAACCGGTGCAGGTGCCCGGAAATTATACGCTGCTGATTGATTATGCCCATAATGCGGTCAGCATGGAAAATATTCTGACCACACTGAGGGAATACCATCCTCATCGGCTGATTACGCTGTTTGGGGCAGGCGGCAACCGACCGAGAGACCGCAGATTTGAAATGGGAGAAATATCAGGCAAGCTGTCGGATCTGTCCGTCATTACAGAGGATAACTCCCGTGTTGAGGATGTCAATGACATTATTGCCGATATCCTGGTAGGCATGGAAAAAACAGATGGTCAGTATGTGACAATTCCTGATCGTACAGATGCGATCCGATATTGTATCGAACACGCACAGGATGGAGATATTATTGTTCTGGCTGGTAAGGGACATGAGGATTATCAGGATAAAAACGGCAGGAAAACACACTATGACGAGCGTGAAGTGATTGCAGACATTCTTGGCGGAAACGTATAAGACAACAGCAGGTACCGGAGCAGAAAAACTGATTTTCAGAATGATTCACGATTCACAAATTTTCAGGAAAAGTTTCCCCGGTGCAGCTGACCGAAGCTGTTTACCAGAATAAGCTGAGTAAAAGCCGCGGATATCGGAATGTATTCCGTGGGTGGAAAGCAGGATTGATTATGAAACCAATGACAGTCAGAGAGATTACAAATGCCGTAGGCGGTACGCTGCTGTGCGGCGATGCAGACACCATGATAACGAACGTGCAGTATGACAGCCGCAGTGTAACAGAGGGTTCACTGTTTGTACCGATACGGGGTGAACGGGTAGACGCTCACCAGTTTATCGGGCAGTGTCTTCAGACAGGTGCTGCCGCATTGACAGAATATGATGTACCGCAGGGAACAGAAAAGCCCTGTATCCGGGTGGACAATACGCTGTCTGCTCTTCAGAAGCTGGCAGCAGCATACCGCAGCCAGTTTACCGGTCTGAAGCTGATCGGTGTGACTGGCAGTGTGGGAAAAACCAGTACCAAGGAAATGATTGCCGCAGCACTTTCTGAGGGATTGTGCATGATGAAAACCAGCGGCAATAAAAACAGCCAGATCGGTATGCCCTCTACCATGTTTGATATTGAACCGTCACATAAGGCGGCGGTGATTGAAATGGGTATTTCTGAATTTGGTGAAATGGATAGGCTGTGTGATATTTCCCGTCCGGATATGGCGGTTATGACCAATATCGGCAATGCACATATTGAGAACCTGAAGACACAGGAAAATATCCGCAGTGAAAAATTGAAAATCACCAATCATTTTGACAAAAATGGTGTGCTGTTTGTCAACGGAGATGACCCGCTGCTGCGGGAGCTGATCGGAAACCAGCCCTTCCGCACCGTCAGCTTTGGTATTGGCGGGCATAATGATTATTATGCAGAAGATATCAAGAATGAGGGCTTGCATACAGTGTTTACCTGTGTGGGCGGCGGCAGCAGAAAGCAATTTGAGATTCCGGCATTGGGAATTCACAGTGTCACCAATGCACTGGTGGCTATTGCTATTGCAAGAACGCTCGGATTGCAGGACGATGTGATACAAGCCGGTCTGCATCAGTACCAGAATGCGCCGATGCGTCAGCAGATACGGCAGCTGGGACGTTATACCGTAATAGATGACAGCTACAACGCGAGTCCGGAGGCAACCAAGGTGTCGCTGGATGTGTTGAAAAGCATTGCCGGACAAAAAAGCATTGCCGTTCTGGCTGATATGCTGGAGCTGGGGGAGAAATCTGCCGTGCTGCATGCGGATGTTGGTACACATCTGGCGGAAGTTGGTGTAGATTGTCTGATAGCAGTCGGTTCCCTTTCGCAGCATACGGCTGCGGGTGCCAGAGAACATGGCTGCCCCACGGTATTGACTGCGGGAAACAATGATGAAGCCTTTGCCTTGCTGCAGGGACAGCTGGAGGACGGATGTACGGTTCTGGTAAAAGGCTCCAGAGGAATGCATACGGATGAAATCGTCCGGAAACTGATGCAGTCTGTCTGATGGATTGTAGTTTGGAATCAGCCTCCTGTATGACGGGAGGCTTTTTTGCATCTGTATACGTATACGATGAAAGATACGCACAGTGATGGACACGCTCAGGAAAAGAAATATACCACAAAAGCATGGAGAAAACGTTGATAAAATGTGTAAGGTGTTGTATAATAGAGTTGATTAACGACAGACGGGATGGTGATGGAATATGCAGGAATTCGATGCAGCAAAGGGACTGTTTCACTTGTTTTTTGCCAACGATGACGATGCTTTCTATACAGAAAGCTATGTGCGGACCAATCAGAGCTTCTATTTGTATCATCGTCTGATCGCTTTGAAATATGCATATGTATATGCCTTCTCGGGAGAAGATTACCAGAACTGTATGATGACGTCTATGGATAATATCAGTGCCGAAGCATTGAATGATAACCGGGGCGGCAGATTGATGGATAATCTGTTCGGCGGAGGAAAGCGTCTGGGCAGCCGTGCTTCGGAATTGCCGGATAAGGAACGGCTCAGAAGCGGCAGGAAGTCGGTCAGACTGACGGCGGAAGGCTTCGGCGAGGCACTGAATGATCTGATCGGGCTGATGAAACGCAAAAGCAGAGTGGCAGTGATTCTTCCGATGAATATTTTTCAGGCGTTGGTGCGTTATCCGTCTGCGTTGGAAGAACTGAAAAGAATTTGTGCAAAGAATTATCAGGATAATAACCGTCACATTTTTATTATCACGTCCTCCTGCTATGCGGGAGAAAGCATCCGTTTTTTCAAGCCCTCCGGTGATTTTCTGGCAGAGGATAATTTGTTTACGGATGATACATTATTTCCAGAGCTGGTACCGTATTTTCATGATCTGTATGAAAATGCCATGAATTTTTATATTTATGACAATGTCCGCCGCTTTATGGGAGATAAGGCTGTTTTTTATCATTCTCTCAGCTTTGATCGCATACGGCGCATGATGACCCGCTATGCGCTGCACACGGACTATGAGGAAGGAATGTCCCCGGGAGATATCTTGGCAATGACGGCAGTGATATATGCTTACTATCATTCGCCGGAATACCGGCGCCATGCGCATCTTTCCCTGCCGGAAAATCCGAAACGTTCTCTGTCAGCCGTGGAGGAGAGCCTGTGCAACAGCCGCAGTCTGCGGGAACAGATGAAACAGGCTAAAATGGAATTTTTTGGAAAAGCAGACCCGTATCAGTATATCTGTCGGGTATATGCTGACTGTGTGGATGTGGAAAATGGTATTTTTATGATCGGCGGCAGCACCTATCAGGATGAACTGGGAATGCTGCGGGCTATCAAGAAAATTTATGTCAATCGTTTCGGAGAAAGCCATGCACAGCTGGATCGGACTATTGATCTGCTCAGTAAGCCCTGTGTGGATGCGGCGGTCAGCTTCAGTGCCGTCAGCTTCCGACAAAAGGTGATTGAACTGACGCATAAGAATATCGTCAACGAACTGACAGAATTTGTGGATACGGAGCTGATCACCGCAATGGTGCGGGCATTGGATTATTACTTTGAATATTTCCGTACAGCGTCCACGCTGCGGGGAGAGGCGGTTACTGCCAAGGATATCAGCTTTGATTTTTATAAAACCATCATGGCAATGGAAGAAAAGCAGTCCCGGATGCGGAAATCGGCTTACGAACTGCGGCAGAAGCTGTCCCGGCAGGAGCTGAATCAGGAAACTGCCAGCGCAGAACATACCCGGCGTACATTGCAGCAGATAGAAGAAAGCAGCCGGACAATAGAGGCAGTGCTGGAGAACGCTTATCAGATGGTATCTGTACCATTGTCGGAAACCAATGCCATCAATATGATGACCAAAATGAAATACGAAACACGCAGACTGAAACAAACAGCAGACGAGCAGGAACAAAATCAGCCGGCAGAGCAGAAAAAGCATACCTTGTCTTATTGACGCAGGGCTGATGAAGGAGGAAACTATGGTCAATTTAGGAATAGATTTCGGAAGTACCTATACGCTGATATCTCATTATCGCAATGACAGACAAACGCCCGAAGCAATCAGTCTGGATAATATCAGCCCCTATATTCCGTCTGTTGTTTCATATAATAAACGAAAGAATGAATACAAATTCGGAAAGGCAGCCAAGAATCTGACGGGCAATAAGAATATCATTATTTACAAGGCCTTCAAGATGCTGCTGAATGAGCAGATGGATGAAGAAAATCTGCGGGCAAGGAATTATGATGAGGTGAATACCCCGGAAAAGATCGCTTCCTATTTTCTGGAAAAGGTGCTGAAAAGTGCGCTTGCCAAAATCGGCGAGGAACGGATCGGCAGACTGGTGGTAGGTGTGCCGGAGGTGTGGGGTCAAAGCCTGAATACCTTTGACGGCAGAACCACACTCAGCCGGATTTGCAGTGAATTTGATTTTGTGGAAACAGCCGAGGTTGTGAGTGAGCCGGCTGCTGCAAGTGCCTTTTTTGCTTATAATTATCAGCAGATACGGCATGAGAGTTTTGAGGGCAGGGTGCTGCTGATTGATTATGGCGGGGGAACGCTGGATATTACGCTGACAAAGGTATTGTCGGGCGGCGATAATATGGAAGTCAAGGTGGAAAAAAGGGACGGCGCAGGAGAAAATACGGAAAAAGAAATTGGTAATGCCGGCATAAAATATATGGAAAAAGTGATAGACCGGGCTATCCATGCAACGGACGAATGGAAGGATGCCGGCGAGCTGCCATATGACGGTGATTTCCTGAGAGCCGTGGATGAGCTGGAAGAAGCACTGATGAGCGATGCTGAAACGGTAGAGGATACGTTCAAGGAGCTGGAATTCATGCCGGATGCGCTGGACGATGAAGAATTTCTGGAGGTCAGCTATAAAGGTGACAGCGTCATCGTAACTTACAGGCATCTGAAGGATATCTATGATGAAATTATTTATTCCGTTCTGAAAGAAAAGCTGGAGGCAGTCACCGATGGGGTCAATACCTATGAGGATAATTTCAAAATCGGTATAGTGGGCGGTTTCGGTAATTTCTATCTGGTAAAAAAGCAGATTTACGATATGTTTGAAATCAGCTCCCGGGATGAGCGTACAGAGGGCATTATCGTCAATAGTGAGGACAGGGAACGGGCAATTTCGCTGGGCGCAGTGCTTTTGTCAGACAGACTGATTACGATACGGAAAACAGCGGATTTTTCCATCGGTATTTATGCCTTCCGTGCAGATGGCGCCATTGCCAAGTACTATGCCATTCATTACCGTCAGGAGCTGGAATATGATAAGATTTATTGTGCGAATGACGCAGCCGGTCATGCGGTGCCGTACTATACGCCTACCGGGAAGTTTGATAAATTTCTGGTGAATTTCAGCGATAATGAGCAGGATGCTTTCGGCGCCAGACCACGGACGGAACTGGCAGAAAAGCTGGTGGGTGTTGTGGATAATGAAATGATGATGGCAGCAGTAGGCTTCTCTATAGATGCTACAGACGCTGTGTCTATCCATATATTTGATTATGACTGGGAAACCGGCTCCCGGAGTGAAAAACCTGTCAGAAGCGTCCGGTTGGCAACCATCAAATCCATGTTTGATGTGGTGTCCCTGCAGGCAGGAGGTGAGGACTGATGGATTTTCAGCGAACCAATCGAACGATACGTTCCCTTGAAAAAAAAGATAGTCTGACGCTGGAGGAAAGTCTGGGTCTGATGACTGATATGCTGGCGGATGTACAGAGTATGACAGGAGGATCGCCTGATCAGCTGGATACAGGTGATTTGCGGGCAGCTGTTACCAGTCTGTCTATGATTGGCAGGGCACTGCTGCAGGTAAAGAAAACGAAGTCGGAAGAATTCGGTACAGCGGCAGACAGGAAAAAACGACTGGATAAAATTTACGACGAAATCGAAACGACCTGTCAGGAAATGGAAAACGCAGGGGAACAGATTGAGGAGTACAGCCTCAGGCAAAGAGAGCTGGAAGAAAAGCGTGTACTGCTTTCGGAAAAGGCGCGTAAGGCGGAAGGGATTCAGTCAGACTGTCAGCATATCCGCGAGGAAATTGAAAAGCTGTCTACCGTTGACCTGAACGAATTGAATCAGGAAAAGGAACAGCAGCAGCTGGAACTGGATCGGGCAAAGGAACGCTTTCAGGAGGAATATAATGAACTGGAACGGCTGAAGGATATTGCCCGTATGCTGGGGGACGATATAGCCGATAAGGAAAAGGAATCCACAGACCTGCGGCAAACAGTTGCCGTACAGCGTGAAAAGCTGCAGAAGACGGAGGAAGAATGCCTTCATTACCAGGAAGAACTGGACAGGATCAACGGAACACAGGAAACCTCCGCGGCAAGGGCGGAGGGGCTGAAACAAAAATATGAAGAGGCTCAGAGCCGTATGCAGACGATTGCCTCTGAAGAATTGCCGGAGCTGAACGAGAAACTGCAACAGGCAGAGCAGGCGCTTCGTGAACAGCAGGAGCGCTGCCATGAACTGCAGCAGCAGATAACAGAAAAAGAACAGTCTGTTGCGCTGGGTCAGCAGGAGCTGCAGCGGCAGATGCAGGAGGCAGAAAAGCAGGAAGCAGCACTTGCACATTTGCAGAATGAAAAGGAAACGGTGCAGTCAGATGTGGCAGAAAAAACCAGCCAGTGTGAGGAACTTGACCGTGAAATCAAACGCTTGCAGGCAGAACTGAAAGCTGCCGAGGATTTGTCACAGGCACATCGGGAGGAAATAGCCCGCTACCGGGATATTACCATTCCGGCATCCATGATTGCACTGAAAAAAAGGGAACAGGCACTGGATGAATATGCTGCCAGAAGCAATGAGCTGAAAATGCAGACAGCGGAAAAGGATGACGCGATAGCCGCACTGCAGCAGACGATACAGGAACAGGATGCATCTCTGGAAAGATTCCGGACAGAATGTGAAACGCTGAATGGAGAAATTGAAAATAACCGCCTCCGGCTGGAGGAAATTCAGCAGCGTATCGGCAATCTGTCAGAGGAACGTCAGAAAATGATGGCAGAAATCAACAGCAAAGAAGAACAGCTTGGCATGAATGATGTGGATTTGCTGAAAAAGAAATATGATGAGGTCAGCAAGGCACTGGATGAAAAGCAGGAGGCATATGCCGCGTTGCAGAAGGAGTTAGAAAGCGGGCAGGAGGAAATTGACCGTATCCGCAGTGCTTGTGAAAATTTGCAGAGTGAAATGCATACTATCACACAGACCATCCGTCAGGAAACCGAACGGAATCAGCAATTGGAGCAGAATTATCAGACGATTTCTGCCCGTCAGGCGGAGATACGGAAAAAGCACGATGAGTGGAAGGAATTGCTTGCATCGCTGGAATCGCCGGATAATCAGGCAAATCTGCGGATTTGTGAAGCAGAAACCGAGGTGCTGCAGGATGCGGTAGATAAGCTGTTCCCGGATGTGGATTTTGTGGGACTGACGCTGTTTGAAAAAAGGGAAGAAGCAGATAAAAAGCGGCGCTATTTCAAAGAAGAAATCGCAAAAATCCGTCATCAGCTGGAGGCATATAAAGCACAGTACAGAACGC
This sequence comes from uncultured Ruminococcus sp., assembly GCA_902783855.1. Lineage (GTDB taxonomy): Bacteria > Bacillota > Clostridia > Oscillospirales > Acutalibacteraceae > UBA1213. The sequence goes on from CACZSU010000157.1 coordinate 16,321, forward strand.
TGGTTACAGGAATCGAAACAGGGGTGAGAACTTAATGAAATGTAAATTCTGCGGGAGTGAAATGTCCGGTGAATCCGTCCGCTGCGGTATATGCGGGTTTACACACGTGAGCTTTACTGATGGAGAGCATACGGAGGCACTGGAAAAAATGATTGCAAAATATCGCAGTACCCGTCTTGGCGGAATAACCATTGAGCTGGTCAGCCATCGCTATACGATAGAAAACGGGCGGTTTTCAGATTATGCCAGCGAGCGGATTCCGCTTGCAAATGCCAGTGAATTGAAAATGGACGAGATTGTGTGGCTGGATCAGACATTTTTCGGTTCGGAAAGCGACAAGACGATTGTCGTAGAAATCTGCGTCGGAAAAGAAAAAAAGCTGTATTATAATTTTTCCTTTGATATCCATGCTGCGGAAAATCTGCAGGTGGGTGTGAAGATGACAGCGGGGTTAAAAGCAAGAATTGCTGTCGGAAATGCGGAAAAGTATGTATTATCAGATGAATTTGACCTGTGCGAAAAAGCAGCCTGAAAATCATGCAGAAGCCGGCGGCAGCACAGCGTCGGGAATGGAGGTTAATGATCATGGGATTTTTATTTGGAAAGAAGAAAAAAGAAACGGTCGAAGAACCTGTCGTAAGAGAGGACCCGAAACAGCAGCTGGATGCCACCAGACAGAATATGGTGAAAATCCTGACGGCACTGGATAGTATCAGCGTACAAAAAATCCGTTCCAGCGTGTCGGAGGAGCTGTTGTCCAATGCACAGCTTTCTGAGTTTGACAGGGATCTGAAAATTGTCAAAGCGGTTATCGGCAAGCAGACATCCTCCCAGCTGATGCTGGCAGAAAGTGATGCGATTGACCAGGAATTGTTTTTCTTTGCGGAGCATATCGAAAATGAGATGTGTGAGGGCCATTTCCAGGTGTCTGAAACCTATATGAAGGCAATCAAATTTGGTATTTCCAAGGGACATGAAGCAATCAAGGAATCCGATATTGAAAATAAGGAGGAAATTCTGAAGCAGCGTCTGGAAATCATTAAGCACTATAAGTTGATTGCAGAGCTGAACCGGAAAATTGCTGCTTATCAGGACAGCATTATCAAGCTTAATGACAAGCTGGCTGGATTGCAGGCAGATTACTCGGAGGCAAAAAGCATTGCCAAGGAAGAAAGTATCCGCCATAAGGATAAATATGACCAGATTGTTCGCATGAGTCCGGCGGAGGTAGCAACGGCTTCCCCCGAAATTCAGAATTATGCGGCTATTTTTGCAAAGGTCAATGAACTGAAAAGCCAGATCAATGGTGTTAAAACCAGCATATCCGGCATGAATTCCAACGTACAGGAAATGCAGAGAGCCATCAGCAATACAGAAAATGCACTGCTGTCTATCAACAGCATTACCACCGAAAAGGAACGGGAGGAAATTGAACGGGTCAATAAACAGTATATTGAAAATATGAAAAACCTCCAGAATCAGGTATTTGAGTTTGAAGACCTGTTTTCGGAGCTGGACGCCTCGATTGATGCGATCAATTCGGATCCCAGGATTATCCGTAAGATGCTCAAGGATGTTACCACCTATCGGAACATTGTGCACCAGGATGAAATAGACCAGAAGGCGGAAGAAGAAGGTATGAAGAATTACGAGGAATACCTCAGACAACAGCAGCAGCAGTTGGATGACGATATCAAGGGCATGGAAGAAGACCTGGATAACGACGGTATCAATAATGAGCCGGAGCAGCACAGAATCAGTAACTGATACGGAGGGAAAAAACAATGTTTGGAATTTTCAAGAGCAAGGCAGAAAGAGAACAAGAAAAGCTGGATAAGGAAATCGCCAAAACAGAACGCTATCTGAGCGATGACAAAAAGATGAGCGATATCAATAAAAAGCGCAAGGAACTGGATAAGAAGAAGGCAAGACGGGATGACAGTAATTTCCGTGATAAAGTATTTGAAACAAAGGTAAAGCTGAATCAGCTGGAGGAACGGTTCGTGATGAAGATCGTCAGCGAATCCAATGCTGTCAGAGTAGACCGTGAGAATAACCAGAGCAGCAAAAAATCAGAAAAGCGCCTGAAAAATGCCTATCTGTCCCTTGTTATGGTCAAACACGCAAAAAAGAGATTGCTGGAAATAGAAAACGAGCGTGACTGGAATCTGGCAATGCGGGACCTCAGCGGTGCGATCAAAACGATGAATGCGATTTCTGTTGGCTCCCAGAATGTCCAGAAGCTGCTGTTCCAGGTAAGGGCACAGCGGATGGGATGGCTGGAGGACAACGAGTCCAGCGGCTGGTTTAATGAAAAAACAGAAGAAAAGGTATCGAATGCAGAGGTACAGAAGGTCATGAATACGGATCCGATCGACCTGATCGTAGCGGATGATATTTATGATACATTGCTGGATGACCCGACGACCTCTATGATTAATGAATGCGCAGCCAAGAGTGTCGGCGTGGATGCCAACTTTGAAACCGTAGCGGAAATGGCAGAGAAAAGCGAGCAGGATGCAGACCTTGGTTCTGTGCCGATGTCTGATGAAGAATTTGATGATTATCTCAGAGATTGGGGTAAGGTATAAGCCGGCGACAAGAGGAGGACAGAGCTGAAATGGAACGGAATTATGCAATAGCCGTACAGAAAAGAGAGAATCTGTATCGGGCTTATCTGAATAAAGCGCAGCTGGTGCTGCAAACAAACGGCGGTAAGCACAGCAGTGAGGAATGTCAGTATCTGCAGAGAGCAGCGGAGCTGCAGAGCGAAATGGCAGATATGACCATTGGCGAGGAAAGGAATCATCATCTTCGTGAAAAGGAATCCATCAGCGCCAGAATTATTGCGATTCTCAAGGAAATTGACCCCCAGAAGGCAATGGAATTTGAAAAGGGCAAGGATGCCAAAAAGACCTCCCAGACAACAGGCGGCGGGCGAGGTGCAGACAGTGATAAGGAAAAACTGGACGCTATGGCAAAAAGCTGGCATAAGGAGGCGCCCAATCATTCCTTTAAGGATGTATCGGGTATGGCAGAGCTGAAGGATAAGCTGGCGGATTGTGTGACTAATTCCAATTGTGAAGCCCTGCTGGATTTCCTGAAAATTCCGCGTCTGAATACCTACTTTTTTGTAGGTCCTCCGGGCTGCGGTAAAACATATATTATTGAAGCCTTTGCCAATGAGCTGGTCAATATGAAGGATAAGGATTACCAGTTTTTATCTCTGGTGGGTTCGGATATTATCAGCCGCTATGTGGGCGATGCGGAAAAAATTGTGACCAGAATGTTTGAGGAAGCAGAGAATTGTGCGCCCTGTATCGTATTCATTGACGAAATAGACGGCGTGTGCCGGAACCGTTCGCAGAAGTCTATGCCGGAATATGCAGCCTCCATTACAACCTCCTTCCTGACAGGCTACAACCGTATGAAAAACTCGGGTAAGTCCATTATTTTCATTGGTGCAACCAACTACCCTCAGCGTGTGGATTCCGCTATGCTGGACAGAGCAGAGGTGATTCGTGTACCACTGCCGGATAAGGAGGCAAGGAGCAATGCTTTCCGTATGCAGTTTGAAGGTGTTGTGATGCTGGCGGATGATGTTACCTATGACGATATGGCAGCAGTGACAGAGGGATATAACTATCGTGATATCGAACGTGTCACATCTATTGTCAAGAAGTCTGTATTTGAGCAGATCATGCAGCAGGCAGGCAATGAACAGGCAGCAATTGAATTGCTGAAAAGCGGCAGCTTCAAACTCAGCCGGACAGATTTTGATATAGCAATGGCAGATTTCAAACCATCCTCCAAAAAGGATATTATGGACGCAATTGATAAGTGGGAGAGAAATCTGAATAATGACAGCTATCTGATTGATGACGATGCAGAATGAGCGGAGGGATCGCATGGCAGCAGAATTGCTTAAAGCCTATGAGAGTGAGGTGCCTCATCCGGATACGGAGCATATGATCCACCGGAAACGATATGAAACCATGCTGATCGGATGCCTTCCCTTTGCAGACCAGGAATTGTATTTCCGGACGCTTTCTGGCAGAACCGCAATGATTCTGGCAGGAAAAAAAGGCAACGGAAAGCGTACACTGGAAGCAGCCTTTCAGAGTGCCTACGGCGAGATGTTTACCGGTTTATTGACCTTCCCGTTTGCTCTGACTGCGCAGAAGGGCGAGGAAACGCTGGCAGCAGAGCTGAAAGCCTTTCTGGATGCACTCGCCGAAGGGTCAGAAGATGAAGACAGCGAGGAAGCCTATCTGGTATCGCTGGGAGAGATGAACCCGGATACATTAACACCGAGGGTCAGCGCTGTATTGACGGAAGGAATCCGCCATATCGTGAATGATGGAAAGGGCGTCAGCATTATGACAGCCGTATTTGACGGTGATGTGCGGAGCCTGCCGGTAGAATTGCGGAAATCGGTGTTGCTTTGTCGGGTAGACCCGCCGACAGCCGGTGAACGGCTGAGCTTTTTTGCAGCGGAGATGGAACCGCTGCTGGGCTATGTCAATGATATGACAGGCGCTGATTTTATGTCGGAATATACGGATGGACTGACATTTGAGGAGCTGCATGAGCTGATGCAGAATTTGCAGGCTTTTCTGAAAGCAAAGTTTGTGGTAGACGTAGCTGAAACAAGCGGAACAGATATCAGCGAGGTGGAAATGGCGGATATTGGTATTGATAAAGTCAACCTGGAGAAAGAGGATTTCTGTTATCTTGCCGACAATTATAAAGAAGCGGCAGCACCGGCACCGGCGCTGGATATGAGTGCTCTGACGGAAGTACTGTCAGGGCTGACCATGCGGCTTGGGACAGAGGAAGAAAAAAAGCCGGCAGCTCCTTCTCCCTTTGCGCTGCTGGACGATGATGATGATCCGGACGATTTATTCTGATTTCAGCTTTTTAGGGGATAACCCTTTCCAATAGGTACTGCGAGTCAAGTCCGGTGGACACCGCTGCGAAGCAGCGTCCCTGGCGGATTCTAAAAGCAATTGATCAGGTCTGAGGCAGTGACCATGATAAACAGACAGCCCGCTCCATGTAAAAAGTGGAGCGGGCTGTATATATGTGTGCGTTAAAAATCAGATGGATTCGCCGTTGACAATCAGTTCCTCGCCAGAACGGTTGATAGCACAAAGAATACCACGGACAGAGGCTTTGAAGATACCATGGGAGATACCCACACCAAAGATATTTTTGCCCATGGGATCCTTGAGCTGGATATAAGAAATCGCTTTGGAATCCGAGCCTTGAGAGATAGCGTGTTCACTGTAGGAAACGAAAGAAAAGCCGTTGATGCCGATGGATTTGAGTGCGTTGAAGAAAGCGTCAATCGGGCCGTTGCCTTCGCCGTACACTTCAATGTCCTTATTGGCTTTGACAAGATGCAGTACACCGCGGAAGGTTGCCTCATCGGTGCCCACGTTGGTAATGACATGATGAACGAGCCACAGCTTTTGCTCATTGTTGATGTAGTTGCGGTTAAAGACCTCCATCAGCTCATCCGCTGATAATTCTCTGCCGATTTTGTCACATTCAGCCTTTACCAGTGCGCCGAATTCAGGATGCATAGCTTTCGGCAGTTCATAGCCGAAGGTGTCCTGCATGATAAAGGCTGCACCGCCCTTGCCGGACTGGGAATTAATGCGGATAATTGGCTCATACTGTCTGCCTACATCGGCAGGGTCGATGGGCAGATAGGGGATTTCCCATTTATCGCTGCCGGTTTCCTTTACATAGTCGAAGCCTTTTTTGATTGCATCCTGATGAGAACCGGAGAAGGCAGTGAAGACCAGATCACCGACATAGGGCTGACGTTCGCCGATTTTCATTTTGGTGCATCTTTCATAGATTTCACGATACTTGGGCAGATTGCTGAAATCCAGCTGCGGGTCAACGCCCTGCGTGTACATATTCAGACCTACCGTAACGATATCCAGATTGCCGGTACGTTCACCGTTGCCGAACAGGGTGCCTTCGATACGGTCGGCGCCTGCCAACAGTGCCAGTTCTGCACAGGCAACACCGGTTCCCCTGTCATTGTGAGGATGGAGGCTGATAATGGCAGCCTCTCTGTTTCTGAGGTGTTTGATAAAATATTCTATCTGATCGGCATAGGTATTCGGTGTACACATTTCTACCGTGTTCGGCAGATTGAGAATAATGGGATTTTCCTTGGTGGGCTGTAAAACATCCATAACAGCTTCACAGATCCGGACTGAGTTATCGACCTCGGTTCCCGAAAAGCTTTCAGGAGAATATTCCAGACGGAAGTTGGTGTCGCCGTCATAGTTGTCGATAAGCTCCTTGATGAGCTTTGCACCCTCGACAGCAATTTCAATAATGCCGTCCATATCCTTTTTGAAAACAACCTTTCTCTGGAGTGTAGAGGTGGAGTTGTAGAAATGGACAATCACATTTTTGGCGCCCTTGACAGCTTCAAAGGTTTTTCTGATCAGATGTTCTCTTGCCTGAACGAGTACCTGAATCGTAACGTCGTCGGGAATATGGTTGCCTTCAATGAGTTCACGGCAGATTTCATATTCTGTTTCACTGGCGGACGGAAAACCAATCTCAATTTCCTTAAAACCCATATCTACCAGTGCATGGAAGAATTCCAGCTTTTGCTCCAGATTCATCGGGTCAACCAGAGCCTGATTGCCGTCACGCAGATCCACACTGCACCAGACCGGTGCTTTGGTAATGGTATGATCGGGCCATTCTCTGTTTTCAAGCCTGATTTGTTCAAAGGGAACATACTTTTTAAAACCGTTATTCATTTGTATCATCCTCCTGTAATAAATGCGTTTTGCGCAAATTTTGCATTAAAAATGCCGTCCCATGTCAAATAATGACAAGGGACGGGCATAAAGCTCGTGGTACCACCCTGATTCAGGTGCAAATGCACCTCTCTGCAAGCCTCAGACAAGGCTCTGACCTGTAACGCTGTCATGCGTACCGTCCTACCTATCGGACGATCAACTCCGGAATGAGCTATTCATACGACCGCCGACGCTGTCTTACACCAACCGACAGCTCTCTTTGCACGACAAAACCGTATCTTATTTCCTTCACAGTCTTTGTATTGTATCTACAAGTTATTCTACAGACACAGATTCAATTTGCTACTACTATTATATACATACCCCTTAATATTTGTCAAGTCTTTTTTTCAAGCCGGCGCTCCCTGAACGCGTCAGTCGCTGCACTTACGCTTCGCTCTGGTTATAGCCTGAACATATTTACACCCGCGAGACGCATTTAGCTGCACACGACTTTTGCTCAGCTTATTTGGGTTGGCAGTTACTCTATTTGCCAACTATTATTTTACACTGATCTTAGGCGCCGAGCCGGCGCTCCCAATTCGCGATAGTCGCTGCACTACGTTCCGCTCTGGTTATAGCTTAAATATATTTGCACCCGCTTATTGATTGTTAATTTCAGCCTGAGTTGGCAGTCGGAGAGATGTGCCGATGAATTGAACGTCAATGAAATCTTCAGGCGAGTGGCGTACAATATAATCGATATAGCTCATTATGTCCCAGGCGGTTTTCTGGTAGCCAAGTGTATTTTTGTGGTACAGACCGGTTTTGTAGAGATTCGGCACATTCCAGTATGGTTCATGTGCATAGGTACAAAGATCAATCAGATAGCACTGATTACTGTATTCACAAATTTCTGAAATAGCAGTATTGATATCAGACTGATCAGTAGCATTCCATTCCATGTTGACGAGGAATATTTTTGCTTTGGGCTGGACAGACAGAATATAGGCGACCATCTTCCCATACTGACCATAAAACGTATTAGGGTTGGTTTCAAAGTCAGTATGCAGATCGGAAAGACTGCCAAGATGATCTGCGGATTGGCGCAACCAGTTATAATCGTTAAAACCAATCTGGATGATATAGGCAGTACAGGGCTGGGCAGCGACTGCCTGTTTCCACTCCTGATACCAGTTATTGTCGTGCAGGTACTGACCGCCCCGGCAGAAGGTATGGACATGGCAGCCTGTTGTACGGGCTATACACGCCCCCCAGGAATAATCCGGCGCATCTGTATAACAGTAATTGCCGCTAAGCTCGTCTACACCCTCCATACATCCGCAGGCAAGGCTGTCACCGATAATGCCGATATCGTGAAAAATGGCGGTATAACCGCCGGTCTTGTCTATATTTTCCAGTGGCAGCTCCTGATCAGGATCGGGGTTTTGCCGGAATCTGTTTCTGCGATACGGAACAGGAAATGGATGATCACTTTCGCTGTTGATCAGTACAATTCCCTCCGGCAGGAGCAGTGCATTGGGGAAATCAAAGATAATATAGCCGTCTGCCGGAACGGTCAGGCAGACGGTTGTTCCGGTAGATGCATAATTTCCGTTGATATCAAACAGCATATAGGTAAAATTCATCTGTCCCTTTTTCTCATAGGCGGAGCAGATGATATCGCCGTGAGTGACCGGATAGATATCTGTATAAATGCGGTTGGAATTGCCGCCAAGATAGGTGGAGGGCGTATCCATATGGGCTGTATTAACCCAGGTTTTGATCATCATGCCTGTATGCAGGCTGTCCATATCAACAAGGGCACGGGTACGGGAATATAAGGCGCTTTCAAGAGCATCAAAACGATCATCTGCAGATGAGGACTGGCTGCTGATACGGTCAGAAAGCTGTTCAATGGCAGCAGCGGTACGGGCGGTTTTGACTTCTTTTTTGACGGTTGGGATAAAATTGGACTGCTGGGGAGTTTCACGTCTGTTGACACGCAGCACGGATGCGCCTGCGGGCATGATTACTTTAAAGTCTGTATAGCTGTCTGATACGCCCGAACCGCTTTCCTGTTCCTGGCGCAGCACATGACCATTGCTGTCCAGTACGGCAAACAATAGTACGTTATAAAAGCTCCAGCCGGAAATATAGAAGACATCTCCCTCATGTACAGAAATGTCTGTATGGGAATACAATTCGCTTTCAGAATAGCTGCCGTTAACGTGCTGATAACCAAGCGTATAGGTCAGTTCCAATACCTGCAGAGAGGTGGAAAAGACTTCGTTGTCTACTTTCTTCAGAAGTGTATTTGTATCACACATCTGTTCCCGTACAGCGGTGCCCGCTGATTGATAGGTTCTGCCGTCAACAGCTGTACGGATATCCAGCAGTTCTGTATTGCCCTCGGTATCGTTGTTATGGGCAATGATGGCGTCAATACGGCTGTCGGCAGCCTGCAGGCGGCTCGAAACCAGCGTTTCCAGCTCCGTACAGGTATCAATGAGCGCAGTCTGTACAGAAGAAGTCTGCTCTGCAAGCTGGTTGTTGACAGAAGCAATTTCTGCATTGAGTGTACGTGTCATAGCGTTGATTTTTGTATCGGTATCGTTGTTAAGCTGGCGGACAAACTGATCCATTCTGGCATCAAGGCGGTTCAGTCTGCCGTTGGTCTGGGCATAGGCTTTTTCTTCTGTAGCAGGAAGGTCAATGCTTCCATTGATCTCATAAACATTCATCAGGTTGACTCCTTTCTGGAAATACTTTCATTTACAACAAATTGTTCTGCCATGGTAATATGATAGAACTCTCCGTTCTGGCACTGCAAACCTACGTCATAGTAGTAGGTGCCGGCAGGCAGATTGGTTTCTTCGGGTGTAAGTACAAAGGGATAACCGCCTTCGATTTGTTCGTCATAGCGGATAACCTTACGGATAAGGGGCGGGGACTGGTCATCGTCATAATTCTTTCTGACAGTAAAAATCAGCTGATCTCCCTGTGAAAGGACAACCGGGTTTTTGTGGTTATCTGACAGGCTGATTTTACTGTAGAAGGTAGACGCTTTCCGGATGATAATAAGCATAGTGGTAAAAACCTCCTTTTTAATGATGGTACGGAAAAAAGCTGTCAAGAAAAGAGCAAAAGCTTGTCATAAAGTTGTTCTTTTCAATAGTCCGGAAAATATTTTCATTATTTGACCATTAATAGTCAGAAAATCAGCCATATTAAGCGGATTCGTTCAATAAACTTTCAGAAATAATAAAAAGACAGTATTCATCGGGGGAGCAAAGTGTAAAATAACAGGTGACAAATAGAGTAACTGTCAATTTGAATGAGCTGCGTAAAAGCCGTGTGTTGTTAAATGCATTCCGCGGGTGCAAAGGAATATAAGCCTTAACCAGAGCGGAACGTAGTGAAGCGACTATTGCGTGTAGGGTGCAAAATATTCTTGATTTTTGGGATAGTTGTATCTATAATAGAAGTGTGGGAGTATGTGTGATGATGCATCGAAAACAAACAGCCGGATAGATGGTTTGCGTTAAGGTCAAGCTGTCCGGCACTGCTGTACATAGTGAGGAGATAAAGGTATGTGGAATGACAACAAGGAATACAAAGCAATGGTATATCTGTTATGGTGTGCAATACATGACAGACAGCCTGATGCAGGCGTTCTGGATGGAACAGACGGGAATACACTTTTGAAAATGTGTATAGCGCATAAGGTAGTTGCATTTATCAATAAAGCCGTCAGGTGTGTGGACGACAGCGTGTTTTCTGCATCGCTGAAGGAACAGTTTTCAAAAGAAGAAATGAAGGCTCTGCGTGTCAGTATTTTGTTTGAAGCAGAAAAGGAAAAGGTTTTTGCTGGTCTGGAGGAAAACAAAATATGGTACCTTCCGCTCAAGGGCTGTATTGTACGTGATTACTATCCGGAGCCGAATCTGCGGCAAATGGGAGATATTGATGTATTGATCGGTGAGGAAGATGCAGAAAAAATCCGCGTGATGATGACGAAGCTGGGTTATAAATGTAAAAGCTTTGGTATCATTCATCATGACGAATATTACAAAGCGCCGTTTTATAACTATGAAATGCACCGGGCTTTATTTATGGACACCGATGAACGGTGGGTGAATTATTATAGTAATGTCCGGGAAAAGTTGGTTCTGAAAAACGGCAAAGCCTATGAATACGTTTTCACGAAAGAGGACTTTTATCTATATTTCTTCATGCACGCCTTCAAGCATTTTACAGGCTCCGGAACCGGCATTCGCACACTGGTTGATCTGTACCTGTATATGAGCCAGTGTGATCTTGATTTTGCCTATATTGAACAGGAAACAGATAAGCTCGGCACAAAACAAGAAGAAAAGCGATTCCGGGAACTGACAATGAAGGTCTTTTCTCCCGAAAGCGGGGGACTGGATATGACACTGACCAATGAGGAAGACGAAACGCTGTACCTTTTGCTGGTAGCCAGTGTATACGGCGGTATGTCGCTGCGTGTGCGTTCCAATATGCAGAAGGCTATGAAGGGTAAAAAAGGAAAGAATTCTAAATTCCGTTATGTAATACGCCGTGTATTTCAAGTACCTGAGCGCTACAGTAGGATGTATCCCCGCCTGTACAAGCATAGTCTGACAAGGCCTTTGCTGGTTTTTGTCAGATTTTCCCATGGACTTAATGGTCAGAAACTAAAAACACTCCGCAAAGAATGGTCAATCCTGAAAAAAATGAAATAGATTGCCAGCGGTCAGCTATAGTTAGTGGTATTGCGTCGTCTGCAATAAACCGTCCGGAATAATTATGCAATGGAGGTGATGAAGATGGGTCAGAAGGGATTTCCGTATGTAAAAACCCGTGTGATCCGCTTTCTGAAAAATGATGCTAACTTCCGTATGGCTTTTATGGGAGCGTTGTTGTTTGCTTCGCTGAATGTAATACGATTTTATTTCTATGTAATGGTGGGTATCCTCATGATATGGGGCGCAGGACTTTTTCTGTATAAGATGCTCTATCACGGACGGATACTGCGTGTCAGAAGCAGGCGGCTGATTTGCTTGTTTCTGGTATGCGCTCTGATTACCTGTCTGCTGCATTTAGGGAGTAACTTTTTTGTCAATTTCTATTATGTCTGTTTTATGGGAATGTGCTTTTTCTTCTTTTATGGTATCCATGCCGGAAAGAGCCGCCGGCAATGCGCCCATGAGGTCTGTCGCATACTGGATTTCATCAATGCAGCCACCACCGTTATGATGATAGCCGGTATTGTGCTGCTGGCGTTATATCCCAAGGGCTTTTCCTACGGGGGAGATGCTTTTGCTATTTACGAAAAACGCTTTGTGGGCATTTTGTTCAATGCCAATGTAACGGCGTTCTATGCGCTGATGGCAGTTATTGCCTGTCAGCTGCTTTGGGTAATCAGACAGTATGCCGGTGTACTCACCGTCCGCAGACGGGTCTGGTATATTTTCAGTGCTGTGATCAACCTCTTTTCACTGTTTATTACCGATTCCAATGCCTCTTTGATGTTGCTGATTCTGTATTGCTGTTTTATTGCTTTTTATGTCATTTTCAAGGGACACAAGCACACCTTTCTTTCCATGCTGTTCCGCCTGATCGCTCTGGCACTGGCTTGTGTTGTCATTACGGTAGCACTGATCGGAGCCAGGACGCTTGTGCAGCAAGGAACCTCCGCTTTGCTCAGTCTGCACAAGCCGCACACACAAATTTCAACAGGCGTTACTGCCAAACCTAACGGCAAGGTGGAAATCAAACCGGATACCCGCCCTAAAGGCGGTGCCTTCGGACATACCAATACCAATATTGACAGCGGCCGCTTTACCATCTGGCGGCAGTCAATGGCGCTTTTCAGAGAATTTCCGCTGATGGGCATTGGCAGAGCAAATATTGTCGATTATGGCAAAACCTATCTTGGCGGATTGAAATATGCTGATTTTCACAATGGCTTTATTACCATTGCCGTCAGCTATGGTGCTGTCGGACTGATTCTGTTTTTGGTACTGACGGTAACGGCAGCCAAATCCTTGCTGAAGGCAGTCTTTCGCTACCGCCGGGAAAACAAACAGGACGGCAGAGTGCTGATGTACCTCACTGCATTCTGTACGGCATATGTTGCTTATTCCATGGTGGAGGTCGCACTGCTGGCAGATATTGCTTATCGGGTCGTGATTTTCTGGCTGCTGATGGGTCTGGCAACCAGTTATGTCAATTCTTACGAGCACAGCGCCTTGCTGACGGGGGACAATCTCCCCGAAAGAAGCCGTTCCCTGCATCGTATTGCCGCGTATCATTATCGCTTGAAACAAAAACATAACACATAATTCAGAGGCAGGAGCTGCTGCATGATATCCATGCGGCAGCTCCTGCCTTACTTACTGAGAATATTCGGTGCATAGTATTAAATCCACTTTCACACTTTCATACAATTCCACATTTGTTGAAAAAGAAAAATATGCCGTTTGGTATAGTCAGACCGATGATCAGCCGTATCACCAGACCAGCCCATCCCTCAACATGAATCAGACCGCCTATTGCTGCTGTTACGATGCATATTACCACTGTCACCGCTGTACATCGTAAAAGAAGCCGGATATATCCCGAACATTCCTCTGCGGGAAATATCTCATGAAATAAATGATGCACCAGCCAGGGCATACCAATGATCAGTGTTGATAATACCGTTGATAACAGGACGCCATAAACCCCCAAGAATTGTACAGTTGCCAGATTCATCACCAGATTTGCCCCTGCCGTCACTAACGGACGAAATCGGTCACGGTGCCAGATTCCGGCTGCATCCTTGTATGTGTTCATTAACTGATTCAGTTCCAGTACATAAAAATATACAACCAGCAGGATAACCGCTGGGTCCTGCAGCATACATTCCTTTCCTACCCATAACTCCATAAACGGCTGGTACAGGCACAAAAAACAACTGCTGCAGCAGCAGCTAAGCCAGATAATCAGGCGTGTCAGCTTTCTCAGATCCCCCAGGTTTTTTTCTTTTGATTCCACAATCAGGCTGTTGCCGATGCCGGCTGTCACTGCCTGAAAGATCACGGTCAGAAAACCGCTTACACTTGTCAGTATCAGGTAGTAATTCTGATATATTCCTAACATTGTCAGTCCCAGAAATGCAGAAATAACGATTGTATCTGCTTCATTCACAACTACATAGCCGATCTTTGCTGTCAATAAATCCCGTATCCGTCCATGCAGCAGCTTCACCTGTTCCTGTGGCAGCTCCCCGCGGGCAGTATACTCCGGGTACAGCCTGTCCGATGCTTTTGCTGTCAGTACATTGTGCAGCGCCTGCGTCAGCAGCAGCACCATCACATAGCCATAATAATCCTTCCATATACAGATAACTGCTAACTGCAATGCATACTGTATGGTACTGGTCAGCAGCATAATTTTGTCGGGAATGTCATTTCTCTGACACGCACGGAAAACACTGCTTTTGTATGCAAATAGCCAGTAGGATAGCACCGTTGCCAGAAGATTCATTCCGTACAGAAGGTACAAATTGATCCCCTCCGGTATATCACCCCTGACAAGATACGGTACAAATGGCGTCAGCAGCCCTCCGGCTATGGCAATAACTCCGCCGATTACCCGATAATACAGACGATATAACCGCATCAGTGCACAAACCGTTGCCGTATCGTCCTCTGCTACAGGCTTGTACATACTGAATACCATTGCACTGCCCACCCCAAGCTCCGCCAGGTTCAATACCTGCAGAACCGATACAAATAATCCGTTCAGCCCCACATATCCGATTCCCATCTGATAGATCATGACCGTCCGCAGCAAAAAGGGAAGGAGCATTTTATAACATTTTAATGCCGTTCCGAAAAACACATTCCGCACGGCATTCTTTGTTCGTTCTATCTTCATTTTTGTGTTCCTCTGTTATAGTTCCCGGTCTTTGGTAAATACTGATGTGAGGAAGTTATCTGTCCGCAACCTTTGTATTTCCAGTTGATGTGCGGCAGCTTCAAACCCTTCATCCTGACAAAAAGGCTGTCCGTCATGAATAAGGTGCCGTTCCAGACCAAACAGCTTCAGCAGATGCTCTGTCCGGGTGCCCATGCCGGACGGCGCATCCAGGCGCTCCATAACGGAAAACGGTTTTTGCAGTAAAATGGAAAATACCGCCGTATGAAAAGAATCCGTTACCACATAGCTTGCCTGATTCATCAGATACAGCCAGTTTTGCGGCGACAGCGACACTCCTTTGCCATCCCAGACAGCCTCACCGGATGCCCGGGCAAAGGTCTGTATCTGCTGTGTGCGGTTATTTGTTTCCGCTCCCAGAAACCAACTCAGCACATAAGGCTTACTCACCGGAAAGGACGGCTTTTCAGCTAATTCCAGCCAGTGGCTGACAGGTACATACATAGTCGGGTCGCACAGCACAACCGGACGGGTACCGGTGTAACGTTCTACAAGATCAGCACCGCTTTCCTCCCGCACAGAAATGGCAGTAAACCGCTGTAAGCCTTGTATAAACGTTGACTCGTATAATTCCGGAATTCTTGTTATGCCGAAGCTCGCACAAAAGGCAACGTTCCGTTCCTTCGGCGTCAGGGGGCAGATCAGGCTGTCCGGTGCATAATACGGGTTCCATATCTGGTCACTGCCATAAACATAAAAATCCGCGGTCTGACGGCTGAAACGAAGACAGTGCCGGTTAAAATCCAGTGCATGATATATCCGGTACTGCTTCTGTGGGAACCACCGTTCCATTTTTCTGCCGGACACCCGCCAAAGCAGATGCTTCAGCCGTGTCTGCATGGATGTATACAGCGGCTGCCGGTTAAAAGCACTGCCGTATTGACGCCAGATATATTGTACAGCATAATTTTGCAGACGGTTGCCAATATTTTCGTTATCGTACAGGGAATATATCCCAAATCGCAGTCCGATGGTTACTCCCCCTTCCATTTGCGGTATTGCCGCAGGATATGGCTGACAAGCCGGGGATGTCTGCGGTACAACAGTAAAATTCTGCCTTTTGTACTTTTGCTTATCACTGACAGCGGCAGTGTCAGAAATGTATCTTCCCATATTGTTGAACGTACGTTCTGTTCTGACAGAAACAGCAGTACATAAAATAAATGGTCTGTCAGCTGTTTGATTGCCGGTTCCCGCAGCGCAGAATCACTGTTTGTCCATTCTTCACAGATCAGCCGGCTGCACCGCAGCAGGTCGAGCACAGAACGCAGCGTCATTTTACGGTGCATGGCTCCGTCCGGATTATCCCGATAGCAATAGCCGGCATAGCTGATCAGCCTTACCATTTTGCATTCCCGCAGATATGTGTGCAGTACATAGGTATCTTCGGCATAGATCATATCAGGAAAATGTATCTGTTCCAGCAGCTCCCGACGGAACAGCTTTCCCCAGATACAGAATGCATACCGTTTGTGAGAAAAATAATCCTGTATGATTTCCTGCCTGTCTGTGATGTATCTGTCGGTATGGGTAATATCCGTTTCATAGCTGCGGTTGTCTGTGGAATTGCAGCAAACAAGGTCACAAGCTGCCTGCTGTTCCATAGCCGCTGTCATAATGTGCAGATAATCCGGCGCGATTGTATCGTCCGCATCCACAAAGGCAATATAAACACCCCTTGCGAGACGCAGTCCATGCTCCCTTGCCAGAGAAACACCCTGATGTGCCTGACAGACATACCGCACACGGGAATCCCGCACCTGGCGGCAGATCACTTCGGTTCTGTCAGCAGAACCATCATTGACCAGCAGTAGTTCAAAATCCGTAAGATTTTGTGCCAGAATGCTGTCAATACAATCCTGTATCCACAAATCTCCGTTATAAACCGGTACAATGACGCTGACAAGCGGCTGTTTCATGCTCTGCCTCCTTGATTACATACAGCAATATCACCCAGGTGATAAAGACGATATCCATTGTTATTTCCACCGCTCCCAGAAAGGCATAAACATATACCACTGCCAGTACAGCATACCCCTTCCGGCTTTTCCAAACGGACATTACCGCCAGCACGGAAAGCAGCACGGCAGCCGGCAATCCCTGTTCACATACACAGTTCCAGAAGCCGTTTTGTGCATTCGGATACCAGTCTGTCGCTGTAATCCATACCTCATAGGCTGTATTGTGCCCATAACCCAGCAGCAGATGTCCCTGCAGAATCTGCGGCAATGCATCGAATATCTGCACCCTGCCGGTCAGTCCTTTGGTCCGGTGCAGAATATTGACAATAATGTACTGTATGCCCTGCATTCCCATTACATAATCGTAAGCAAACGGAAATACACCTGCCATCATTATCAATACCGCCATTACCGGCTTATGTGCCAGAAAGGATTGTTTGCCTGCGATCAGCAGTATGGTCAGCAGGAAAATACCCACTGCCCCGGTCATACAGTTGACCCGCACAGCTGCCAGCAGGGAAACAGCAGCCAGTACGACCAGCGTCAGCT
Source organism: uncultured Ruminococcus sp. (assembly GCA_902783855.1). Classification (GTDB taxonomy): domain Bacteria; phylum Bacillota; class Clostridia; order Oscillospirales; family Acutalibacteraceae; genus UBA1213. Next base: position 33,599 of record CACZSU010000157.1, read on the forward strand.
TATGCCTGTAAGATAAGCGGAATTTCCGTCTGGTGAGCATATACAGTACCATTATTTCGAGATGCTTGTAGGAAACGGCAAACTTATTGCCCAGAAAATAATAGCGTCCGAAGGGATAAAAGCAATACGGATCCAGCCAGATCAGCCAGTCATTGATCAGCACATAGACTGTCGACAGAAAAAACAGGAATTGCGCTGCAAACCACAGTCCCTTTACCCGTATGACATAAGAAAAAACCGCCAGTACCTCCAGCACTGCCAGTACATAAAAAGACCCCGATACCAGCGGATGGGTATAATCATAATGCCCCTCATTGACAGCGGCCGACAGCAGCGTAAGAGCCAGATAAATACCCAGCAGCCAGCCTGTCTTTTCTGGCAGACGTATATATGGTATTTTCGGCAAAATCAGAACAGCCAGTATCAGTGCCATGATCCGCTGTACAGGCACGTATGCCTGCCAATAGGGAAAGCGCACCAGAACTATATGATATAATAAAAACAGCATGACTCCTGTATAGAGGCTGCTGAATGATAAGGCTTTTATAGTTTTCATCGTCTGAATAAGCGTTTCAGCTTTCGGAGCTTCCACTTGCAGTGATACCGCAGCAGATGGAAGCTGATTGTTTTTTTGCGGATATGCGGAAAGGTTGCCGCATTGATGCAGTCCGTTTCCAGTGGCAGAAAGGCATTGGGTACGATCTTATATCTCTGTGCATTCAGAACCCGCCGGTCTGTACGCATGATACGTTCCTGTAGATGAATGTACAAAAGGTCTTCTGTTTCCAATTCTCCATTCCTTTGATAATAGCGCAGCAGTCTGCCGTTGTCCCAGACATACAGGCTTTCGGCAGCATCCCGCACAAAGGTACGCGAGGCGCTCTGAAAGGTAATACGCACGAAATTCGTGGACAGGATATCAAAATTGGCTGACAGATCCTTTTCATATACCCGTTTTCCGCAGCGCAGGAACAGGTCATGGATATTGCTGCGGTTACAATAGCATTCATCAAAAATCTGGTTTTTCTCTGTGGTAAACACATCCCGGTAGACACCCTCTGACAGAAATATGCGATTATTTTCTTCCGTATTGCGGAAAACCACCAGATGCCCCAGACAGAACAGTTTATCATAGTTCTCCATGTGTGCATCTGACAAAAAATGCTCCAGATCCCCAAAAATCACGTCATTATCACAGTAGCCCCAATAACGGTAATCCCTTAGTTCTTCCTCAAACACCATACCGTAGGCAGGACGAAAATCGCATAGCTTATAGGGAGTGCTGAGTGCGATAGGAAATGCAAAAAAAGACTGCAGCCGTTGTCTGATTTCTCCGAAGGAGCAGTAATGACAGTGTACATTGTCCGGATAGTCATAGGCTGTGCGGTCATCCGTTATTATCAGCCAGTCAAATGACGGATTACAGCGGCAGCTTCGGAGAAACAGCGGAAAGCCTGAGGGCATCCTGCCGAAATACAACAAAATAAAACAGCACTTTTTCATTCTATCCACTCTACATTTCTTTTTATGATCCTTGCGGGAATCCCGCCAGCCAGCTCATTGGGACTGTCCATCTGTAAACCGCACACCACACTGTTGCAGGCAATGACGGATCCGCTGCTGATGCGGCTGTTCTTCAGTACCGTAACATCTGCCCCCAGCCACACATGGTCGCCGATCAGGATACAGCCCTCGGACGGCTTTACCTTGCCGTTTTCCCTTATACGGTGTCCGTCCGTGTCCCGGATACTTACATTCCATCCCAGCAGTGTATCTTTTCCCAGTCGTATCTGCTTTTTGCATTCGATCATCATACAGCGGTTGGCATAGACGTTTTCACCGAAGGAGAGTTGTCCGCCTTCCACCGAAATTCCGAAGCCTTCTGCAATACAGCAGCTGCCTGCAAACTCCACTTTGCCTCCGTCAATGCGGACAGAGCCTCCCGATGCCGGGATAAAACCGCCGCCACGATATCCCAGCAGTATCATGCTGCGCCGCAGCACAAGGCTGCATATGCGGATGCACTGTCTGTCAAGATGTCCCAACCGGACATGACGGTTGATACGTATCGGCAGTATTTTTGCCTGTGCGGGCGGCAGACAGCGGTAATTGAAATACAGCGTTTTCGGCAGGTCTGCCGCATACCGAAGCCATTCTTTTATCCGAGCAAGTATATTTCTCCCTCATTTCTGCCGTTTATTGTGCCGGAGCAGCGCATCCGCTGCTCCATACAGCCGTGTACTCACGGTAAGTATCAGTGCTCTGCACCGGTCTGTGCCGGCTGCATAATGCCGTATGCTTTTCTTATCAATCTGCCTTTCAAGTTCCGGATAGCGCCACACCTGCATACGGGCGATCATGTGCAGATAGCGCCTGACAATATTTGCCTGCATTCTGCGGCGCAGCTTCCGGTCAGGAATTTTTGCATCCAATTCCGTCAGCAGTACAGAAAAAATATACTGCAGATCACGGATATGCGGACGAAGGTCCTTTTGTGCCGTATCCGTAATCGAACCGCAGCGGCGCCGATAATGGTACAGCTTTTCCGGCAGATAATATACCTGCCGCGCCTGTATAAGCACCCGCTGGGTCCATAGCTCATCTTCGTGCAGCAGTCCGGGTTCAAAATAGAATCCCTGTGCCAGAAGGAATTCCCGCCGATAAGCGCCCAGCCATACCGTTGTAGGGTAATCCTTCCGTTTCCGCAGTTGTACAGCAATACACTCTGTTCCTGTATAGCAGTGCTGTTCCTCCAGACCGTCATGTACATAGTACATGGATCCGTCTGCCTCGGCATCAAACAGCAGCACATCCATGTGCTGCTGCCCGAGATATCCGGCTATCCTTCCTACGCTGCCGGCTGTCATGGTATCATCCGCATCCACAAACAGCACATATTTTCCTACGGCTGCCAGAAGACCTGTGTTTCTGGCGGCGGAAAGTCCGGCATTAGCCTGATGAATGACCGTAACAGCCGGATGATTCTGATAGCTGTCACATAGTTCACCGGAACCATCCTCTGATCCGTCATCCACGAGTATCCATTCTACTCTGCCGCTGTTGTCAGACAGACTTTCCATACATTCTGCCAGATAGCTTTTAACATTATAAACTGGTATGACCACCGATAACCATATATCCTTCATAAGCAATCCGTCATCCATCCCGAAGTGATTCAGCAGTATTGCAGCCGCATGGTGTTTTTAAGAAAAACATACAGATAAGGGCTGATCTTAGCTGCCAGCAGTGCCATGGTATGCTTGCGGCTGGAATACCGCATTTTTTTAATCAGACTGAATCGGCGTATTTCCTGTTTCAATACGGCAGTGTATTCCGTATACGTTTCAGCCGCCCCGCAGTAAAACAGTTCTCCGTACAGCCTGCACTTCATATCTATTTCACTGCAATCAGCGACACAGCGCAGTGCCGGATATCGTTCACGGACATTTTCTGTCAGACGAGTATAGGCTGCTGCCGCATTCATGCGCTTATCACTGAATCCGCTGCGGCAGGCAGAATCCGGATGAATGCGGTAATGATATTTGCCGTTGGGCACAATGACAATCTTATCTGCCTGCTGCAGGTACTGGTACAAAAACCATCTGTCCTCACCCAGCAGCATGGATTCATCAAACCGTAATTTCCCCACCTTTTCCCGCAGAAAGAGTTTATCTGCTACTACCGGCGTCAGAACTGTCTCCTGCAAAAAGCTCTTGATAATAGCTTCTCCACATATACTCCGGCATCGTCCCCCGGCGTGAAGTACCTGCTTATTGTCATATTCCGCCGTAAAGCTGCAGCTGACAAGTGCCGCATCCGGCGGCAGGGCAGCCAGCATTGATTCGTAGTAATCCGCTTCAATATAGTCGTCTGCATCCACAAACGAAACATACGTTCCCTTTGCTTGTGCCAGTCCAAGATTTCTGGCAGCGGAAACGCCATGATTAACCGTGTGCAGCACAGTCATATTCTGAAAGGAACAGGCAGCATGGTCAGCTATAGCGGAGCTGCCGTCTGTTGAACCATCGTCAATCAGAATGATCTCTATCTGTTCAGACATCGTCTGCCGTATCACAGACGCAATACAATCTTCCAGGTAGGTACACGCATTATATACAGGGATAATCACGCTGATCAAAGGATCCTTCATACGATATTTTCCTTTCTTTCCGATATGAGTTTATTATATAGAAATTCTCTGTATATGTCAAGAAATTATGTTTTCTGACGCCTTCTATAACTCAATAGGTATCATATTCATCTACTCCCCAGAACTTCCTGTGCCTTCTTTTTTTTCTGTTGAGGGGTGTATTTGAATAGTACTCATCCGGCAGACGAAGATCCTTCGGGTCAACCTCTTTATCAAACAAGGTTCCCGCACGTTCGGTTGTATCGCCGCCATAGGATTCATAGGATTTGTAGCGTGAAGCAACCTCTGTATTGCTTCTCATATGACCGGCACTATATCCTGCGAAAATCATAACAGCTGCGCATACAATAAAAACAACGGTTCTGAATGCGGAATTTCCATCCGGTGAGCTGTCGGGCGAAAACGGAATAGTTTGCCCGGGATCGGACAGATCATAGTAGATCGTAACCGTTTGTCCGGTTATCGGAGGATCAGGATAACTGTAAATACGGACATCTGTATACTCCACACCATTTACTTCGTAATACGCCCATACGCCATCATACTCAATGCTTCTGACGCCGTCCTTGAGGCTTACACGCTGTATGGTACCCTGTACGGTACCGTACTGGCTCATAATACGGTTGTGATCTGCTGTGATGACAACGGCAATGATACCTGAAACAAACGCACCGATGATCATCAGAATTCCTGCCAAGTAAAAAAATTTACTGATGGGATTTATATCTTTGTTGTGCATTTTTGTCCTCCTGTCCGGATCTGTGAGTAAGATCACGATTTGATAAAAAAATTTTGTCATATTTATTGTTTATATTTTTTCAAAAAGCGTACAGCCATCGTTACAGCTGTACGCTTCTTTGTACCTGAATACACAGGATAATGCCAGGAAAAATAATGAGGATTGCCGGCAAAAATTCAGTTTTTCAATAAAGGTTTTCTTCCGGGACAATCGACCGGGCTGACCTGACCGGCAGCTTGCCCGGATATTTGCTGATCTTTTTCAACAGATGGGCAATACCGTCCTGATCATTGGACAGGGTAATGTAATCTGCTGCATCCTTTACGGGCTGTTTGGCATTGGACATGGCAACGCCCAGTCCGGCATAGCGGATCATGGAAATATCGTTGAATCCATCACCGCAGGCAATACATTCTTCGGTGCGGATACCGATCATTTTCAGCAGGCGGTCAATCGACATGGCTTTATCGACGCCCTTGGGTACAATTTCCAGGAAAAAGGCCTCTGATTTGAAGATGCCCAGTATGTTCTTGTATTTTTCGGAAAGAATCTGTTCCAGCTCCAGTATAACCGCAGGATCACCCTGTAATAAGCATTTGTTGACATCAAACTGAACATATTCCGCAAAATTATCGACATAGTGAATGCCCATGCCGTTGATGCGGGCTTCCAGTTCGGTGTATTCATTCACACAGTTTCCGACCAGAATATCACTGCCCTCATAGGTGTTGATCCCTACCGGATAGTCCTTGATAATGTCCATGATTTCCGGAATAACCGATAAAGGGAGCTTTTGCTGAAAAAGGACGCTGTTTGTTTTGCAGTCAATGACACAGCCGCCGTTGAATGACAGGATATAACCGCCATATTCTTTCAGGCGAAGCCGTTGTGCATGGGGCAGAATGCCCATGGTAGGTCTGCCCGAGGCGAGTACAACCTTCCCGCCGTTTTTCTGAAATTCCATCAGCTTTTCCCGGGTTTTTTCTGTTATGATCTTTTCGGAATTTGTCAGTGTGCCGTCCAGATCCAAAGCAATAATCTTGTACGTCATCCCTATTTCCTCCTGATACGCCGGACAGCCCGTCATGCGGGTGTTGGCAAAAGCATAGTATCCGCAGACAGGCTTGTTTCCGATCGGTTTTTCTTCCTTTTCCTTTTCGGGTATATTGTAGCTTATTGTTAAAGATTTGTCAATATGTTTTTAGGTTCTTCTTATACCTATCCGGAAAGAAAAAACTTTTTTGGCAAAATTAAATTAATTTCAAAAAAGATATTGAAAAATTCCCTATAAAGTGTATAATTAGTATATAAGTTTATTTTTTACAGACGATTGTAAAGGTTCCGCTGTCTTGGCTGGAGCGTACCGTTTTGTACGGATGATTTCCTGCATTAGTTACGACACTTTCCGCTTCTGAACGGTATTTACGATCCGCTATCTATTTTATTAACGGAGGTCTATATGATGAACAGGAAGAAATTTTTAACTATAATGCTGACGCTGGCTATTGCTGCGTCCACAACAGCATTAATGACAGGATGTGCTGCATCTGTCCGCCACCTTAACGGTACCACAGGTGAAACAAGCAGCCAGGACACAGCAGCTGATGAGTCCGCAGCTGACAGCACGGCTGATACAGGTGATGAAGAATCCTCTGAAGCGGATGAAGAATCTTCTGAGGCAGATGAAGAGTCTTCCGAAGCGGTTGAAGAGTCTTCTGAGGCAGATGAAGAATCCTCCGAAGCAGCCGAAGAATCCTCTGAAGCAGCCGAGGAATCTTCCGAAGCAGCAGAAAGCTCAGCCGAAGAGGACGATGGCGATGCAACCATCATCAAGTTTACCAATCCGAATGACTGGGATAATGTCAATGCGTATGTATATCTTTCCAACGAGGATAATAACCAGTGGCCGGGCGAACCGATGACAAAGGAAGATGATGGTACGTACAGCTTTAAGGTAGATAAGCATTATATGGAGGGGGTTGACGCCAGAGTTATTTTCAACGATGGCAAGCATCAGATCCCTAAGGCTACCGGATTTATCATTAAAAATGGTCAGACCTATGATGAAAACTATTCTGATTGATATGAATTGAAAAAACAGCAGGCTGCTGCGGAGTGAAACCATTCCGCAGCAGCTTTTTTCAGATTCTTCCAAAGAACGGATCCGTAGTTTGTAATTGTTGTTTGTGTCAGCCGGTAATCGGAGTATACAGATCAGGGCGGCGGTCACGGAACAATCCCCAGCTGAACCGCATTTCATGAATTGCATCCAGATCGTACTCAGCGGCAATGACACAACATCCGGCACGGTCGGCGGATTGTATCAGTTCACCGGTTTCATCTGTCATGAATGATGAACCATAGAATGTCAGTGCAGATGACTGGTGGTTGTTGGCATCGGAAGGTGCAACAGATTCGGTGCCAACACGGTTAGCAGCGATAACAGGGATAATATTGGCGGCGGCATGACCCTGCATACATCTTCTCCAGTGCGGCATACTGTCAACCTCCAAAATCGGCTCTGATCCGATAGCAGTGGGATAGAACAGCAGTTCAGCACCCATGAGAGCCATACATCTGGCTGTTTCCGGGAACCACTGATCCCAGCAGATACCTACGCCGATTCTGCCAAAACGGGTATCCCATACCCTGAAACCGGTATCGCCGGGAGTAAAATAGAATTTTTCCTGATAAAAATGATCATCAGGAATATGGGATTTTCTGTACACGCCAAGCATTTCCCCGTCTGCGTCAATTATTGCCACTGAATTGTAGATCGAGTGGATGTGCTTTTCATAGAAGCTGACAGGCAGGACAACGCCAAGTTCCTTTGCCACCCTTTGAAAATGAATAACAGCGGTATTTTCCTCTGTTTCCTGAGCCAGCCTGTAATAGTCATAGTTTCTTTCCTGACAGAAATACAAATTTTCAAACAGCTCCGGCAGCAGGATAATCTGACACCCCTCTGCCGCTGCCTGACGCACCATCTGGTCTGCTTTGCGGATATTGTCTTCTTTATTTGCCGTCATAGACATCTGAACGGCGCCTACTTTAACCTTTCTCATAGTCAGTCAACCTTTCTTTCCGGATAAGAACACGGCTATATCGCCAGTGGAATCTGTTGAGTAATGCAGTGGATGTTTCCGCCGCCGATCAGAATATCTCTTGCATATATTCCGATAACGGTTCTGGTGGGGAACAGGGGCTGCAGGGTTTCCAGTGCTTTTGCGTCGTTATCATCGCCGAACTGGGGTACAATCACATGATGGTTGGCAATATAGAAATTCACATATGAAGCTGCCAGCCGCTCGCCGGCAGTGCGGGTCGGTTCTCCATCCATATCGTCCAGACCTTCACATTCCTGTTCTGTAATGCAGACAGGCTTTGGCAACAGCAGTTTATGTACACGGATAGGTCTGCCTTTGGCATCGGAAGAATGTGTCAGAATATCCAGACATTCTGATGAAATAGCATATTGTGGATCGTTTTCGTCATCCGTCCATGCCAGCACGACCTCTCCGGGGGCAGTAAATGCACAGATATTATCAATATGTCCGTTGGTTTCATCGTGATAGATACCTTTCCGGAGCCAGATGATTTTCTCAACACCGAGTGCAGCGCACAGCTTTTGCTCAATTTCAATCTTGTTCAGATGGGGATTTCTTCCCTTTCCCAGCAGGCATTCCTCCGTCGTCAGCAGCGTTCCTTCGCCGTCCGTATGAATTGAGCCGCCTTCCAGAATAAAGTCACGGTAGTTATAGCAATCCTTATCCAGAAGGTCGCAGAGTTTTCTTGCCATTTTGTTGTCTTTGTCCCAAGGAAAGTATAAACCATCCACCAATCCGCCCCAGGCATTGAACCCCCAGTCAATTCCACGGATAGTGCTGCCGTTGGTCACAAATGTCGGTGCAACATCTCTGGCCCAGCTGTCATCGCTGCTCATTTCCACCACACGAACCTGCGGCGGCAGAAGCCTTCTTGCCTCGTCATAGTCTTCAAACCGGGCGCATACAGTCACTTTTTCAGACTTCGAGATCCATCCGATCAGTTCAGCAAAGGCTTTGCGGGCAGCATAAGCACCATTCTGCCAGGAATCTCTTCTGTGCGGCCATATCAGAATACAGCCCTCATGCGCTGCAAATTCTGCTGGCATTCTGAAACCATCTGCAGCTGGTTCTGAACACAAAATATTCATACATTTCTTCCTTCTACTGCAATATTCATCCGGTACATCACCGTTTGTATCCCCATTCTACACCACCCTCTCCCCTTTTGTCAACCAGAGGGCGCCGAGCACGGAAATCAATTTTTGCCAGCACTCCCCTGGGGGAAACCCTTTGTTTGGAAACAAAGGGTTATCCCCCTTCTCGCCTGCCGGCTC
>CACZSU010000158.1 GCA_902783855.1 uncultured Ruminococcus sp.
AAGGCAGGAAAAAGGACTTGAAAGTGTGGGAATATGTTGTTATAATAGAAGGGTGAAAATTTGTTTTTCGGAGCTGATGTTATGACAATGAAGGATTATGAGGAACTGATCGGGAAAAGAATGAAGTCAGCACGGTTCAAGCATTCCAAGAATGTGGCAAAGGAAGCTGTACGGCTGGCAAAAAAATATGGTGCCGATGCGGAAAAGGCGGAGTTAGCAGGTATTCTGCATGACGCAACAAAGGAAACACCCGAAGATGAACAAATGGAGCTGATCGCAAGAGCCGGCATTGTGCTGACGCCGCTGGAGCGCAGCAGCCACAAGCTATGGCACGCCATTTCAGGAGCGGCATTTGTACAGGTGGAGCTTGGAATTACGGATGAGGATATAATCAATTCCATCCGCTACCATACCACAGGCAGGGCAGGTATGAGCCTGCTGGAAAAGGTGATCTTTATTGCGGATTTTACTTCGGCAGAAAGAGATTACGAGGGTGTGGACAGAATGCGCAAGGTTGCTGACAAAAGTCTGGATGAAGCGATTCTGGAAGGAATGTCCTTTACCATTGCCGATCTGGCAGAAAGAAAGCTGACCATTGCACCCGATACCTTTATGGGATATAACGAGGCAGCTATGCTGAAATTGACAAAAAAGAAATAAATAATGATTTTACAGGAGGAGAAGCTATGACATCACTGGAAACTGCAAAGTTAGCTGCTAAAGCGCTGGACAGCAAAAAGGGGCTGGATATCAAAATTATCAAAATTGACGATATTTCCAGTATCGCTGACTACTTTGTCATTGCAACGGGTACTTCCAACACCCATGTCAAGGCACTGGCGGACGAAGCAGAATATCAGCTGGATCAGGCTGGACTGAGCGCCAGCGGTATCGAGGGACAAAGAAATGACACCTGGATTCTGCTGGATTACATTGATGTGGTTATTCATGTGTTCTCTGAGGACGCAAGAGAGTATTATAATCTGGAGCGGCTGTGGGAAGACGGAACCATTATTGAAAATGCCTGATTGACTTGGAATCAGCTTAAAGGAGAGAAAGAATAATATGACAGAAAAGTATGAGCATCAATCAATAGAATCAAAGTGGCAGAAAGCATGGGAAGAAGCAGGTATCTTCCATGCAGAAAACAACAGCACCAAGCCGAAATATTATACCCTGATCGAATTTCCTTATCCTTCCGGACAGGGACTGCACGTCGGTCATCCCCGCTCCTATACGGCGCTGGATATTATCGCAAGAAAGCGCAGAATGCAGGGCTACAATGTACTGTACCCCATCGGCTGGGATGCGTTCGGATTGCCGACTGAGAATTTTGCAATCAAAAACCACGTGCATCCCAAGGATGTAACCAAAAAGAATGTTGCCAGATTTAAAAGCCAGCTGCAGGCATTGGGCATTTCCTTTGACTGGAGCAGAGAAATCAATACCACAGACCCGTCCTATTACAAATGGACGCAGTGGATTTTCTTACAGCTGTTCAAAAAGGGTCTGGCATATAAAAAGGAAATGGCTGTCAACTGGTGTACCTCCTGTAAATGCGTACTGGCGAACGAGGAAGTTGTTAACGGTGCCTGCGAACGCTGCGGCAGCGAGGTGATCAGAAAGGTAAAATCCCAGTGGATGCTGAAAATTACAGCCTATGCCGAAAGACTGATCAATGATCTGGAGCTGGTTAACTATCCTGACAGGGTAAAGGCCCAGCAGAAAAACTGGATCGGCAGATCAACTGGTGCGGAGGTTGATTTTACTACCACGACCGGCGATACCCTGACGGTGTACACTACCCGTCCGGATACCTTGTTCGGCGCAACCTATATGGTTATTTCACCGGAGCATCCGATCATTGAAAAGCTCTCTTCCGTTATCGGCAATATGGATGAGGTAAGAGCGTATCAGGATGCTGCTGCAAGAAAGTCTGATTTTGAACGTACAGAGGTGGCTAAAGATAAAACCGGTGTGAAGCTCAGCGGTGTGGAAGCCATTAATCCGGTCAATGGCAGACAGATTCCGATTTTTATTTCTGACTATGTATTGGTATCCTATGGCACTGGCGCTATTATGGCAGTGCCGGCCCATGATACACGTGACCATGATTTTGCTGTTAAATTCGGACTGCCGATCATCGAAGTCGTCAAGGGCGGCGAGGATGTACAGAAAGAAGCCTTTACCGATTGTGCAACCGGTATTATGACCAATTCGGATTATCTGGATGGACTGAGCGTAGAGGACGCTAAGAAGAAAATTATAGAAAAGCTGGAGGAAAGCGGCAAGGGTAAGTCTAAGGTCAATTACAAGCTGCGTGACTGGGTATTTTCCCGTCAGCGTTACTGGGGCGAACCGATTCCGATCATTCATTGTCCTTGCTGCGGTGCAGTGCCGCTGGATGAAAGCGAGCTGCCGTTGGAGCTGCCGGAAGTGGAAAGCTACGAGCCGACAGATAACGGTGAGTCACCGCTGGCAAAAATGACAGATTGGGTGAATGTCCGCTGCCCGAAGTGCGGCGCAGAAGCGAAGCGTGAAACCGATACCATGCCGCAGTGGGCAGGTTCATCCTGGTATTTCCTGCGTTATATGGATCCTCACAATGACAAGGCGCTGGCTTCGGAAGAAGCATTGAAATACTGGACGCCGGTTGATTGGTACAACGGCGGTATGGAGCATACAACGCTGCATTTACTGTACAGCCGTTTCTGGCACAAGTTCCTGTATGATATCGGCGTGGTTCCTACACCGGAGCCATATGCAAAGCGTACCAGTCATGGCATGATCCTCGGTGAGAACGGCGAAAAAATGAGCAAATCCAGAGGTAATGTGGTCAATCCTGATGATGTGGTCAATAAATATGGTGCAGATACGATGCGGCTGTTTGAAATGTTCATCGGTGATTTTGAAAATGCCGCTCCGTGGAAAAGTGAAAGCATCATGGGCTGCCGCCGTCTGGCTGAACGTTTCTACAATCTGCCCAATATCATGACCAATGAAGATACCGTCCGTCCGGAGCTGGAAGCGGCTATCCACAAGGCTATTAAAAAGGTCAGCAATGATGTGGAAATCCTCAAATTCAATACGGCAATTGCCGCTATGATGGCACTGATGAATGATGTCACGGCAACGGGCAGCATTACAAAGGGTGAGCTGAATATCTTTGCCCGATTGATGTCACCGTTTGCTCCGCATATTGCAGAGGAGGTCTGGGAACAGGCACAGCTCGGCGATGGTTTTGTTTCCATTGCACCGTGGCCGGTTTATGACGAAAGCAAGTGTGTCGAATCTACGGTTGAGATTGTGGTTCAGATCAATGGCAAAGTAAGGGACAGAATCACGGTTGCAGCTGATATAGATCAGGCAGCCGCTCTGGCACAGGCTAAGGAAAGCCAGAAGGTTCAGGCTTTGACAGAGGGCAAAACTATTGTCAAAGAGATTTATGTCAAAGGCAAGCTCGTCAACATTGTAGTGAGATAAATACAAAAGCGTAGGCTCTTTTTTGCAGAGGGCTTACGCTTTTATGTTATTCAGGCAGTGAATGTTTAACTGAAAATTTGTAATAGTGTGCTAGTTCGGATCCGACATCATGTTATACAAAAAATCTTTTCAGCCCCCTTAGAAAAAAACACCCGTATAAATAATGCTAATATGTCAGTGTTTATGCGGTTTTTACAGCAGCCAGAACGCTTCTGTACAGCGCCGCAGCGACTGACGCGTTCAGGGAGCTCCGGCTCGGGTTAGTGTAAAATTATAGTGGGCAAAAAAAGAGTAATTACCAATTTGAATGAGCTGCGTAAAAGCCGTGTGCAGTTAAATGTATTCCGCGGGTGTAAATCTGTTCAGGCTATAACCAGAGCAAAGCGCTGAAAACGAATACAAGTCAAGCCCACACGTGAGAGATGTAATAGCAGAAGGGTCAAGGAATCCGAACGAGAGCAGTGACACCGGCGGCACGCCGGTGCAGCGACTGACGCGTATAGGGTGCAGCGTCACGCTGCCGCCGGCTCGGCATGTGGTTGACAGGGGGGGAGGAGGATGGTATAATAGAGATGATAATTGAGTGAGAGTGCAGGGAGCACAGGTGTGAAGGGGGTATTTCTGGATGAAAGTCAAGGGTGCTCTGAAAAAACTGGGGTCGCTGACGATGGCGGCGTCTGTGCTGTTCGGAACAGCTGTGACTATGCCGGTGATTCTGACGGAAACAGGGATGGTTGCATATGCACAGCAGACCTACGGCGATTTCAGCTATGAAGTAAATGACGGGACAGTTACGATTACCCGGTACAGGGGTAATAGTACTGTTGTTTCTGTTCCATCAGTTATTGACGGCAAAACAGTAACAGCTATCGGAAACTATGCTTTTGATAATGCACAGGCTGTCACAAAGGTGACGCTTCCGGGGACGATTACAAGCATAGGAAATCATGCTTTCTCTTTCTGCAAAAAGCTGAAAAGTGTGACGATCCCGAATGGGGTTGCATCTATAGGGAATCTGGCGTTCTATGGCTGCGAAAGCATGACAAGCATTTCTTTGCCGGCAAGTCTGACGGCGATCGGAGATGATGCTTTTTATCAGTGCAACAGTCTGACAGGGTTTTCGGTTGCATCTGCCAATCCATCCTTTACAGCAGTGGATGGAATTTTGTACAACAAAAGCCTGACAACACTGCTGACCTGTCCTATGAAAAAGCAGTCAGCACAATCTATTCCGGTTCAGATCAAATATATCAAGAATTTTGCTTTCTGGGGCTGCAGTGATCTGAAAACGGTTACCATCCCTGAGAAGGTTGTGAATATCGGAGAGTTTGCGTTCTTTCAATGTACATCGCTGACCAGTCTTACCATTCCGGACAGCGTGACCGGCATCCAGAGAGCTGCGTTTGCCAGCTGTACCGCACTTAAAACGGTCAGGCTGCCAAATAATATCCCTAAACTGGATGAAATGGCTTTTGCAGGCTGCTCGGAACTGGAGGATGCGGCACTGCCGGACAGTCTGATGACGATTGAAGCGATGGCGTTTTATATGTGCAAGAATCTGAATCCTGTGACCATTCCGCAGCGTATGTACAAAATTCAGGACGGCGCTTTTTTTGGCTGTGACAGGATTACCAGCGTGTCTATCCCCAAAAATGTCAGCACCATCGGTCAATATGCATTCGGCTACACTTCGGTTGATATGAACAGCCCGGAGAAAATTCCGGGGTTTGTTGTCTACGGTCAGAAAGGCTCTCAGGCTGAAACCTATGCAAAAAGCAATGAATTTACATTTATTGAACAGGGTGACCCGTCTGTCGCTGTTACAAAGGTGAAGCTCTACAAGACCAAGATGACGCTGGGGGCGGGTGAAGTCTATACCATGCAGGCCACTATTCTGCCCGGTCAGGCAGGTAATAAAATGCTGGTATGGTCGTCAACTGACAGCAATGTGGTTTCTGTCACGAATGGAGTGATAACTGCCCGCAGTGCCGGTACGGCAACCATTACTGCCAGAAGCAGCAATGGTCTGACAGCAGCCTGTAAAATTACCGTAAAGAAAGCTCCTTCAAAAGTCACGCTGGCGGAAAAGACACTGACCCTCGGTCTTGGTGAAACATATGTGTTCAAGCCGCAGCTGCCGAACGGTTGTGCTTCGGAGGGTAATATCTACCGCTCAGACAATAACAGCGTTATCAGAGGTACCAAAGGGGAACAGTTTGCACAGTTCAAGGCATTGAAGCTGGGTACGGCAAATGTTTCTGTGACAACCTACAACGGACAGAGTGCCAGCTGCAGGGTGGTTGTGAAAAAAGCGCCGACCTGGGTGCAGCTCAGCAAAAAGGAATTGACGCTTAAGGTGGGCGACAGGGCAACGCTGACTGCTAAAATGGCAAAGGATACCGGCTGTTCTGCCTATACCTTCCGCTCAGATGACCCGACAGTTGCACAGATGATCAGCACCACCGGGTCGGGTGTGTTCAGAGCAGTCAGACCGGGTGTCACCAATGTTACTGTAACGCTGTTCAACGGCAAACAGGCAAGCTGCAGGGTGACTGTAGTGGAATAATTGGCAGATAGTAAATAAAGGATCTACTGGTAATACCGCAGTTTTTCGGATAAAATCAGTTCTGAAAGGAAGGAATATGAAAATGAATAAATGGTTAAAACGAGCAGGCAGTGTATCATTGGCGGCGGTGCTGCTTTGCACAGCAGCAGCAGCAGCGATGCCGCAGGCAGCGTTTGGCAGTATTGTGGCAAATGCGCAGGCTACGTATAATACATACAATGACCTTTATTATCTGGATAATGGTGAAACCATTACGATTATGGGGTATTCGGGCAGCGCCGCAGATATATCCATACCGTCACAGATTGACCGTAAAAAAGTGACACGTATCGGAAGTGACGCCTTTTCCAGCTGTCAGACGCTGAAAACAATTGCCATTCCGTCTACAGTGGAAAGCATCGGCGAATTGGCATTTTCCGGCTGCACCAGTCTGACAGCAATTAATGTGGATTCCGATAACCGTTTTTTTGCATCGGAAGATGGTATTCTGTATGACAAGGATAAAACCAGTCTGATCTGCTGTCCGTCTGCCAAAGCCAATATCGGACAGGTACCCCAGGGTATCACGATCATTAACGAAAGCGGATTTGAGGATTGCATTCATCTGAATAGTATCACATTGCCGGAAAGTCTGACGGTAATTGGTGCTTATGCATTCTGGGGCTGCAGCAATATGGCGAACATCCGTATTCCGGTGGGCGTAGTCACAATCGGAGAAAATGCACTTGGTTATTATTATGACAGCAATTATGACATCTGCTCTGTGAAAGGGTTTACAATTTACGGTGCAGCGGGTTCAGCTGCTGAGCAATATGCGAGTGATCATGCCTTTGCCTTTATTCAGACGGGAGATGTTGCAGTTTCAGGCGTAGAACTGAACAAAACCTCCCTGTCCCTCGCTCCGGGACAGACAGCCGCATTAACCGCCGCCGTAATGCCCTCTGATGCAACGGACAAAACGGTTACATGGTCAACATCCGATGAAGCGGTTGCTGTTGTGGAAGGCGGTAAGGTTACAGCTGTCGGCGATGGCAGCTGCAGGATTATTGCCAGAAGTGCAAACGGTAAAAAGGCTGAATGTACCGTGAATGTATCATCGCTGGTTGAGGTTACCAAAATTAAACTGTACAAAACAAAGATCACACTTGGTGTAGGAGAAAACTATCTGATGGCTACAACCATTATTCCCGGTACTGCCACCGACAAGTCAGTTGCATGGACTACCAGTGACAGCAGTATTGCAGATGTGAAGGACGGACTGATCATTGCCAAAGCAACCGGAACAGCTGTTATTACAGCCCAGACGAAAAACGGCAAAACAGCCGCCTGCAGAGTTACTGTCAAAAAAGCGCCCTCTAAAGTAACGCTTGCGGAAAAAACGCTTACACTGGGTCTTGGAGAAACCTATGTATTCAGTCCGGAAATGCCCTATGGCTGCGCTTCGGAGGGCAACACCTACCGCTCGGATAATAACAGCGTGATCAGGGGTACAAAAAGTGAACAGTTCGCTGAATTCAAAGCATTAAAGCTCGGCACA
Organism: uncultured Ruminococcus sp.; assembly: GCA_902783855.1. Taxonomy (GTDB): domain Bacteria; phylum Bacillota; class Clostridia; order Oscillospirales; family Acutalibacteraceae; genus UBA1213. The sequence goes on from CACZSU010000158.1 coordinate 7,587, forward strand.
GCCAATATTACAGTCACTACCTACAACGGACAGACTGCCAGCTGCAAGGTGGTTGTCAAAAAGGCGCCGACATGGGTACAGCTGAGTAAACAGGAAATAACGCTGAAGGTGGGCGACAGGGCAACGCTGACTGCTAAAATGGCAAAGGATACAGGCTGCTCCAGATATTCCTTCCGCTCCGATGACCCGACAGTTGCACAGATGATCAGCACCACCGGTTCGGGTGTGTTCAAGGCAGTCAAGCCGGGGGTTACCAATGTAACGGTAACGCTGTTCAACGGTAAACAGGCAAGCTGTAAGGTGACAGTCACAGAATAATTCTCTGCGCATTCTTAACAAAAGCATCCTGTAAAGGAGATGGCTGACGGCAGAAAAATGGGGGAGATGAATGGCTTTTTTGACAGATAGTTAAAAAATATACGGTGATTCTACCTCTTTTTGCAGCGTTTTTACGATAATCTTTGTGCAGGTTGTATATAAGGAATCGCATAATTTTATATGTTTTGGGTGTTGACAAAGCGATACCTGATAATGTATAATACAAAGGTATCGTAATGACACAAACCCCTGCCTTATGGCGGATGGGAGGGAAGATAAATGGCAGAGATCAGAATTAAAGACAATGAGTCTCT
>CACZSU010000159.1 GCA_902783855.1 uncultured Ruminococcus sp.
AAACGACACCCTTATTACCGTGACGGCCTGCCATCTTATCGCCGACCTGAATCTTTCTTTTCTGTGCAATATAGCAGCGTACGACCTTATTGACACCCGGTGACAGCTCGCTGTCCGGGTCTTCCTTATTGAATACCTTGACGTCTACAATAATACCGTATTCACCATGAGGTACACGCAGGGAAGTATCCCTTACCTCTCTGGATTTTTCACCGAAAATCGCACGCAGCAGTCTTTCTTCGGCTGTCAGCTCTGTTTCACCCTTTGGTGTTACCTTACCGACCAGAATATCACCAGAATGTACCTCTGCGCCGATATGAATGATACCATTTTCATCCAGATCACGCAGCTGATCCTCACCGATATTCGGAATTTCTCTGGTGATTTCCTCCGGACCCAGCTTGGTATCTCTCGCCTCGGTTTCATATTCTTCAATATGGATGGATGTATACACATCATCCCGTACAATTTTCTCATTCAGCAGTACGGCGTCCTCATAGTTATAGCCTTCCCATGTCATAAAGCCGATCAGCGCATTTTTACCCAGGGAAATCTCGCCGTTATGGGTTGCAGGACCGTCTGCCAGTACCTCGCCCTTTACCACACGCTGTCCCGCATCTACAATCGGTACCTGGTTGATACAGGTGCCCTGGTTAGACCGTGAGAATTTGGTTACTTCAAAGGTCTGTACTCTGCCGGAATCATATTCTACTTTGATTTCGTTTGCGCTGACGGACCTGACAACGCCATTTTCTTCAGACAAAATACAAACGCCGGAGTCAACACCTGCTTTATATTCCATACCGGTGCCGACAATCGGTGACTCAGTGACAAGCAGCGGAACAGCCTGCCGCTGCATGTTTGAGCCCATCAATGCACGGTTTGCGTCATCGTTCTCAAGGAAGGGAATCATGGATGTCGCCACGGATACAACCATTCTCGGCGATACGTCCATATAGTCAGCCATGTTCTTTTCCACTTCCACGAATTCATCACGATGACGTCCGACAATTTTATCATTAACGAAATGACCTTCCTCATCCAGCGGTTCATTCGCCTGTGCAACGATGAAATTATCCTCCATATCAGCCGTCATGTAATCTACATGATTGGTAACCACACCGGTTTTCTTATCCACCTTACGATACGGTGCTTCAATCAGACCGTACTCATTGATCTTTGCGAAGGTTGCAAGATACGAAATCAGACCGATGTTCGGTCCTTCAGGCGTTTCGATAGGACACATACGGCCGTAGTGGGTATAGTGTACGTCACGCACCTCAAATCCGGCACGATCTCTGGAAAGACCGCCGGGACCCAGTGCGGAAAGACGTCTTTTATGTGTCAGCTCTGCCAGCGGGTTATTCTGATCCATGAACTGTGACAGCGGGGATGAACCAAAGAACTCCTTGATAGCCGCTGTAACGGGACGGATATTGATCAGGGACTTCGGATCAATATGCTCATAATCCTGTGCCTGTGTGGTCATACGCTCCGTAATCACTCTCTGCAGTCTGGTAAAGCCGATACGGAACTGATTCTGCAGCAGCTCACCTACGCAGCGGATTCTTCTGTTGCCCAGATGGTCGATATCATCCGTTGTGCCGATGCCGTGGGACAGGGACAGCATATAGTTGATGGTTGCATAAATATCATCCACGATAATATGCTTCGGAATGAGGGCGTCCTTATTCTTCTTGATCTCAAACTTCAGGTCTTCCTCATCCAGTCCGAGCGCCAGTATTTCCTTGAGGATACACCAGCGTACCTTTTCATTGATACCGCATTCTTCCTTGGCGTCAAAATCCACATACTTGGAAATATCCACCATGCCGTTGGAAATAATCTTGACTTCCTCGGGCTGATCCTCCATGAAGTTTGCCTGGGGGCGCACATAGGCTACCGTAATACCCATGTTTTCAATTTCCATTGCCTTTTCCTTGGAAATGAACTCGCCCTCTTCAGCAATCAGCTCGCCCTCATCGCTGATAATCGGGCGTGAAAGCACCTGATCAGCCAGACGGTTTGCCATACCAAGCTTTTTATTATACTTATATCTGCCCACTCTGGACATATCATAACGTCTGGGATCAAAGAACAGATTGTTGATATGTGTCTGTGCAGCATCCTTGGTAGCCGGTTCACTGGGACGGAGCTTTTTGTATACCTCTTTGAGAGCGTCCTCGCCGTTTTTGGTATTATCCTTTTCCAGTGTAGCCGTAATGAGCTTATCTGCACCGAAATACTCAATAATCTCGCTGTCCGTTTCCAGACCGTTCTCATAGCCAAGGGCACGGATAAAGGTTGTAACCGGCAGCTTTCTGTTTTTATCAATACGGACAAAGAAAACATTATTGGCATCGTTTTCATATTCCAGCCACGCACCACGGTTCGGGATAACGGTTGCGCTGTACAGGCGGTTGCCGTATTTATCGTGATCCATCTTATAGTAAACGCCTGGGGAACGCACGAGCTGAGAAACGATAACACGTTCTGCACCATTGATCACGAAGGTGCCGCTGGGAGTCATCAGCGGGAAATCGCCCATAAAAATATTTTCATGGTTCTGCACTTCGCCGTCAGGCTTTGTCAGCTGTACCGTTACCTTCAGAGGAGCGGAATATGTAGCATCTCTCTCTTTACATTCTGCTATGCTGTAATTTGGTTTCGTCGTATCGAGCTTATAATCCACAAAATCCAGAACAAGGCTGCCTGAGAAGTCGGTTATGCCCGACACATCCTCAAATACCTCCCTCAGTCCCTTATCCAGGAACCACTGATAGGAATCCTTCTGGATTTCAATCAGATTCGGCATCTCCAGAACCTCATCAATGTGTGAAAAGCTCATTCGTTCGGTCTTGCCCAGATGAACGGGTTTGACGTTTACCATACAATCACTCCATTCAAATTCTTATGTTGATCTGCCGCCTCAGCAGCAGAAGGTTGAAAATAAATGCCAGCACCGTCATATCACGGTAATTCTGCGTGTAAAAAATAACACTTGATTTTTTCGCAAAAATGTGGTAATATGCTTGTAAGTTACGGGAAGGAATCGTCATTCCCGACCCCAGAAGGCATACTTTTCTATGATGGTGCATTTTAAAATTATAACACGACTCTCTTCTGTTGTCAAGCATCTGGCAGCAGTTTTCTTATTTTTTCCTGCATTTTTTGTTTTCAGTAATTTTTTATCACTTTTTCAGTATATAAAACGCCCGGCACCGTGTGTAAATTCTGCGTTTGTGTACAGATATAAAAACAGTACATCCGGCAAATTCCGGGTGTACTGTTCCGTATCATTATGAATCATCAGACGGGATGAATTTTATTTTTCAGATCAGCAGCGGGATGAATCCCCAGCTTTTTGTCCCTGCGCTTTTTGAAAAAGCCGGGAGCGACCTTCGGGAACTGGGCGTATGTCAGTACATCCTCTTCCTGCTCAATCCATTCAGGAATCTCCGCCCGGAGCTTTTCCAGCTCCGGCTCCAGCAAATCAGCCGGACGGCATTCTACAGGCTTCTGGTCGCCGATAATCTTTTTGCGGAACTCCGGATCAATCCTGACGGGAGTTGTACCATATTTACCTGCCACCAGATCCTTGAACTGGTCGTTGCACATTTTATATCTTTCACCCAGAATCACATTGAACACTGCCTGCGTACCAACAATCTGCGAGGTGGGTGTAACCAGCGGCGGATAGCCGGCATCCTTACGCACTCTGGGCACTTCTTCCAGAACGGCTGTCAGCTGATCCTCCTTGCCTGCCTGTTTGAGCTGGCTGAGCAGGTTAGACAGCATACCGCCGGGTACCTGATAAATCAGCGCTTTCGCATCTGTAGCAAGCATCTTGGGATCCAGCAGACCGCTTTTGATATACTTTTCACGCAGCCCCATAAAATACTCTCTGATTTCCGAAAGCTGTACCAGATCCAGACCTGTATCGTAGTCAGAATCCTTCAATGCGGCAACCATGGATTCTGTCGGCGCATGGGACGTGCCGTTTGCCAGCGGCGACATAGCTGTATCAATCCTGTCGCAGCCGGCTTCAATGCCCTTGAGCAGACACATAGAAGCCAGCCCGGAGGTATAATGTGTATGCAGCTGAACCGGAATGTCCACTGCCTTTTTTATAGCGCCAACCAGTTCTGCTGTATAGTAGGGCGTCAGCAGCGCTGCCATATCCTTGATACAGATAGAGTCGGCGCCCGTCTCCTGAATTCTTTTGGCATAATCTACATAATAATCCGTTGTGAAAACAGGACCGGTTGTATAGCTGATTGCAACCTGGGCTTCTACATCCGGATTTTCTTTTTTGGCTGCCTTAGCAGCCTTGATAGCTGTTTTCAGGTTCTTGATATCGTTCAGAGCATCGAAAATACGAATAATATCAATACCATTTGCCACACTGCGCTGTACAAAATATTCCAGCACATCGTCTGCATAATGACGGTAACCCAGCATATTCTGTCCTCTGAACAGCATCTGCAGCTTCGTATTGGGACAGTTTTTGCGCAGTGTGCGCAATCTCTCCCACGGATCCTCATCCAGGAAACGGATACACGCATCAAACGTTGCACCGCCCCAGCATTCCAAAGAATAAAAGCCAACCTTATCCAGCTTATCCAGTATGGGCAGCATATCTTCAATCGGCATTCTGGTGGCAATCAGGGACTGATGTGCGTCACGCAGTACCGTTTCGGTAATTTGAATTTTCTTTTTAGCCATCTGACCTTCCCCTCTCCAAAAAACGTTCTGTCATAGACCTGTGAGCTTCACTCAGGCAAGCGTCACAAGCAGTGTGCCGGTATTGACGGACTCACCCTTATTGACATTGACAGAAGTAACGGTACCATCCTTCGGTGCCTTGATTTCGTTTTCCATCTTCATTGCTTCGAGAATAACCAGAACATCGCCCTTCTTGACAGCCTGACCTGCCTTGACAGGTACGTTGACTATGGTACCGGGCATGGGGGAATTGATCGGGTCACCGGCGCCGCCTGCCGGAGCCGCTTTCTGGGGAGCGGGCGCAGCCTTGGGTGCCGGAGCAGCAGCGGGTGCAGCTGCCGGTGCAGAACCGTCAGCTTCCTCTACCTGAACGTCATATGCAACACCGTTTACGGTGATCTTCAAATGTTTCATAAATCAAAAATCCTTTCTGAATGAAATCGAAATACAGATAAAATGCATTACCAGCTGATTACGTGCTTTTTGGGCAGAGTGGATACCCGTTTGTCTGCCAGCATATCCAACGCAGCAATGACCTTCATGCGGGTTTCTTCCGGCAGAATGACATCCTGTACATAGCCCTCTGCGGCAGCACCAGCAGCGCTGAGTCGCTCTTTTTTGAAAGCAGCCACAATTTCTGCCCTGGCAGCCTTCGGGTCTTTGGCGCCCTTGAGTTTGCCGCCGAAATCATCGCCCAGCTCTATGACAGCAGCCGCCTCCGGCGTCAGTGCAGAAACGCTGGCATCCGCCCATGCATAGGTAATATCCGCGGCAGATCCTGCTGCTGCGATATAGACCGCACCGATTGCATCACCGGTAATAACCGTTACTTTAGCTGTAGTCGCTTCTGCATAAGCGCTTGTCAGTCTGGCAGCGGATTTTATGCAGGCAAAGCGTTCCGCATCCAGCAGCGTAACAACCGGAATACCGAAGGCATCACAGAACCGTATCCATCTGGCAGCCTTGTCCACTGCTTTTCTGTCCAGTACTTTGTCTGCGCTGGCAATGATACCAACCGTTGCGCCTTCAATGGTTGCAAGCACAGTACGGACGCTTTTACCGTAATCTGCCTGCAATTCCAGTACGCTTCCCCCATCCGCAACAGAAGAAATGACATCTGCATCCTTCGTTTGCGCATCCTCAAACTCCACCGTTCCGGCATAATCAAGATTGTTGGACGGAAGCATTCCCACCAGCTTTCTTGCCTTAGCGATTGCCGCATCCTCTGTTTCTTCCACGATATGGGCGACACCATGAGCCGCATTGTCAGCAGCATCACCATGACTGCCGTCTGTCTGGAGCGTAAGCTGTGCCTTTCCGGACATGATGACGATATCGCCGCTGACAGCAATCAGAGCCTGTGTGCCGCAGCAATTGCCAAGTACCAGCGAAATCTGCGGTACCACACCCGACAGATTGGAGCTATAGCGAAGTACATCACCATAGGCACCCAGCAGATCACTGCCCTGGTCAATCCTGCCGCCCATTGAATCAAAAATGCTGACGACCGGTTTGCCGGTTTTCAGCGCAAGATCAAATACTTTTCTGATCTTGGCTGCCTGTGCTTTGGACATAGCGCCGCCTGCCATATCGGGGTTCTGTGCATACGCATATACACCAACGCCGCCGACAGTGCCGCGACCTGCCACAACCTCTGCAAAACCGTCCGCTGATTTCACAAAAGCGTCAATTTCGGTAAATACACCATCATCAAACAGCCTGGCAAGTCTTTCATACGCTTTTGTTGCGCCAATCTGCTCACGCACCGACTGAAGCTCGTCTGCTTTAGACTGAACACTCATCCCTTTTTCCTCCTTAAAAATCAGCCATCATTCACAGAATGACCTACCGGTCAGCTATCTGCTCCATACAGCTGTAACTTGTAAAATAAAACAAAAGTTCAATGTATATTATAGTATATTTTTGTCGCAATTTCAAGACCATTTTTCATAATTCCCCAATTTGCGGCGAGCCGCCGCTGGCTGAACGCGATAGTCGCTGCGCTGGCGTGCCGCCGGTGTCACTGCTCTCGTTCGGATTCCCTGACCCTTCTGCTATTGCATTACCCACGTGTAGGCTTTCTTTGTATTAGTTTCTGGTCACAAACAAAGCGGAAGAAGCAGGAGAAATGATAGCACAAACCTTGTATCGAAAGCTTATGTACCCATATCTCCGACATCTTCCGCTGGATACCCGGACAGCTTTTTAAAAAGCCATCAAAAACGGATTATTCGTAGTATTCATAGTAGTTGACTTCTTCATCGTTATAGTATTGATCTTCTCCCTGATAGTCACCCTGATAATCGTCTTGGTAATCGCCCTGATAATCGTCTTGGTTCTCATCCTGGCTCTCATCCTGATTTTCGTCCTGTGATTCACTCTGATCTTCGGGCTGATCATCATCATTGTCCAGACCGGGGAAAGAATATTTGTTAACGTTGTTATCGTAGTTGGTGAAAGCCATAAGAATTCTGCGGTCAGCATTGGTAAATTCCTCACCGTTGTTGATCGTGTTTTCAACCGTGTAATAGCCCACAGACATCACCGGATTGTAGTGAGCATTCTTATTGAAGAAGGCAATACAAAGGGGATGTGTAAAAGCCTGACCGTGACGGGCGAGAACTTCATTCTTCGCCAGATCGCTGATGCTGTTGATGGGCAGAGAGGTACCCTCTGCAACAGGGTTATGCGTTGTCAGCAGACGAAAATCCTTTTTCTTGTAATAGCTGCCGGCAAATGTGTCGATCAGTTCTTCCATGCGTTTTTTGCTCAGCTCAAGGGTATCCTCAGCAGGGTCAACAACATACAGACATTTGTCATTGAAGGATTCCTGCCAGCTTTGTTCAATAAATTCCATACCGTTGGCGACATATACATTGGAATCAGGATCCCATGCGTTTTCACGTGCAAAGATAAGCTCTGTATCGGGAACCAGTTCTTCTTCAATACCGCTGTACAGATAAACAGTCATTGCATAGGTATCATTTCCTCTGTCCTCAAGAGTAGTCAGATAACAGCTGTCATCACAGTATTTTTTATCATCGCAGTAGTAGCCGTAACGAAGGTCAGCCTGCATAGGTGCTTTAAGCTGAAGAGGACCTTTCAGCTGACCATTGACAACCCGATAGATTTTAATAGTTTTTCTGTCCTTGGTTCTGGTGACAAGCTCATAGTTGCCGTCACCGTCCAGGTCAGTAATAACATGACCATCTGCCTTGAAGTCCTTTAATGCATAGATAGCTTCATACATCTCACGTTCACTTGTACTTTCGGCAATGATATTAAGGACCTTTTCCTGTACCTCTTTGGAGAGCTTGCTGACTTCTTCTTTTTTAGAGGATTCTGCTTTGCTGCTTTGAACTCTGGAGGATGCGCTGCTTGTCTGAACGGATTTGCTTGCAGCGGAAGGCTGGGCGGGGATAGTTGGTTTTGAAGCAGATTGTACAGCAGAGGGCTGAACGGAGGTACTGTTGCTGGAGACAGCTTCTTCCGGTTCACTCTCATCTTCCCCGCATCCGGCAGCAGCTGCAAACGACATCACCATAATGCCTGCAAGCAGCAGGGCTTTTAGTTTATTTCCATTTACCATAATTCTGATCTCCCTTATTGTTATCTCTGACACCGACAACCCGATCTGATCACCGGATCATCTCCTGACATATTGTATCATAAATGGATGGAATAGTGTTGTATTTTGTCAAAAAATTTTTAAAATCACATTTTCTCTGTATGATTCGACATTCTTCCCCATCATCTATCTCCATTATAATATGTTTCCCCTTCAATTTCAACCCCTCCTGCGCCGAGGTCACGGAAATCAATTTTGCTAGCATTTATCCCCCTTCTCGCCTGCCGGCTCGGTCGGTGCTTCTGCCTGCGGCAGAGATGTCCACCGGACATCCGCACCCCCTTTCCTAAAAAACGATATATATTTTAAAAAGAGGTCTATCTTACTTGTACAATCTGCCTTGTTCAGAATAAATATTTTTAATAATTGATTTC
>CACZSU010000160.1 GCA_902783855.1 uncultured Ruminococcus sp.
CTCGGTCGGTGCTTCTGCCTGCGGCAGAGATGTCCACCGGACATCCGCACCCCCCTTCCTAAAAAAACTATAATTTTTTAATAAAATAAATCAATCTTAATTGTACAGTTTGCCTTGTTCAGAATTAATATTTTTAAAAATTGATTTTGGTAGCCGAACCGCCGCTTTTTTACTCGTTGTTCAGAATTTGTAAACTGTCATGACCGGCGGTAACAGAAAGAATGTTTTCCGGATCAAGTGTGTAGCGGGTATAGATTCCCTTATCCCATTGTGATTTTTCAGTGTAAGAATATACCTGCTCCAGACAGGCAGTATGGTTGTCTGTGCTGCTGCCGCTGAGCGTATGACAATCAGCCACAAGGACGGTGCCGTCTTTAAGGGTTACAATCAGATGTTCAAACGGATGGCCGGCAGAGTTTTCGCTTTGCAGTACATCCAGTGATGTCCGCAGCCTGAGCTTCATGCTGAAGGCACCTGCTGTAAGGGAGCAGAATGTGTAGCTGTTTCCGTCTGAAAGGATAGTCTGTTCCTGTCCGAGCAGTTCGCGGTCAATAGTACGGTAATTCAGTCTGACTGAAACATGATAGTGCAGCGGAACCGTATAGCGAGATGCAATGACAATTTTTTGCCAGCCGGGGGTGATGCGGACACATTGGTTTTCTTTCAGCTTTTCCTTCCATTGTTCATTGAGCATTTTGTATGTGTCAGGATTGGTGCGGAAGGATTCCCATTGTGCAAAATCAGTGAAATCATCCTGTGTATACAATACCTGGTCAATATGACTGACATAGATGTTTTCTGCGCCGAGACTGAGCTGCTGTCCTTTGATATTGGCGCCGCTGTTGTAATATTCGGAATAGTAATCAAGGGTGCGGCTGTCCCGGAAGGTATATTCGCACGCAGTGAAACCGTCATTGAACGATCTATGACCCATGGTGTTTTCTATCCAGTCGGAAAAGGGTACCGTACAGCTGATGTTCTTTTGCCCGAAGGGATATACATCCGTCTGGTTGTGCCAGCCTTCGTCTGTCTGATACCAGTCGTCCCGGAAAGGGTTGTATACAGGTTGATTTTCTATAATCAGGCTGTCCTTGTCCTGAATCAGTTCTTCATCAATCAGCGGTTCGCCATCCTGTCGGGTAAATGTCATGAAAGCAGATGCCGTATGTTCGTCACCTGTAATGCCATGAAAATCAATATTGACAATATCACTGTATTGGATAACATTGCCGCCGCTGAACACACCATCGGCAGGTTCACCGGCAATATATTCGCTGAAAGCGACTGTAATATCCTCCGAGGCACCGACCAGTACAGCGCCGAGCAGCATAACGGTCAATGCCGCTGCGATCCATGCAGTGATAATGGTTTTTGTTTTCTTTTTTCTTGTTTGTGTACGAAGTCCGATTTTGCGGAAGGTCATATCGGTAATTTTTCTGCTGTCTGCTGCCATACTGTCAGAGATGATCTGATTGTCCAGATTCTCTCCGCAGTCATCGGGCAGATAATCAAATATGGTAGGACAGAGCCGTTCATTTGTCTGCATCATAATAATACCCCCTGTCTTTTAATGCTTTTTTCAGTTTGTTTCTGGTTCTTCTCAGTTTGGATTTGACGGTTTCCGCATTCATCTGCAAGGCTTCTGCAATTGCAGAAACAGTCTGGTAATAGTAGTAATGGCGTATCAATATTTCTCTGTCCGGCTCACTGAGTTTCCGGATTTCTTCACGAAGGGTCTGATGTATTTCTTTTCTTTCGTACAGCTCATCCAGAAAGAAATCGTCAGCCTGATCAGCTTCTTCCAGGTCAGCAGTTTGTCGAAAATGTATTTGCCGCAGTCTGTCCTTGGTTCTGCTTTTAGCAATACAACAGATGTAGCCCTTGATCGTATCCGGGCGGATTGCAGCAGCATTTTTCCATACGGTAACAAACACATCCGAAACTATTTCTTCGATATCGGCACGGCTGAGCTGACCGCAGGCAATCTGACTGGCAATGGTAGAAACAAGCGGCGTGTAACAGGTTATCAGCTCTGCAAGTGCATCCTCGTCATGATGCTTCAGCCGTGCGGCAAGCCTGATCGGATTCATTGTGCATTCACCATCCTTTGCGTCAAGTATTCCTGCTGCAGCAGGTTATGAAAGCCTTCACTATTATATACGGGGAAAAAACAGATTCGGGTGCAAAAAAAATCAGCCGGTGCTTTTCAGCCCGACTGAGAAAGATTCTTTTTGAACTGATGAGGAGAAACGCCGTACTTCAATTTGAAGGAGCGGGAAAAATAGGAAAGATTGTTGAAACCGCAGGCGAAGGCAACCTCTGAAATGCCGGATTGTCCCTGTTTCAGCATTTTTTCAGCTGTTTCCAGACGATAGCTGATCAGGTATTGATTGAACGAAACGCCGGTCAGCTGACGGAACATCCGTGAGAAATGACTGGCGGAAAAATTGCACAGAGAGGCGGCTGTTTCGACAGTAATTTCTTCATTGTAATGGTGATGAATATGGTCGAGGGCTTTTTTGAGCCTTTCAGAAAGATTGCGGGTATATTGTTCCTTAGGGTTTTCCGGCTGGGCGGAGGCATGGATAAAATGCAGAACAGCCAGCAGTAATGACTTAATCATCAGCTCCTGTTCTTCCAGATGGTTGTAAGCGATATCCCGCAGCTGACGAAGGTAGGGAGAGATGGTGATATTGAGGGTATCGTCCCCCCGCAGATAGCGGGGAATGGTACATTCGCCTGTCTGAATGGGCGCCAGATAACGGGACAGACAAATGTCGTCCTCACCTGCCAGAAGACCCAGCCGGAACAGGATATTGAAATAGTGTGCTTTCTGATCGCCGTTTTGTTTGATAGAATGGATGCGCTGGGGCTGAATGAGAACTGTGTCGCCTTCGTGAATCAGTATTTCCTCGTTTTGTATACCCACAATCATAGAGCCTTTGGTAATATGAATGATTTCCATTTCATCGTGCCAGTGCATGGGAAAGCCCGGCAGCCATTCGGGAAGGCGGCCGCCATATAATGCATAGTGAAATGATTCTGTTCCGTGTAGTTTTGTTTCGTGAATAGCAGTCATCTGTTCATCTCCTTTCTGCGCCGGAGTGCCGCCGGTGGCAGCGTGACGCTGCCACCGCACAGCGCCGAGCCGGCGCCCCCGCACAGCGCCGAGCCGGCGCTCCCGCGCACTCTCAGTTGAGCTATGCGCCCGACTGCTTCTGAACTCCGCCCAGTGGCAGAGGCAATAGAAGCCTGGTTTTAATGTAAATTGGATATTTATTGTTTTGTAAACGCATATTAGTCAATAAAACGCTCTTTGCTGAAAGCAATTCCTGATTTCTGATTTCTGATTCTTCACTCCAAAAGGGTGGGGAGTTTTGCGTTTAGGGTGGGGAGTTTTGCGCTCAGGGTGGGGAGTTTGGGGAGTTTTAAGCTATAAATTCTTTCCCCGCTCATTTTTGAAAAAACCAGAAAAAATAGTATATATTATA
>CACZSU010000161.1 GCA_902783855.1 uncultured Ruminococcus sp.
CTCTGCCACTGGGCGGAGTTCCAAAGCAAGCGGGCGCAGAATTAAACTGAGAGTGTGCGACACCGGCGGCACGCCGGCGCTCTTTGCTGAAATCAGTTTAATTTTCCATTTTCCACTTTCCATTTTCCATTATACAGAAGCAGGCGGGCGCTTAGCTTAACTGAGAGTGTAAGGGTGCAGCGTCACGCTGCCGGCACGCCGGAGCCGGGTTGACAAGAAAAGGGGGATTATGTAAAATAAGGATAGAAAAAATGGAAGGTCGGTGAGGGTATGATGATGTTCGTGTGGATGCTGGAAACACCGCAGCAGCGGAAAAACTTTGAAGCAATCTATCAGGCTCATAAGGATATTATGTATGCACACGCCTATAGTATACTAAAGGATGTTCCCTCTGCGGAGGATGCTGTATCGGACAGCTTTGTTTCGCTTGCCAGAAATTTTTCAAAAACAGATACAATGGATTGTAACCAATTACGCAGTTACCTGATTATTATAGCAAGAAACGCTGCATTCAAAATCTACAACAAACGCAAACGGGAAATCAGCACAGAGGATGTTTACTTTGATACCGAAAATCCCGATAACTTCACTCTGCACACAGAACGACAGGAACTGTATCAGACACTGTTCGGTCTGATACGGCAATTGGACCCGAAATACGGCGATGTTGTGATGCTGCGCTATTACTGCGAAATGCGTGAAAAGGATATCGCTGATTCGCTGGGAATCAGTGTGGAAAATGTGAAGGTACGGCTGCACCGTGCCAAGGCTTTGCTCAAAAAAATGCTAAAGGAGGGCGGGTATTGTGACTGATCAGGAATTTGACCGTATTATCGAAAAAAGCGTCAGAACCTACGGAAATGAATATTTTGACACAACTGCGCCTTCCCATGATTTTTCTGACCGCTTTCAACAGAAAATGAACCGTCTGTTGTCTGCACGGCAAAAGAAACACCGTACCATCCGGCGGATTGCTGCTGCTGCCGCTGCTGTTGCTGCCGCTGCCTGTATCTGTGTGGCTGTCCTTCGCCTGAATATTCTGTCTGACCAGACGCCGGTTGCCGATTCTGATCAGATGACAATGACTGCATCTGCTCCCCGGTCCGCTTCTTCTTCTTCTTCTTCTGCTGCTGACGAATCACAGGACGGAATGCCCCCTGTCTACGACAATGCCCTTCCGGAACAGCATGACCAAACAGCAAAATCTATACAGAATGCCGCAGCCGCAGAAGAAAATGAGGGCATACAGGCACAAGAGGATGCACAGGAAGCTGATCACGCTGACGACTATACACACGACCGCAGCATCACTACCGGTTCTGCCTCTGCAACCCTGACCCGCCGGGGACAATCCGTTTCCCTTACCGCTGAACAAGCATCAGCTATTTCTGATATCGTGGTGGGATGGATTGTCAACCATGAGCTGCTGCCCGACACGGAACAATCTGCCGTTCTGCCTGCCCCCGGACAGACCGCCTACTCCATTTCCGTAAACAGCACGGACGGTTCTCCGCTTCTGTATGACGAAAATGAAAACCCAGTTTATCAACTGACAATTACACTGGACGGCGACAGCGGCTGTATCCGTTATGATCATACACAGCAGGTATTCCCCTTCCGTCTGGAACATTCTGAGGAAAAATATAACACAATTGAAAATCTGATTACCGGATAACTATTGTTAACTTTTTATCAGAATTATAGTTGACAATTATTCTTTCATGGTCTATAATAAGTATGTTCCACAACGGCAGCATTACTGTCTGTTGATGAATCTGAAAAAGGAAGGTTTTTTATTATGGATCACGCAGAAAATAAACAGGAAGTCAGCCAACGCACCAGAAGCCGGAAAATGCTTTTGGATATGATACATATTGCTCTGTTCGCAGCCATTATAGCAGTATGTTCACAAATCCAGCTCCCTCTGGGACCGGTGCCCTTTACCCTGCAAACATTAGGCGTTTTTGTAGCAGCCGGACTGCTGGGCATGAAAAAGGGCGTACTGAGTGTATTGATCTATGTATTGCTGGGAGCAGTGGGTCTGCCTGTATATGCAGGATTCAGCGGCGGCTTCAGCACATTGACGGGACCCACAGGCGGTTATATCATCGGATTTTTGTTTACGGCTCTGGCAGTCGGACTGATGACGCAGCTGCTGGGACAGAAAATCTGGGTGCTGGCAGTATCTATGGTTGCCGGGCTTGCACTTTGTTACGTATTCGGAACAGCATGGTTCCTGGTGGTGATGAATGCAACCGGAACAGGAATGGATCTGGCAACTGCACTCAGCTATTGCGTCATTCCCTTTCTGATTCCTGACGCGGCAAAGATCGCTGTTTCCACAATCCTTGTCAACCGGCTTGGTAAAATCCTGAAGCTGTCCAGATAAGCTGACAGCACGAAAAAAACGACAGGCTGCCTTTGAATAAATCATAAGGCAGCCTGATTTGTTATGATACCATGAATGAAAGCAGCATAAGCTGCAGAAAGGAATAACGCAATGTCCCCCCTGATTCCGCTTCGCCCGCATCACAGTCTTTGTATACAATTTTTTATCGGTGAAGGGTACAGCCCCGCATTTACCGAACATTTAACGCAGCTCATCGACCGTTTTCGTGCGGACAACCCGCTGATCATCCTGACGGAAGGGTGCGACATTGTCTGTTCCCGCTGTCCCCACAACCGGAACGGCATTTGTGAAAACGACGAAAAGGTCGCTGACATTGACAACCGCAGCATCCGTGCGGCAGGATTATTTCCGGGAGCCGTACTGCGCTGGTCGGAGCTGCAGCATACTATGTATGAAGCGGTCATTCAAAGCGGAAAGCTGCCGGATATCTGCCGCAGCTGTAGCTGGCAGGATATCTGTCTGTCCCTTCCGGCAGATCAATGGCTCAGATAGTAGCCTGAGCGGCGAGCCGCCGCACCCTATATGAGATAGTCGCTACACTACGTTCCGCTCTGTATAGCCTAAACAAATTCGCACCCGCGGAATACATTCAGATGCACACGGCTTTACGCAGCTCATCCAAATTAGCAGTTACTCTATTTTGCCAATCATTATTTTACACTACCGAGCTGCCTTCATTTCCTTTTTCATCCTGTACATTTTGTCATCAGCTTTTTTCACGCCGTCCTCTGACCCCCACCGGTGCAGACGGGTCATTGACAAAGCTGCCGAAGGCGACTCTCACCTCGAACGAGAGCGCCTTCTGTTCATTCAGCCGGCTGACGCCCTCACGGAACCGTTTCAGACTTTCATCGACGGCAGCTGCTGCGTGGCGGGTAAAGCCTGCTACAAATTCATTGCCGCCATAGCGTCCGCAGAATCCGTCATGCTCCAGAAAACTGCTGCGCAGCACATCCGCCACCTCTGAAATCAGCCGGTCGCCTGTTTCGTGACCATAGACGTCATTGGCTTTTTTCAGGTCGTTGACGTCAAAAAAGACAACCCCGTAGTCATCCTCTGCCCGCAGGCTGTTCAGGAATTCAATAACCGCTGTCCGGTTCGGAATTCCCGTCATACCGTCCGTATAAACCACCATTTCCAGATTACGCTTGCGGAGAATTTCCTCTGACAGCTTGCTGTAGTAACCGAACAACAGCGAGAAAACAAAGATCATAATGCCGAATACGCTGAACGAGGTGGAAAACAGCCGTCTGAACAGATAGGACGTATCTGTCAGCTCGTAGCGGATAACCTCCAGCGACATAACGATAATGGAACAAATACTGCCGATCTGGATAATTCTTTCGCTGAATGATCTTCTGTCACGGTTCAGCAGCAGTACCAGTACGGTTACAACCAGACCGCCCACCATCAGAATGCGCTGGTAATGGGTAAAGCGGAAGAAATGGTAGCTTGTCGTAAAATTGCATAATTTTCTTTGTCGGAATTTCTTCATTTTTATACAAGCCGACATCCCTCCTACCTGTAATATCCAGCACAGAACCAAAAATATCACTATTTCCATGAGATTATTATCAGTAAAGGTTTATTTTTTGTCTATAATTACTATTGTTCTATCACAAGCAGTGTATATTTTTATTTCCGAATTAGAATATTTGGTATATTTCTGACGAAAAGACCACAAAAAGAATCATTTTTGTTTCTTGCTGCGCCCGCCTTGACAAATTGGCATGAATTTTGTATAATGGTAAACGTAGCTGGACAGATGTGCTCATCATGCTGTTGCAGTTATGATTTCAATGGGAAATTGAAAGTGGAAAGTGGAAAATTAAGGGTCGCTTCGCTCCGAAATATATTATTATGGAGAATATTATTGAGAAGAAAAGTTTTGATTTTGCTGTAAGAATAGTAAATTTATATAAATACCTTTGTAACAGCAAAAAGGAATACGTTTTATCAAAGCAGCTTATACGCTCTGGAACAAGCATATGAGCAAATGTTGCCGAAGCGCAGCATGCTCAGAGTAAAGCTGATTTTGTTTCTAAAATGTCGATTGCTCTGAAAGAAGCTACTGAAACAAAGTATTGGCTCAGACTGCTTAAAGCAACAAATTATCTGAATGAATCGGAAATAAAAACAATATCGGCAGATTGTATTGAAATCGAAAGAATTCTGACATCGATTCTGAAATCGAGCAAACAATAATTTTCCATTTTCAATTTTCAATTTTCAATTGATGCATATTCGCGCCTGTGGTGAAACTGGCAGACACGCTGGATTTAGGTTCCAGTCCGAAAGGGTGCAGGTTCAAGTCCTGTCAGGCGCACTGAATTAGTTGGCAGACGTACCGCATTGGTGCGCCTGCCCCGTTTTTTCTTACGGTCTGACTGTAAAAAATGGCACAATCAATCCCGATAACAAGCAAAATACCAGTTATTTGTAATTTCTTCTACGAAGATGTTTTTCTTTTTTTCCGTTGGGAAACAGACAAAATCCGGCTTACTATTGTCGGCAGAATAGATGAAAGCGCCACGCAGATCAACCGTACTCAGACTAACAAAATTATCGTTTACCTATATATTTTCAAGCGTTGGTTCACCAATCAAGGGCGTATCCCTGACAGTTTGTGCAGCTTCTGCCTGTTCCTTATCCATTTGGAATATTTGGTCAGTTGTATTACAGAAAAGCGTATGATTCTCTGCGTTATAATAATAACTGTAATTCTTGTCATTCCCGTCAAAGCATTGCTGACAAAATCTCGCAAAATCAGAATACACCTTAACATTCTCAGTCATTGCCCTTTTATTATATGAAACAGCAGGGGTGCTGCAGGCAGAGAAAATTGCAAGCACAAACAATGCTATGATCAGTATGATGATACCTGTTTTTTTCATCATTTTACTTCTCCAGACTACGATTAAGTACCATGTAAGAAATGGATAGTCTATACATACCGTCAAAGTAAAATTAGTTAGCAAACACTGCTAACAAGAATGAGCTGCGTAAA
>CACZSU010000162.1 GCA_902783855.1 uncultured Ruminococcus sp.
GCTTTTGGGAAAAATTTTCAACAAATTTTCAAGGGCTGTGAAGAATTGATGAGCGTTTCATCGTTTCTTCACAGCCTCTTCTTCCCCAGACCCCTTTCCAAAGACTTGAAATTTTTTACAAATTATGCTTGACAGACAGGGTAGAGTGTGCTATATTTAAATTGTACTAATTGATATAATACAATCATACAAGCAAATCTGTTACTGCTCTCGGTTTTTGTACAGCGGGAGCTATTTCATTGTCAACATTGTATGAGTTGTATTAGTACAATTTGTAGTTTGATCTCAGAAAGGAGGAGTCAGCTTGCTCAGTACATTCCAAATCAATTACCGAAGCGATGAACCTATTTATCAGCAGATTTACAATGAGGTTCTGATGGAAATTTCGTTAGGTCTGCTTCTTCCGCAGGAAAAGCTGGCAACCGTCCGGGAACTGGCAATGACACTCGGCATCAATCCCAATACGGTTTCAAAGGCGTATCAGCTGTTGGAACAGAACGGGTATATTTACTCGGCTGTTGGCAAGGGATCGTTTGTTGCCGACTGTTCCGAACAGCTTGCCGGGCTGAAAGAACGGACGCTGCGGCATCTTGACAAGGATCTGAGGACTGCCCGTGACCTGGGTGTACCGGCTGAGGATGTCAGAAGCCTTGTAGACGCAGCATATAACGAAGGGGGTAAATCAAATGCTTGAAATTAAAAATATTACCAAAAAATTCGGGGATAATGTGCCGCTGGATAACCTGTCGTTTTCTATTCCCACAGGCTCGGTATTCGGGCTGATCGGTTCCAATGGTTCGGGTAAATCCACATTGCTCCGTATCATCTCCGGTGTATACCAGTCGGACGGCGGTACGGTTGAAATTGACGGAATGCCGACCTTTGAAAATCCGGTCGTGAAGGAGCAATGCTTTTTTATCTCTGATTTTCCGTATTTTTACAATGACTCAACCGTGGAGAATCTCGCCAGTTTGTACCGGGATCTGTATTCATCATGGGATCAGGAAAAATATATTGCCCTGTCGGAAATGTTCCCGATTAACACAAAGGACAAAATTATGCATATGTCAAAGGGTATGCAGCGGCAGGCTGCTCTGATACTGGCGCTTGCAGCTAATCCGAAGTACATTCTCCTTGACGAGATTTTTGACGGTCTTGATCCAGTGGTCCGTCAGCTGATCAAAAAGCTCCTTATGGGAATGGTGGCTGAAAACGGAACAACCGTTATTATTTCCTCGCACAATCTGCGGGAGCTGGAGGATGTGTGTGACCATATCGGCTTGATTCATCGCGGCGGCGTTATTATGGAAAAAGAGCTGGATGAAGCAAAGCTTGGCATTCATCGCTTACAGGTTGTCTTCCGTGAAGAGCCGGAGGAGGAAACGCTCAGTCAGATGAATGTGGTCAATATCCGCCGTCAGGGTAAAATGATGACCCTGACCGTAAAAGGAAACGCAGAAGAAATCGAAAAAGCTGTCAGCGCTCTGGAGCCGGTCTACATGGAAATGCTGCCGCTGACGCTTGAAGAAGTATTTATCAGTGAAATGGAGGCGGTAGGTTATGACATTAACAACATTATCAAATAAATCGTTTGGCAAGCTGTTTCAATGGGCTTTCAAGCGAAACAAAACAATCATAATCGTATTCAGCATTCTCATGCTGCTGGGAATCACCGGTGTTCTTTATATGTTGTTTGAGCTGCACGCAAGAGAGTATAATGGTGATCTGAGCGGTACAATCAGCAGTCTGAGTGTATCTGCCCTCAGTGTGGCACAATTCGGCGCACTGGCATTTACCTTCCTGTCTGCTATCAGAACCTTTTCCTTCCTGCATAATAAGCGCAGCGTTGATATGTTCGGCGCACTTCCTGCCACAAGAGAAACTCTGTTCCTTTCTCATCTACTGGGTGGAATGACAGCCGTTGCCGTTCCCTATACAGGAGGCTCTCTGATTGTTGCACTGCTGACGATGAGCGCACCGGGTGCTCTGGGAACGGGGCTGCTGATGATATTGTTCGGGCTGATTGGTATAGCAGCTGCCTACACCTTTACAGCAATGGTAGCCTACTGCTGCGGTACCTCTGCCGATGTTGTGATTATTACACTGACAGCCAATGTCAGCTTTGCAGGAATTGTACTGGTTCTGTATTCCATGATGGCATCCATGATTCCCGGTATTACCATGCACAGCCTCTGGCACACACCATTGATTGCATTGCTGTCCCCTTATGCTTTCACCTTCCTTGCAGATAAGTATTATTTTTCATCGGAAACTGCCTCTTTCATTTTCATTCTGGTATGGATCGTTTTGTTTGCGGTATTGATGTTTGCAGCTGGTCTTCGTGCAGCGAAAAAACATAAAGCAGAATGTGCTCAGGGCGAAGTAATTGTCAAATGGATGCCTGTTACAGTCAAGTCATGCGGTTCTGTTGTCTGCGGCGGTTTGATCGGTATTGGTGCTGCAACTGCCGGTGTTTCCGGTTCCGGAAATATGGGGAGCTTTGTTTTCTGGTACCTGATTGTCAGCTTTATCGCATTTATCATTCTGCATTTTATCTTTTCACGTGGATTCAAAAGCAAGTTTATTCCTTCTCTGATTGCTTACGGCTGCACGACAGCGGTTGTGATTGGTCTGAGCTTTCTGATGACGACCGGAATGGGTATTGATACCTATGTGCCCGACCCTGCCAGTGTAAGCTCCGTCGCAATGGGCAATGATGAATTCAAGGATCCGGATAATATCAAAACCGTCACAGAGATTCATCAGGTCATTACGGAAGGAATTCGCAAAGAAAATACATACCCCTACTATTTCGGCAGCGATCAGGGATATAATACGTATTATAATGAGGAAAACGAGTATAATTCTTTCCAAAAACAATATCCTCTTCTGTCCTCTGGCTTCCTTTCAAACAGCTTTGTCTACAACAAGGCATTTGGTTTTACCACTGAAAGAGATTATTCATTTATGTATTATCCTTATAATAAAAGTTTTGATTCGGAAAGAATTGAATTACTTTTGCAGAAGCTTGTCAATTCTGATGAGTATAAAAAGAACAGAAATGAGGTTCTCTGGAATAAGGAGCTGCGCAGTCGTGTGACACCGGATAGCCCTCCCACACTGGTGCGTACCGTTTATCTGCCTGAACCCTATGCCGAGGGTGCGCAGAATGACTATCGGATTGACCTTCCGTCAGACGAGGCATTCCTGAACGGTCTGTATGACGCCATTGCGGAGGATATACTGGCAGACAAGGAATACTACAAGTGTCTTACGGATTACGGCGATGAGGAAGTAGATGAATTTGGGATGGATACAAAGCTGATGGTGGAAATCAGTCTGCGTCCAAAGGATCAGAACAACTTTATGGATTACTATTCGCTGAACACCAGGATTCCTACCAGATATACACATACACTCAGCTATCTTCATAGTCATCAAATCCTTACAGATGGAACAACGGGTTATATTTCTTGATTTTACAGCGGCATAAATAACACAACAACAGCGTCAGCTATGACAAAAGGCTGACGCTGTTGCTTGTTGGATATTACCTGAATCTGTGAAATTGCCCCCTCCGCCATCGCAGACAAATGAGGAGCTATTGTCTGATTTGAGTTTAATAGAAATGAGTTTCCTTCGTTTTTAAACAAAGGGTTTCCCTCAGGGAAGCGCTGGCAAAAATTGATTTCCGTGCACAGTGTAAAATAATAGTTGGCAAATAGAGTAACTGCCAGTTAAAATAAGCTGCACAGAAGCAGTGTGTAACTGAATGTATTACGCGGGTATGAATTTGTTTAAGCTATAACCAGAGCGGAGCGTAAGCGCAGCGACTGACGCGTATAGGGTGTAGCGTCACGCTGCATTGTTTTATAATTGACAAGCTGGTGAAATCGTATTATAATATAAAATTAGGTATAGCGACCGTTTGTTTACGGCAGTCCTTTCAGATTTAGCTAATAAAGAAATAGCTGCCATCTTTGTCTGGGACGGGCGGTTATTTCTTTTTTGTATCATTATAGAACATGATTCTTTCTATCAGACCCAAAAGCATTATAACAGAATTATTCTATCAATCAGGAGCGTGTTTATGTTACATCAATTTTCACGAACAGAATTGCTATTCGGAGAGAAGGCTATGCAGAAGCTGGCTGCGTCAAGAGTTGCTGTGTTCGGACTTGGCGGGGTAGGGGGATATGCTGTAGAAGCGCTTGTACGCAGCGGAATCGGCAGTATTGACCTGATCGACAATGATACGGTTGCATTGACAAACCTGAACCGTCAAATTATTGCTACGCATCAGACAATCGGTATGTATAAAACCGATGCTGCCGAACAGCGTATTGCTGCAATCAACCCCGCTTGTATTGTTCGCAAGTACCAGACCTTTTTTTTACCCGAAACAAAGGATATGTTTGATTTTACACAGTACGATTACATTATTGATGCAATTGATACGGTTACAGCAAAGCTGTCCCTTGCAGAATGTGCGATTACAGCGGGCGTGCCGATTATTTCATGCATGGGTACAGGTAATAAACTTGATCCGACAGCACTGGAAGTAACAGATATTTTTAAAACCTCAGTTTGTCCTCTTGCCCGTGTCATGCGGCAGCTTTGTAAGAAACGGGGTATCAGAAAACTGAAAGTGGTTTATTCAAAAGAACAGCCGGTTACCCTGACAGAGAAGGAACAGTTTCTGGACGAACACAGCCGTTCCGCAGAAGCAAAAAATAACGGACGCAGGGATATCCCGGGTTCTGCTGCCTTTGTGCCGCCTGCTGCCGGTCTGATTCTTGCAAGTGAAGTGGTCAGAGGGATTCTGTCAGATACAAATGCAAAATAAAAGAAGAGGTGACTCACTATGAATCAAACAGAACAAAATGTGCAAACAACAACGGAGTTCGCTGCTGCGGACTGTAAAAAAACAATATCGAAGCTAACGCTGTCGCTGGCTTGTGCGTATTTGCTGACCGTGTTTGTATCTGAAGGGCTGCAGCTGCTGGCTGCAAAAGGGATGGAAAATGGCACGATCACACTGGATAAAACCACGGTTCTGACTGTGCTGGGTTTCATACCCGTCTACCTGATCTGCTTTCCGCTGTTTTTATTGCTGACGAGGAAAATACCGTCTGTTGCTCCCGAACGCAGCAAGCTGGGTGCCAAACGGATGTTTACGCTGGTGATGATGGTTTTCCCGATTATGGTGGCGGGCAAGATTATCGGTAACATACTGTCCGCCGTTCTATCCGGCGGAAAGTCGTCCAATACCGTAGTGGAGTTGGTATCAGGATTGAATCCGATGGGTGTGGTTGTGGGAACATTGCTGGGTCCTGTGTTTGAGGAGCTGATATTCCGCAAATGGCTGATTGATCATACCCTGCGTTTCGGGGAGAAATATGCCATTTTCTTTTCTGCGTTGTTCTTTGGTATGTTCCATATGAATCTGTACCAGATATTCTATGCTTTTGGTATAGGTCTGATTCTGGGCTATATTTATGTCCGTACCGGCAATGTCCTTTCTACGATGCTGATACATATTGGTATCAATAGCCTGAGTACGATTGTTGTGCCCATTCTGATGCAGCAGTCTGAGTATTATACATTTCTGGATATGGTCCAGAATCAGCAGATGGATATGGAGTTCCTGAATGCGCATATTGTCTGGATAGGACTGTTGATGTTATATTCGTGTCTGTTTTTTATTGCTATTATTATCGGAATTGCTATGCTGATTGTGAATCAGAAGCAGCTGGAAATCCATCAGCGGGAAGGGGAAATACCCTTTGGAAGAGGTGTTCGTGCAACGTTCACCAGCGGAGGGATGATCTTTTTTACGGTGATGACGGTTATACTGATTCTTTTGAAGGTATTGTTACCACTTTTTACGACATGATTTTTCAGAATAATTTGCATAAAAGGTGTAAATTTATTCAGGCTATACAGAGCGGAACGTAGCGCAGCGACTGACGCATATAGGGAGCGCCGGCTCGGCGCCCGCATTGTTTTTCTTGATTAGTGTGTGAGAGTGTGGTATAATGAATGAACATGAATAAAACAGAAAGAAGTTATTGCTATGCCTATTAAAATCAGAAGTGATCTGCCTGCCTTTAAGACGCTGGAGGCGGAAAACATATTTGTAATGACCGATGAACGGGCACTGACGCAGGATATCAGACCTTTGAAGATTCTGATCCTGAACCTGATGCCCAACAAAATTGAAACGGAAACCCAGCTGCTTCGTTTGCTGGGCAACAGCCCGCTGCAGGTGGACATTGAATTGCTGCAAATGGCAACCCATGTTTCACGCAACAAAAACACACCTGCCGACCATCTGACTAATTTTTACCATACGTTTAATGAAATCAGAGATAATCATTATGACGGAATGATCATTACCGGTGCTCCTGTGGAGCAGATGGAATTTGAACAGGTGGATTACTGGGAAGAATTGTGCAGTATAATGGAATGGTCCAAACACAATGTTTACAGCACATTTCATATCTGTTGGGGCGCTCAGGCAGGTTTGTACTATCATTACGGGGTACCAAAATATGATCTCGGTGAAAAGCTGTCGGGTGTATATGTACATCGTGTCATGAATGCCTTTCATCCGCTTATGCGGGGCTTTGATGATAAAATACTTCTGCCGCATTCCCGCTATACGGGCAATCACCGTTCCGACATCCGTCAGCATCAGGAGCTTGAAATTCTGGCGTCCTCCAACCTCGCCGGCGTTGCCATTGTTGCCAACAAAAACGGCAGACAGTTCTTTATTACAGGTCATGCGGAGTATGACCGCAACACCCTGGCTAATGAATATTTCCGTGACAGGAACAAGGGGATTGACCCGCAGCTGCCATACAATTATTTCCCGGGCAATGACCCTCGTGCGCTGCCGAATCTCACATGGAGAAGCTATGCTACGATTCTGTATTCTAACTGGCTGAACTATTATGTATATCAGCAGACGCCGTATGACCTTTCCGCACTGAAAGGATTTGATCAATAAGGTATGTTCCGGCTGAAAACGGGAACACTATTTCCGGTGATGCTTTATGAAACAGAAAAAACCGGGTGAAATCAAAACCACCCTTTATTCCGAAAACACCGGATATGCTTTTCAACCGGAATCATTTGACGATACCGATACCCTGCTCGGCTTTCTCTCCAACGGAATGACCAATAACGAGAAGATAGACGAATACAATTATTTTGATCATTACCTGGAAGAAAAACCGGAAACCTGAACAAAACGGAAGCTGTGCTGATGCGGCTTCCGTTTTTTTACGCTGATATGGATATTATTGCATTTTATCATAGAATAAAGATAAACATTTTGTCATATCTGCTGAAACGGTGCATCAATCATACCGTTTTGTCTAGAAAAGCAGGCTCCGGATTTGACACATATTCAAAATCTTTTTATAATATATTATACAGATTGCCGTCCATCTTTTGCAGCATCTGATTACATAAACAAGGAGGTACATCATGTCATCCAAAAAGAGAAAAAAGGCGAATCGCTCCTATATGCCGTCCCAGGCATCCCATTATAAGGATACTACCGCTGCAACAGAAATAGAAAATGTCGCGGCACTGCATCAAGAGTACGACAGCAAGGATGAAACGATTCCGCCGCTCTCCCAACAGGAACGGGAGCATCTGACGTACCTGATGGTACTGGACGAGTACAATACAGTCAAGCATTCCAGAAACCGATACAGAAAATATGGTGCGTTGGCAATCATTATTTCAGGCATAATTTTTCTTGCGCTGATGTTCAGCCTTGAAACCAAAATAGAGTTTCTGACTCTCTGGGTGATTTCTATCTTTTATTGTGTAGCTGTTATGATACGGGCAGAATATCGTTATCATATGTTCAAGGAATTCCTCGGAATAGCTGATGAATATGACTATTACGGTATGGATGAGGACACCGAGGAAGAATTCGCTCCCACAGCAGATGCCGCTGCAAAAACACCGGATGCTGCCCCTGCTTTATCCCCGGAGGAACCGGACAAGCTAACCTCCCCGCCGTATGACGCCGCAGCAGATCATCCGGACGCTGCCCCCGCTTCATCCCCGGAGGAACCGGACAAGTCAGCTGACTCTGCCGGGGATGTTCAGACACCGGACAGCAAAGAAATTCAGAGTAAGGAGGAATCCTCAAAATGAAAAACATTATCCGCATATTTCTCAATGATCTTAAAAGCATCGGCAAAAATCTGATTGTTTTTATTGTTATCATTGGTATATCCATCCTGCCGGCATTGTATGCATGGTTTAACATAGCTGCCAACTGGGATCCCTATTCCAGTACCAACGGACTCAGCTTTGCAGTCTGCTCTCTGGACAAGGGCTACAAATACAGCGCTATCAAAATCAATGCGGGCGATCAGATTGTCAGCAACCTGAAACAAAATGACAAAATGGGCTGGACCTTTGTCAGCGAAAAGGAGGCAAAGGAAGGTGTTGAAAACGGTACCTACTATGCTGCCGTAATCATTCCTAAGGATTTCAGCGAATGCTTGTTTTCACTGACGACTGGTAAATTTGAACAGGCAAAGCTGCAATATTATGTTAATGAAAAGAAAAATGCCATTGCTCCAAAGATCACAGACAAGGGTATACAGACCATAGAAGAATCCGTTAATGCTACCTATGTAAGCACGATAACCAAAATCATTGCTACTACATTAAATCTGACAACCGGTACTGTGGATTCCGGCAAGGACGTTGCGCTGGAAAAGGTTGTTCAGACCATGGATAAAACCAAAGAGAAAATTGATAATTTCAAATCCACTATTGATACCCTGCTGAAATCACTTGACGAGGTTGAAAAGAGCGTTGATGAAAACAAGGAAATCGTTCCCGAGCTGCAAAAGCGTTTACAGACGGTCAGCAATTCTACCCAGAACACCAAAAATGTTATTGCCGGAACCAGAAATATGGCAATGCAGGTAACCATATCTATCGAAAGTGTTATCCAGTCCGCACAGAATTTCTCAGATGATATTCTGGAAAAAAGCTATGACGCTATCTCACGTATAGACGTCGAGTCGGAAACGAAAGCGTCTGCTGACCGTTTCAGAAAAATCACCACGTCCAATGACAAGATCATTTCAGTCTATGAGCGTGTTGTCACTATACTGACGACCATTCAGACTGACCTGGATATTGACTGCAGCACCTCTATTAATCGTCTGAATCAGGCTATTCAGCGTCAGGAGGATATCAAGAGCTATCTCAACAATGCTGCCGATGCCATAGAAAAGACAGGTAAGCTGCCCTCTGAGATACAAAGCAGATTGGAGGAACTGCTGGAACAGTCCAGAGGTGATTCCACCGGTGTCAGCAGTGCTTTTTCCGGCATCCGTTCCAGAATCGATCAGTCTGTAGCCAGATCCTATGCAGCTATTGACAGCGTATACGAAAGCCTGAACAATCTCAGCAATAAAGTTCCGGAGCTGAATAAAACCTTTGACAAAGCAACTGCATCTGTTGCCTCCATCAAAAAGACGCTGGAAAACACGAAGACGACCCTGACCAGCGTCCAGGAAAAGCTGGAACGGTATTCCAAGCTGATTGAAACGCTGGGCGACAATACTTCCGTCCAGTCAATTATTGAACCAATTATCGAGAACCCCGAAGCACTGGGCGAATTTGTTTCCAGCCCTGTCACTATTCAAAGTCACAGTATGTTCCCGGTAGAAAACTATGGTTCGGGTATGGCGCCCTTTTACACCACACTGGGTTTCTGGGTTGGCGGTGTGATTCTGGTAGCGGTTATGAAAACCGATCTGACCAGACACGAAATGAGCCGGCTGAAAAAGCCCAATACCACACAGATATTTTTCGGCAGATATCTCATTTACTTCCTGATTGGTCAGATTCAGGCATGGATTATCGCCCTGGGCGATCTGTTCTTCCTGAAAGTTCAGTGTGAAAGCCCGGTTCTGTTCATTATAGCCTGCCTGATTTCCAGCTTTGTCTACACCCTGATTATCTACTCACTGACCATTACCTTCAGTGTCATCGGCAAGGCGTTGGCTGTTATTATTCTGGTTATTCAGATAGCAGGCTCCGGCGGTACTTTCCCCATCGAAGTGCTTCCCGGTCCGTTCCAGACCATTTCACCGTATCTGCCCTTTAAATACGGCATCAATGCGATTCGTGAAACGGTAGCTGGTGTAGATATCAATGCATACTGGCAGAACATCGGTTTACTGCTGGCATTTGTACCGTTTGCACTGATTCTCGGTATCATTCTCAGAAAGCCCTGTATCCGTGTGATTACCTTCTTCAATGAAAGAGTAGAGCAAAGTGATATCGTTGTATGATGATTGATAAGCATACATGAAATAAACCATCCTCCGCCGGACGCTTTTTGTCTGACGGAGGATGATTTGCGTATACAGATTAAGTAGTGTCTGCTCAATGATCAAGCAATTTGAAACTTTTTATTATCCCGACATCTCAAC
>CACZSU010000163.1 GCA_902783855.1 uncultured Ruminococcus sp.
AAAGGCAATTACAGTTTTACAGTAACTAAAACTTTTGCTATTACCTGATGGGTGACTAAGTCCTGAGTAATTGCATGAATATTACGCAAACAAAGGAAATCAAAACAAAGCAGCCGTCTTCCGGGGCGAGTTCCCGGAGGTCGGCTGCTTTGTTGTATAATTGACGGTTGTACCCCCACGCTGATGCGCTGAAAGTGTGTATGTTACGTCAGCGGTGATGAATGACAGGTAACGGAAGCAATACAATCCGGGTCAAGGGCGGCGGGGGTGCCTTGTGCGTCAATATAGTCGTATAGTTGTGTAAATTCACCGTAGGTGTCAATAATACTGCTGCCGCCAAGATAACCGAGGCTTCTCGGAATAGCAGTATAGCTGCTGCCGTCATTCAGTACGATGCTGATTTTATCAGGATATAAAACGTCCTCCGGATGCTGTAATTCCCATGTCTGTGCAGAAAGCTGCAATGTAAATGATTTTGCCTGCAAAGCCGTAACCGTCCACTCGGTTTCATTGTCTGTATAGGTTTTTCCGGAAACCGGGAGGGTACGGGTGGCAGATTGGTAATTCAGAGTAACGTCCAGTTCAAAATCAAGAGGAATGTCTGTCTTTTCTGCAACAATAACATGACAAAGGTCTTCGGAAAGGGTAATCACCTCTTTTTCGGAAAGCTGTCCGGTATAATCGTTTCTGAACTCATAGGCAATTTCTGTTTTTCTGTCATTATCAGCAGCTGTAAAGGTGTAAAGCGTCCTGACAGGACGGAAGGCATAGATGGTGCCCGCCTGTGCATGAAGCCGCTCTCCTTTGACATGACAGGCATCATCCTGATAGTCAATGAGGGCATACAGGGTATGGCTGTCTTTGAGTGTATAATGGATATCACTGATGCCCGCTTTGTAGCCGGCAAGATTTCCCCATAGATGAGGATGCAGATGTACCTCATTTTCGGGCGCGTAATCAGGATTGTGAAAGAAATCATTGATAAAAACCTGATCGGCTGTATCAGTAAAAGGACTGCCGTCCTTGTTGGTGATTTTCATCATTGCCATTACCTGGTCATCATCCCCTGCTATTCCGCAGAAATCAATGGATACCTGATCGCTTTCGATTTGAAGATTGCTGCCGCTGTATACGCCGTTTGCGGGACTGCCTGCAAAGAATTCGCCAAAGGCTGCGTTGAATCCTCCGGCTGCACCTACCGTAACGGTGCCGATGACCGCAATCGCTGCGGCGGCTGCGATCATAGAAAAGACAATTTTACGAATGCTCCGGACGGGCTTCGGCTGTTTGCTGACGGCAGCCATGACCCTTTTTTTTACCTGAGCGGACTGTACGCCGGTATCTCTGACAATGGATGCTTCGGGAATATCCGCAATATCTGTTTCGCAGATATCAAATACAAATGCATTTTTCATTTTGAGTACCCTCTTTCCGATAAGTGCTTTTTCAGTTTTTCTCTTGCCCGTTTGATACGGGATTTGACGGTTTCCTGCTTCATGCCGGTTACAGCAGAGATTTCTGATGAGGACTGGTAATAGTAATAATGCCGCAGGATGATTTCCCTGTCCGGTTCGCCAAGCTGCTCCAGTGCCTGACGTAATGCTTCCGTTATGATTTTCGCTTCAATGGCTTCGCTGACAACAAATTTGTCCTCGAAGTCTGCTTCTTCTATATCTACCGTCCGGTGGCGGGCAGTTGTCCGGAGCTTATCCTTTGCTTTGTTCTTTGCTATACAGCAGATAAAGCCTTTCAGCTTATCGGGCTGGATTTTTGAGCGATTGTACCAGAGTGTAATGAATGTATCAGAGGTAACTTCTTCCAGATCGCCTGTTTGCAGAGATTGTCCGGCTATGTTATCTATGATGGTAGATACAAGCGGCGTGAATCTGTCAATCACTTCTTCCAGCGCTGTTTCATCATCATCTTTCAGCCGTTTGGCAAGCTGTTCGGTTTCCATAGCTTTCACCGCCGTTTCTTTCTTTTCTTTCAAGCGCTTTCATATATAAGAACGATACAAACAAGACTGCGGGGGCATAATTTTCAAAAAAAAATTCCTGTCGCTGAAACCAGCGGCAGGAGCCGTTATCACAGTACAGTCGGGGCGCTGCCCCTAACCCCGCCAGGGACGCTGTCCCTGGACCCTGCAAGCCTTTGAAAAGGCTTGAGCGAAACTTTTGCACTTGTTCTGAGGGTGGTTTGTGACCTTTCTGCCTCTGTCACAAGACGGAGTTCCAAGGCAGGCGGGCGCTTATCTTAACTGAGAGTGTGCGACACCGGCGGCACGCCGGAGCCTTTGAAAAGGCTTGAGCGAAACTTTCGCACTTGTTCTGAGGGTGGTTTGTGACCTTTCTGCCTCTGCCACAAGACGGAGCTCCTAGGCAGGCGGGCGCTTATCTTAACTGAGAGTGTGCGA
>CACZSU010000164.1 GCA_902783855.1 uncultured Ruminococcus sp.
TCTTCAACATCAAGCCGGAATGCATCCTTATCTTCACCTTCAAGATGCAAGCCTGATATTGTGACAGCTTTATTTTTGCCTGCATTTTCGTTATCAAATTCGGCAGCAGTATATTTAACCGTCACATTCTTGCCATTGAGCAAATCCGGTTTTATTGTAACAGTTGCGTTTGCGGTTGTATTTCCGTCATACTCTTTTTCCTTAACCTTAATGTCCAAATCATCAACGCTGATAGACGTAACATCTGTATGTGAATATCCTGATGTCGATCCCGGATCGCCATTGTCAACCGAATTAGCAGCAATAGCCCCCTGTGATATGATCAGGGAGGCTATACATACAACGGAAAGGAATCTTAATTTTCTGTATTTCATTTCAGATACATCTCCTTTTTAATTACTGAGGCAGCTTCAATTGATAATATTGAAACAAACAGCATCAGTGCTATCAGAAACATTATGTTTATTCTTAAAATTACAAGTATTATCAAAAGAATGAACGCCGCCGCTGAAACGATATAAAATATTTTTTGATTTTTCCACTTCTTTTTCTTCATGCCCTTGCACTTAACAGATAGGAAAATCTGAAGTCCGGAACCCAATAGTAATCCGATCCAAAACAAAGCGGCAATAACATAAGCAGAAGCTGTAAGTCCATTACCTGTATTTAAGAAAGGAATTACCAACAAGCTGAGGGATGAAATCAAAAAGCTTAACCCGGACAATCTGTTGATCCGGAATAATTTTTTCTTTTTCATTTTATCCCCCTCTTGTATCATTGACGGTTGAGTACTTTGTATTACGCTTGTGCTTCGTGTTAAAAAGGATAATAGCAACTACAATACACAAAAAAACAACAAACAAAAAAATAAAAGCAACAACTGAAAATATCAAAGCATATTCTAAATCTGTTTCATAAAAGAGATCCCATCTGAATATCCATTTTGCGATCAAATACAGCAAAATAACACCTGCGAGTGATAATCCACCCACCTTCAATCCCAAAGCCAAGGAGGACAGATAGACACCTTTGAATTTCATGGCAGCATCTTTGAATTCCTTTTTTCTGGTTAGTTTTATTTTTTCTTCTTCACTTGTAAGAATAGGCATTTTATCACCCCGACTTAAGTCATACTCTGTAATTTACTGCGTACATCTTCTCTCGCTTCATTAATATTGGAAGCAATATAATCAACTTTTTTCCCTGTCATAAGCTTTGCAGCAAGCTTTGATACAGCGACCTTGTATTCAGAACTATTTTGATATTTCAAGGCTAAATTATATGCCGGTACTAACTTATCAATTTCATTATCATCAGCATCATTGACTTGTGCAATTGCTGAAGCCAATTCATATCCGCCGGAAGTATATTCATCCGAAAGATTCAGCCGATAGATACTTTTTGTAATACCGTCAATATTATCTGTTTTCGGATTCTGCATTATAATATCAATGTATTCGCTCCAACGGGATTGATCCGGAACATGACCGCTCAATAAGCCAGCAATAATTTCTGCTTCATCCTGATCTATAACATCATCGTTAGGAGATCCGCCGTACATAAATCCAACAACCTCATCCAAATTCTCATATCGATTATTTTCAAACGGTACACTCAACATCTCATTTGAGATATCACGCATTATTGGTTTCTGATTGGGTGTATATCCAGCTTTTAAATTATTCCATTTATCCCACGATAAGCTGTTTGAAAAGAACGTCACGATTAAATATAATGTTAAAAAGCATATAACAAAAGAACTGCAAAAACCTGAAATGCCAACCATCTGACCAACAAGCGGATCTGATTTTCTGTCCAGCGAAGGAATGGTATCCCTCGCACGCTCGATATCATCCTGAAGCGACCAGAAATTATGATAGTACTCTTCTGAAGAACTTGACGGATTTTGAAATCCTTTTATTCGTGCATGAGTACATTTCTTTAGTATTGCTTCCAAAGATTCATGATAAGCAATGTCGATTTTACGAAAATCCCTATCACAGTATTCGTCTATATCTCCATTATGTACATCCGACTCATACTTTGCCATTATGGCCTTATTAAAGAAACTCGGACTGCTTGTATTAGAAGCTTTCTGTAAAATATCCATACATATTTCATAAATAGAAAAGCATTCCCAAAAAGTTGTACCAAATCCAAAAATATCACTCTCTACAGAAACCTGACCATTAGTTAGAGCAGCTTTTTGATTTCTGAATGGAAATCCGGATTTTGAGGAAGTTATCTGCTTGATTTGCTCTGCATAACACTCCGGTGCAGAATATCCGACCGTACCATATGCATAGAAATTATCCTTTCCTACATCCTGCCACTGCTTTTGACCATAGTCCGCCATAAATGATTTGTTTTCCGGATCACTGTAATGCTGATATGTTCGACTGTCTGTCAATGCCTGAGAACGACCGAAATCAATCAAAACAAGTTCTTTACCGTGTCTGGTAACCATAATATTTTCAGGTTTGATATCGCAATGTAAAACAATAGGTTTGTTTAACTCTGTTTTACCATTATCTCCATTAATATTGGAAACAAACTTCATTATTTCACAAAGATTTATCATAAACTGAACTATCTGGTTTTGATATTTTACAATTTCCCTGTAAGTATATTCCGTAGAATTTCTACTCCACTTACGTTCTATAGGGTTATATTGAAACCATTGTTTAATACAGTAATCCTGCAAAGAATCACCGTCTATATATTCTTCAACAACGCAGAAACAATTTTTGGCGGATATCTCTCCATCACCATAAGGAATTGAAAAATCACCCAGATCCTCTATAACATCCAAAACACGAACAACAGATCTGCATGTCTGCATGGATTCAAGTATTTTATATTCTCTTTTCATAAAATCACGAAGCCTGGATTTAGGTTTGAATTTTAACGCACATGAATACCTTAAGTCATTACCATACTTTACTCCTTTAAAAACAATACTCTCTGTTCCTTCAGCAATAAAGCCGTCATGATTAATGCCATATTCTGTATCTATCCTGTAATCAAACTCCGTACCCTTTATTGTATGGCTCATGACTGATTCTCCTCATCGTACTCTTCAAATAAAACTTTATAAATTGTATCCGGATCAGATTCTTCAACAGGAGAAATATATTTAAAATCCGAGGTTCTTTCATCATCGTCTTTCATACTGCCAAATACTCCGGTTTTTCTTTTTTCCATTTACAACCCCCCTGACATTGATTTTTTTATCACTTACTGCCAACAGTACTGTTAACAGCATTTACAGCAGTTGCTGCAACATTTGCTGTCGGGGTTGCCGCCGTACCTTGGTTTTTAGACTCTCCTGCGTGTCTGTTATTTTCACCCAATTCTTTATCAACTGAATGATATTGATCGATTACATCCTTCAGAACTTTATCATTGATAACATCAAGTACATCTTTTATGCTTCCTATTTTTTCGGTAATATGGTCTGCGATTTCCTTGTATGCACTTTTGCCGCTTCCTTCCCATTCGGAAAGGAGAGCTTTGTTTATACGGTCAAATTCGTCTCTGATTGCATTAAACTCTCTTATTGCTTCTTCACTTTCAGAAACAAATGATTCAAGCTTCCCGATATCTGCTCTTACAAACCCTGAATCTGCCATAAATCACACCTCTTCCTTTATAATCTTTAGTTTTTTCAGATCGTCTTTTTCAATAGAATAAACGTATCCGTCACCTATTTCGCATTTCGCATATTCTTCTTTCAGACTTTTTACATCCATATTTCCAAATACAGATTTTTGTCCTCTCTCGGATACAAATTCCGCAATATTGTCAAGCAAAAATGCCGTCTCTATGCAGGAATTGAAATTATCCCTATTATCGCCGTCACTGATGTTTTTAACATCTGAAAAAATAAATATCCAATTGTTTTCCTCTGCTCTTGCAGCAAGAGACGGAAGAATAATTTCCATAAAAATCTTTGCAGCAGGAGAGTTAACATATAAAAACTTACTCTGTAAAACAAAAACTGTATTAGTCCTAATGTTTTCACCCGCAAATGAATTAATCGAAACACCTGACCCGAATATATCATTCAAAACAAGATTACTCATTCTTCTGATTCCTGACATATCCATATAATACTCATGTATATGCTTAACAAAAAGTTGA
The DNA here is from genome assembly GCA_902783855.1 of uncultured Ruminococcus sp. GTDB lineage: Bacteria > Bacillota > Clostridia > Oscillospirales > Acutalibacteraceae > UBA1213. Next base: position 4,144 of record CACZSU010000164.1, read on the forward strand.
ATAGGAGATAGTTTAACTATGTTTTCCGCACCGGTTTTTGTTTTTATCACGGTTTCCTCATATCCTTGTATATAAACACTCCTGCTGTTTTTCGACAATTTATCATATATATCCTTCAACTGTTCTCTTCCATCATCAAAAAAAACAAAATGATACATACCGTCATCCATTAACGGTTTTATAAGCCTATGAAGTAAATTAGTTTTACCAAATTCCTTCTTACCGTAAATGGAAATTACTTTTGTTGATTCATAATTGATTCCATATGGCTTGCATTCGGTATAATCTAAACCAATATACGCAGTATTACCTTCATAAGTAACATTTTCGGCAAATCTATAGAATTCAGACTCGGTAAGAGTTTCAGGAAACCTTTTGTATTTTTTTACGCTCCTGTTTCCGAACACTCTGTATGCATTTTCATAAAACTCAGGCTTAGTAATACTGTCTGCAAGATTAAGCTGAAGTTCATAAGCATTCTGAATAGGAAATGTCGCTTTGATATTTTTAGGTATCACTGTTACATTTGCATAACCATGTCCGGGATTATTGCCTACCGGAATAACTTTGTGATTAAAGATATCCGTATAGCTTTCTGCCGGCATTTCCAAAGCTATTTTCTGCTTAAAACTATTCATATATGAACCAAGTCCTTTTGTAGAACTTGCTGTCATCACTATAGTTATACCTTTTGACAAACCATCGCGGCACAACTTTGCAAGCTTTTCCTGATACATGGAATACCTTGGCTCATCTATAAAGGCATTAACGTTATCTATAAGCAGTGTAGTATGTATGGGCTGTTCACTGTTAACAGAAATATAGTTTTTTCCTTTCAACTCCGTTATATTTTCCTTCAGGCGATCTTCAACCAACTTAAAGACTCTTTTTACATACTCTTCGTTTGCATTGTCAAAGTACGCAGCTACAAGCGGAAGATTTTCAAATTCTGCCAAAGCTCCGCCAAAATCAAGGATAAAAATCTGTTCATCAGTTTCCCTATACTGTTTATGTAAAATAGTGACAAGAAGTTTAAGAAGATTTGTTTTTCCACTCATAGCAGAACCAAACATCAGAATATTTGTTTGTAAAAGGTCTACAATAAAATCGGGCTGCTCCTGTATAACGGGAATATCCTGACGACCGAGAACACATAGCATTTCTTTTTTTATCATATTGCCTTTTACCTCCATTCAGTAGGATCCGGATAAATTGATTTTAAAGGATCCTTAAAGATTATCCTTGGTTTTCTGAAACATGATTCTTCATTATTAGCATTTTTGATTGTTTCTATAGTTTGTACAATATAACTCAACTGTGTATCATGTTCATTAACATTTTTTGAAGCATTCCTAACTCTGTCATTGTGGCGGCTAGAAATATAATATCCTCTTTCATGATTTCCGCAGGAATTGAATTTTGTTACTTCAACTACAGGTTCTATTTTTTCGTCCTTGTTTGCACCGGTATATGCAGACTGAAAATACATAAATTTAGTACCTGTACCTACAAGAAGATATGCTCGTCCGTTTCCGGGCATAGTCGGAGAAGCAGCATCAGGACGGCCATCAAGCATCTCCTTTGACGCTGTACGTGTTGCAACCTTAAGGCAGATACGAGATTTAGAGTTAATACGAATATCTTCAGTTATAGCACCTTCAATGTTCTGTGACACAAGAATGATATGAAACCCTAATGTACGGCCAACTCTTGCAATAGTAGTAATTTCAGCAATGAAATCAATATCATCGCTTTCGCTGCTGAAACGTTTTAATTCCGTAAACTCGTCAACAACCAAAACAAGATGTGATAATGTGTCCGGTTTTGTTCCGTTTTCTTTAAAGTACTGTAATTTTTTTGTCTGTTCTTTATTCAGTGCTTTTAGTAACTCAGGCGAATTATCACCTTTCAGTATCTGAGTAATTACTCTTTCAGCTCTGATATAAGCATCAACATTATCTACTCCAAATTCATTAAGCAATATTTTTCTTCTCTTGATTTCCGCATTAAGTACCTCAAGAAATCTTCTGAGCATATAAACAGCTGATATACCTTCACTTTCACCGGCAGTATCATCTACGACCCCCACACAATGTGGAAGTGTTCTCAGACGATTCGAGAATCCGCCGCCCTTCATATCTACAAGCATAAGATTCAGATATGTTGGTGAATATTTCATACACAAACCGATAAGATAAGTAATAATTGTTTCAGACTTACCTGAACCGGTTGTTCCGGCAACAAGCATATGTGGTCCGTCAGCTTTTTCATAAAGATCCAAACTTACAATACCATGTTCATTCTTTCCTATAGGTACTGACAAATTCCTTGTAACGTCACTGTTATTCCAATTTTCCAGTATCTTTTCCTGAATTGTATTTTGCATGATCATTGCCGGAGTATAGTTATATAGCTCAAACAAAGTAACCATAGACGGTACATTACCATTTTCTGCTATTCTCCGATAATAAATCGCACTTAATCTGCGGAATGATTCAGCATATGCAGTTTGTATCCTTACACCTTCAGATTTATTTTCATCATAGAAAATCATATTATTTTTAAACTTCTTATAATCAATAAGATCTTCTATATTGCTTGTCATATCATGCTTTTTCTGACCTGATTTACTGAGACTGTTAAGTGTTTCTCTTGACAAAACATTATATCTGTCACTAACTTTTGCGTGAGACTCCGTATCATCAGTAACCTCAATTATATGGCCACAATATCTTGGGAGCTTCGCAACATCACGGCTAACAAAAATAAAGGTCAATCCGTTACGGTTTACATACGGTTCTCCCTCCACAGGAGGACTTGGCAAATATTTTGAAAAACCTGTCTCTTTAATATCATAATCATCAAAGACAATACAAACTATTTGAGTAAATTGTTCTGTTTTGCCTTTAATGTCTTCATCTTCGTCAGACTCTTTTGTTCGTTCACTCATAATCGACTGCAATTTTCCAAAAGCAACCGCTGCGCTGTCTTTATCAAATACAAATTGAGATGCATCTTCAAACAACTCATTGGCATGAGGAAGATTCTTATAATTCCGTATCTGATTTATCCTTGAGATCTCATCATCTTCCTTATCAAAGAAAAATACAAACTGCAGATCCTCAGGTGTATGATAATATGAAAGTTCAAAAACAATATGTTCTATAAATTTTCGAGAATACCTGAATTGTCTTTCAATAATACCTAATGCACCGCAACTCTTCAAGTCAAGAATAAGAGGCGGCAGCTCGCCTTCTTTTTCCGCATTCAGATAACGAAATGTCTTTGTAGAAAGATTATAGGCAAAGTCAATCAGCAAGCCATCCGTTGATTTTGGTATTGCAGTCGAATCCTTCTTTTTCTTTGTTTTCGGCAAAATAATTTCAACTCTGCGGTTTTCATCATCCTTATGAATAATGTATCCGATATCATAAAAAATCTGGTCTTTCTTCTCATTTTTGATTTCAAACATAGGCTCTACCTGCTTAGATGTTCCCAGTGAAATCTTCATGAAATCCGAATCATTCTGCGATCTGGCAAATATAGCCCTGTTTAGTTTTGCTGTGTTTGTAAAAAGTTCATCGATATCCGGATAAGTAGTACGCAGGTAGTTAATATCACTCTTTTGCCAGTCCTGTATCCTGTCCCATATTTTTGTTAGATATCCTTCATAATTACTTTTCCATTCTTCAATAGATTCTTCACTATCTTTTCCCTGCTTGATGTAATTATAGGTTTGAGTAACCATTGTAGATACAGAAGTAGTCATCATCATTGCAAGCATAGAAAACCCTGTCGGATCATCCCTGAAAAGAGCCATAAGAGCACGGCCTGCAAAAAGAGCACCCATAGATATAACTGTAGGAATAATAATATCCAAATATTTTCTTTTCTGTTTTCCGGGCATTTCCCCGGGGGGAATAATATCTATAACCGAGGGTTCAGCCACTGCAATTCTTCTGGTACTTATATTATATTCAAGCTTTGACTGATCAAGTAAAGCGGGCATATCATATCTGTAAAATAAAGGTGTCAGCTTAACTTTAGAGCCATCAGGAATAATCAGACAGCTTGTAGTTACTATCCCAAGTTCAAATAGTTTCATATCCAAACTATCTTTTACAGAAATAAATTCCACTTCATTTTTTGCACGATATTGTACAATAAGTTCCTTATAAGTCTTTGTATAGTTTTTAAACATATCAAAATGAACGCTGTCATGTGCTTTTAATCCGTAATATAAAGCCTCAATCAATGCTCTTAAAGAAATGTCTTTATTCAGAAGAAGAGACATTTCATATTGATCCTGTTTAAATAAGACCGTTAACAATAATTCGTTATTTTTCATATATATACCTCAAAAATCATATATTAGTTTTCTCTCTTTCAAGTATTTTCATTATGTCAGTTTTATCCGGTATAACGGTGTTTATTCTTATGACTGATATCTCCGGCAATTGTACATGATTCGGCACTATTGGTTTATCATTAAAATTAACAGAAGGTAAAGTCATTTTGATTGGTGTCGGTTTTGTTATATCTGGAATTACCGTCTTAGTTGAAATTTCCGGAAGATCAATATGCACTTTCTGAACAGATACCGATTCCGACATATGCGCTGTTTTTTCTGGTATTGTTATTTTGGGTATACCTACAGCAGAAGAAAAATCTTGCTCCTCAAAAACCGGCATACTTACCCTGTCAGGAAATACGACGTCAGATGTATGAATCGACGGCATTTCAATTCCTTCAAGCTTTAGGTCTGCACTTGATTGTACAGAATAATCTCCCGATGCAATCACAGGAAAATCAATTGACTCAAAACTGAAATCACCTAAAATTCCTAGTATATCTGTACGTTCAGGTATCTCTATATTATCTATCTTAACTTTCGGCATAGGCGAAACATAGTTTTCAGATAAATCTGTCGTATCCGGTATTTCAATAGGTTTATATAAAACAACATCCGGCATTTTTATCTGAATTTCAGTATCCGATTTTGATTCTGAAATATCCACCTCAGGCAAAATTAATCCATCCGGGCTGTTTATACTTATTTCTATATTAATATCTGTTTTATCAGGAACAGATATTGTTTTCATTTCAATGGGTTTTATACTGTCCGGATCAAAAACAAGTGCGTCCTTATCCGGCATCTCTATATTACCACTTATGTTTGGGATCATTTCAGCAAACATATCATGATCTATGTCTACCGAAAACGAAATATCATTCTTGTTTAATACTGTTTCTTCCAGTTCAATATCATCAAATACACTCTTATCTACCGTTGCTATTCCACTAAGATCAACCTTTGAAACAGCAGCTTCCTTCTTAATTTTTATATCAAATGAATCCGGTACAATTATCGAACCGGATAAATCAACTCTTTCGGGAATAGTTCTGCTGCCAACCACAATTCCTTTAAATTTTCCATCATCTATTTCAACATGTGTATCAACCGAAGTACCAGAAATATTAACATCAGCAAGAACTATATCATCAAACATCTCTTTTGTTATCATCGGTCTGTATTCACCGATAGATCCAAACTCAACCTTAGGTATTAATGATTTATTTGTAAAAGCCGGATCAGCAATACTTGGTATATATGTAATTCCTTTATGAATTTCGGTTCTGACCAGTGATTCACTGACATCAAGCCTTTTCTTGTCCAAAATCTGTTCATAAGCCAAATTGCCTCCGGTTATTTCCGGGTCAGGAACTTTAACTTTTTTTATTTCAACAGATATTTTTTCTTCTTTTAATTTCTTTATCTTTTCTGATTTAGCGTCTTCAAGCCATTGAAGCAGTATATGCCGTTCATGTGCCTTGACATGTGCATCGTAATAAGTTGCATACATTTCTTCCATACTAAGTCCCCCAAAAATACATTCAGGCACAGCCACTGCACAGTAGAATAATTTCCAAATGCATGACTGTGCCTATGTACCGTTCTAATACTGCCAAGCTTACTTTATCGACATTTAGCCCTGATTTCCTCTGATAGCTTCTGCAAGCTTTGCATCACTTTCTATAACAGTAGTTCTGTTTCCCTCAAGAAGTTTTGAAAGACCCTCAAGAAGATCGGGTATCTGTTTTTCAACAAAATATACCAGTGTTCCCTCTTTTTCTTCACCGGATTTACCGATTTTTGCATCCATCAGAGCATCCTTTGTTTCGCCCTCAAATGTTGAAAGAGCATTCGTAAGATCTGCGATAAAAGTTGTCGCCTTAGTTTTGAACTCTTTAGATGCGTCACCTATGTCCTTAACTGCCGCAGCCATTTTTGCATCATCTACAAGCATTGCCATAATGTTTTAATCTCCTTTCAATTACTGCTGTGCAGGTGTACCTGCACTCTGTCCAACCGACTTATTGTTCTCACCAAGAGAAGGATCAAGACTTTCATTTGTTGATATCAGTGCTTTTTCTATGCTGTCAAAAAGACCTGTTCCCTCTTCATCAAACATTTTCATAAAGTTGTCAAAAGTTCCCCCGTTATCCAGAAAAGCCTTTACATTATTTTCATAGAAAAACTTAAAACCATTTGCTGCCTCTCCCTGAAAGCCTGATGCAAAAAGAGCATCAACTGTACTGTTCAGATCACTGAGAAAAGTTGCAACCTCACTGCGAAAGTTACTGCATACGCCTTTTGCTGCCTGCATTTCGCCATTAATAACTACTTTACCTGTTGAACCCATTGCCATTGTAGTGTTCCTCCTTAATTTGTCTTTTTGTTTCTCAAAGTACTTTCCAGTTCTTCATACTCGTCAAACAGCTTATCATAGTAAATACCTTTTGATCCGTTCTTGCCTATAATCATGTCAAGCGTCTTGGAAGTAAGATCTATTACTTTACCCATATCATCGATCGGTTGGAGCAAAACATTTCTTCCGGTAAATTCTATTGCATGTCCTGCAGGAGTATCAAGTGCTTTTGTCAGATTACTATACATCCGCTCAAGCTTATCACGCAATCTCTGATTACGCTCCTTTAATGCTGCCATATCTCTTGCCGCAGTTATAAAGGCTTGATCATTCAGATGTATTCCCATTATCACCACCTCCCTTTTCTTTCGCTTCCAGAATTTCCTCCATCAGCGATTCCTTCATATCTGTCGGCATACAGCTGCACAACTGCTCGGCATTTTCAAAATCTCCGATATCAATATAAGAACGAATACGGTAAGCGGCGGAAAGATAATCTGTAGGATCTTCTAGCATTTTCTTCATCCAGAAATTGATCCTGTCACGATATTTCTTCTGCCAGTTAGCATCATTCCTATACTTACCAACCTTCAATTCA
>CACZSU010000165.1 GCA_902783855.1 uncultured Ruminococcus sp.
ACCTTAGACATTACGGACTGATAGGTAAGACAGTATTGACTCTGAACATATCCCTTTTCTTCAGAACTCTGCATTTCATCAAACAGACCGGTTGAAATAATATCTGTCGGATAAATATACGGAATCCAACTTCTGCTCACTTCATTATTACTGATCGAATCAAAAAGTTCTGCTGTATAAGCAATCGTAGAACGCTGCTGCATCCATGAAGATGTATTGGCAAGAAACCATACGGTGACAGGGTGAATCGGATAACAGCCCTTTTCAATTACATCTGAATACATATTTTCATTTATCCAGACATTACGGCTTTGTATTTCCGGATTTGCCCATTTTCTTAATTGCTTAAAAATACTCTGATGATAATTCAAGTATTTTACATTAACATTATACTCAATAATATTGCGGAAAGAATCCATATCCTTTTTTGTCATCAGATTGGCAAGTATCGTTTCAAAATTGCTCGAAAGGTAATATTTCTCACTGTTTTCATATCGGCCGACATAACGGATGATATTTGAGCCAAGACTCTCTGCACGGCGAAGATAAGCATTCAGATCAGACTGTATAAAGGCATCAAAAACAATCGTACCATCCGCATTCTGAATAGTTTCAAATATCTGCTGCAAAGCCGATTCTCCTGCCATTTGAGGAGAATTTGCTGTATATTCTATATATCTTCCGAATTCATCAAAAAGAATAAAAATACGATCAAATTGATGATTGCGTATGCAATACTCCTCTGAAAGCAGAGCAAGTACCTCCGCTGCTGAAACAGCAGATTCTGCATGGATGTATGCACCCATAAACTCGTAATATACTTCGTTTACAACATTAAAGACAACAGGATCTGCATTTTCAAGGGCAGCTATTATATCGCTCAGAGATGAAATTCTTTTTCCTGCCGTTGTCAACAAAGCAGCGTACTTGTCCTGATATGATGAAAAGGTATTGCGGCAAAAGTTGATTGCCTGCTGATATTGCTTTGTCAGAGAAGATAGTATTTCCACAGATAAGCCATGCTGTTTAAGAGCAGATTTTGCAGCAGATAAAATTTCACTATTCAAATTAAAATCTCTCATGCCGTTTAGCACTAATACAAGATTTTTTCCATTATACTGCTGAAACTCAGCCCCGATTGATTTATCTGCAGAAGATATATTATTAACTACATTTTGCCTTAACTCTATATTATGACCGGACAAAAATGAAGCGAGTGTCACAGCAAAATGTGTTTTTCCTGTTCCGTAACCGGCAATTGTCATATTAAACCGGTTAGTTTCTTTTTCTTTCGCTTTTGTCAATATCTTCAAAGCATAGGTTGCTGTATCATATAATCTGTAACTTGAACTGCCTGTCTCTTTCTGATCAACTCCATGATATTTCGGCCCATGAAACACATAACTTGATGCAACATCCGCTGCTTTTTCGCTGTCGTAGAACCAGTTTGCCTGAACAGCACCATTAAAATATTGCTTTTTATTAAATGAAAGAATGTCCTTAATAAGCATATCTGATGTACCTCACTAATTCAACAGATCATACAAATGCGGTAATACTGCAGAAGTCTCCGATGTTTTTATGAGCGTATATGGGACAAGCTGTTTATTTAGCTTTATGATTCCCGAATCTGCCAGCCTTTCAAGTGCATAGAGTACTTCATCATCATCAAAACCAAAACGCTTTCCCCAGTTTAATTTTACTGACAATTGATCTGGTGTTATTTCGTGTTCTGACGGAAACAGTCTTTCCCATGATGAAAGAAGTCCGTATGCATATACATACATCATGCTGTCATTATAAAATAAAGACTTTATTTTTACTCCTTCAGTAAAATCAAGTAATCCGAGGACGGCTAAGAAGCCATCCTCAGAATATGTTTTTTTCAGAGGTGTCAAATCAGCACTAACGCCGAAATAATCACTATACTTTCTTTTCATAGCTGTTTCGCTCATTGTTTCTTCCAATATAACCGGAAGATGATAATATACAAAAGACCAGATATTGGCACCAATACAATCATCACACAAATTATAGTGACAAAGCATTTTTGTTACATCTTCAAACAGGTACTTGTCATTTTCCCGAACCAGCTTTCCAAGTGGTGTCAGAGAAAGTGAATATTTGCCTTTCTCAAGCTTATAAGAGATAAGTCCCATATAATAAGCGTAAAGAATATGTGGAACTACCTTGCCGCTGGTTTTTCCTGTAGGTATCCCGGTGATTTGACTGATGTCTTCCTTTGTTCCAATATATTGTTCAGATGCCAGTTCAAGTATCTTTGAAAGATAAGAATCTTGTGGTGCAAAGGTCTTATGGAAATTAACAGCATCATAGGAATATTTTGTTTCACTCATTTTCTGTTCTCTCCTGTAAGCTTAAAACTTTTATGATCTTGGGAGGATATTTTTGCATCGTACCTCTTAGAACCATATTACCGCTGCTGACACACTCACCTTTTTTGAGCTTTTTAAGCTTTGCAGACCATTCAGCTTTTCCTTGTGAAGTTGTATCAAGATTCTTTGCTACGGTATCAACACCATCATCTGGAGGACAGAAATACAATTTCTGTCCTGACTGCTGTAATCTTTGGATTTCATCATCGGAAAGCTGCGGTTTCATAAACTGTGTCGCATACCATCCTGAAATACCGAATTTCCGTCCTTCAGTCAATATCTTTGCACTGGGTGATTTTTCCTTGTGGCTCAGATTCTGTGCTTCATCCATTACTAATACAAGCGGCTTATCTTCACTGCCTGTTTTTACGCAGAAATTCCAGATATCCCACAATAATATCTCCGTCAGAAGCACTTGCACATCTCTCGGATAGCCATCAAATTGGAAAATATAAACTACACTTTCATCTGCATCACGGATCTGTGTCCAATCAAATATTTCTCCCTGTACAAATGGGTCAAGGTCAATAAAGGGCTTGATCTTGCTGACAACTGTATCTGCTTTCATGGCGGTCAGCTCTTCACAAACATCTCTAAATGTCATATTATCTCCGCAACGTTTAAAACAGGTCATTACTGCCTGATACACAGCACTTGTCTGTTGAGACCCAAAGGCATATACATTTTTAAATATCTCAGATATTCTCTGGGCAACTATTACATCCTTTTCCGGATAGTCTTTATTGCCTACCTTGATAATACCCTTTTTGAACGGATTAACAGGTATTCCTTCTACATATACAAAACGGCTTTTAATTCTTTCTCCTAAAGCCTGCAAAAAAACAGCATCCAACTTATCCTCAGTAAAACCTCCGGTATAGTCAAATACGATAGAAGATACGCCCTGCAAACAAGTACTCATCAATAATCCCTGTATACAATAGGTTTTTCCGCATCCGGAGTTGCCGTTGATCAAAAGATGTCGGTTATTCAGTCCGGGATTACCGAATTCCCAATAGATTTTTTCGCTCGTTTTGATATCCTTTCCCAACAGAATTCTTATATCAGAAATATCTCGCTTTGTTGTTTGAACCTTATCTTTATCATTTACAGGTTCCGGTATTTCTTCTGTATCATTAACAGTTGTTTCCGGAGATATTGTTTCTGTCGGTGAATCATCTGCAGTAACAGGAGAATTGATAATTACAGTTTCCTCAGTATCCGATAAAATCTCATTATCTTCTTCATATACATCGACTTCTTCCACTTCATCTGTATCCGCTGTCACTTCTATACCTAAAATCGGTTCTCCGTCATCACAGGGCATCAACAACTTTTGAATGGCTATTTGTCCGTACCGGCGGTAGAAAACAGGATAATTATCAATTTCAGAAGTAATTGTTTTCTCCTCAACAGAATCAGATTGATTTCTAAGGTCAAAAGCAAATATTTCGCCGCTCCAGTTAATATTTATATTACCATTAAGAATATTATATATTTTTGAGCTGATAACAGAATAATGCGGGTCATTATCAGCTATCTGCAATACAGAAAATGCTATGGCACGATATAGCTGTGTAAACCAATATCTTCTGTTGGTTCTGTTATTGTTTTTG
>CACZSU010000166.1 GCA_902783855.1 uncultured Ruminococcus sp.
CCTGATTTGGAACTCCGTCTTGTGGCAGAGGCTTTGGCAAACAGCCCCGCAGCTTTTGTATCGGGATTCGCCGCCGGCGTGCCGCCGGTGTCGCGCACTCTCAGTTAAATTTATCGCCCGCCTGATTTGGAACTCCGTCTTGTGGCAGAGGCTTTGGCAAACAGCCCCGCAGCTTTTGTATCGGCGTTCGCCGGGTCATGCTATTATGACAACCGCTGGTTGGTAGACCAAAGAGGAAGACCACAAGAGGGGCGGTGCCCCTCTTAAGGTCTTCCCCTTTGGAAATCCCTTTTCCTTAACTCCCCTGCTAGCTATCCGCCCGCCTATTGCCCTGAAGGGCGATAGACGGGCTGTTTCCTGCACCCAGTCACGCTGCGGTGCCCCGGCAATGCCGGGGCGTCCTCGCTCACCTCATTTCAGAGGATACTTTACAGTAGCATGGGGAAATTTATTCGCTAAGTCTGGTTTTGGTTTATAGCAGTTCAGCTTTGAATTGGTGGGCTATTGTATGCATTCCGCGGGTGTAAAGAAATGCAAGCCATAACCAGAGCAAAACGTAGTGAAGCGACTGACGCGAATCGGGGGCGGTGGCTCGGCGCAAAAAACAGTATTGTTTAATACGGAAGTATGTGCTATAATACAAGCAGAATTCTGTTTGTTTTCTGGACAATCATTATCCGATAGGAGGGTCAGACATGGGCTTTTTTTCAAAACTCTTAGGCTTTGACAGTGACGACGAAAAAATCAGGAATGCATATACTGATCTTTCGGATATGCTGCGTGGAACTGCTCGCAAAAAACATACTTCTGCCAGTTCCTTTTCCCCTGCACCCCAGCCTTCTGCCAGCCCGTCAGCGGGCTGCTCACGGTACGGAATGCCCGATGAGGACTGTCAGTATAATTATAATGGCACCTATACCGAATATTTTGACGATCTGTTTCATCGGGAATTTCCGGAATACGACATTGAATACCGTGAGGAAAAACGGTACCATCCGGCAACCGTTTTCACCTTCCGTCAGAACGGACAGATTGCACTGATTGTAGAATTGCTCTCTGAAAAAAGCTCTGTCCGCAAGCTGCGCAGCGAATGCAGCCGCAGCAACATCCCCTATCTTCGGTATTACTACAACCATGACGGATGGTGGAATACCCGCTCTTATGTAACCCAGCGCACCCGCAATGCACTGCGCGGATAATACCCTGTTTTTCGTTAAAAACAGAAGGAGAACGCTGAGCGCCTGCGGCGGATCCGGCACAGGGCTTCATCGGTGCTTCGCAGGCAGCTGCCCTGTGTACGATCCTGTATATCCATCAATTTGATGGATTTAACGATTTCTCCTACTGTTCAGTGTGCCGCCGGTTTCTTGCCGGCGTGCCGCTTTTTTTATTTTATCTGATCGAAGGTGTACTGTCATGTCACTGCTTCAACGGCTTTCTGAAGAATCTGCCTGGCAGCAATTCTATGCATATAAAACATCTCTATCCTGTCACAAAAGCATGGAAAAGGATTTGCCGCAATTCATAGAACAACGCTCCTACCTGCCTGTCTGTCAGCAGATAGAGAACAGCATGGACTTCCCGCTCCCGTGCAGGGCAGTAATCAACAAATCATCCTCCTCCAGAAAAAGAGTTGTCTATGCTTATCCCGAACCGCACAACACGGTCCTCAAGCTGCTGACCTATCTGCTGATCCGTCAGTACGATCATCTGTTTGCAGGCAATCTGTATTCTTTCCGCCCTCACCGTACTGCCAAGGATGCTGTCCGCAGGATTATATCCCTGTCCTGCCGGCAGCCTATGTATATGTACAAGGCAGATATCAGCAATTATTTCAACTCCATTCCTGCATCCCGCTTTTTGCCCGAATTACAGCAGGTACTGTCTGATGATCCTCAGCTTTACCAATTTTTAAGCCGTTTGCTGACTGCTCCTGCTGTCAATGCCGATGGTCAGATCATAGCAGATAAAAAGGGTATTATGGCAGGAACACCTCTTTCGTCGTTTTATGCCAATGTATATCTGCGGGAGCTGGATCAATGGTTCTACGAGCAAAGAATACCATATGCCCGTTATTCTGACGATATCATTGTCCTTGCACCGGAAATGAACCAGGTACAGGATCATGCTGAAACCATCCGTCATTTTCTGCTGCAGCGGGAACTGCATATCAATCCGGACAAAGAATCCTTTGCTTCACCCGCAGAAGGATGGACATTTCTGGGATTCTGCTGCCGCAACGGCACCATTGACATTGCGCCTGTCACCGTCAGCAAAATCAAACATAAAATGCGCCGCAAAGCCCGGTCGCTTCGCCGATGGAGCGACCGGGGCGGCATTGACAGCCGCAAGGCAGCCGCCGCCTTTATCCGCATTTTCAACCGCAAGCTGATTGATGAACCGCAGGACAGTGAATTATCCTGGAGCAAGTGGTTTTTCTCTGTCATCAACACCACCAGTAGTCTGCAATGCATTGATCACTATGCACAGGATTGTCTGCGTTTTCTCATCAGCGGCTCACGCACCAAGTCAAGATACAACATCCGCTATCAGGATCTGAAATCGCTTGGCTATCAGAGTCTGGTAAATGCCTATTACCGCTATCTGCCCTCAGCACAGTGTCAGAATGACGCCGGAACCTGAGCACAGCTGCCGCTGCGCTTATACTCCGCTATGGTTACGGCTCCAGCTGCTTTCATCCGTTTCCTTTGATTTCCTGTTGAAAAAAACTCCCGGCATACGCCATGCAGGTCAGAAAGTTCCGTTTCCGCCCCTCAACGATCATTCACAAAATATTAAACTGCATCCAATTATTTCTATACAGTTTCCCGAAGTACCCCCGAAAGTTAACAATTTGTTTACTTTTTGATAAATATTTATACATTGAATTATTTTTATAAATAGTATATACTTTGAGTATAGAAAATCATTGTTAATAACTTGTTTTCAGATAGATACGGAATATCGTCTTAGTGGAGTGGGACGGGTTCTTCTTTCTTGACAGCGGGGGGCATATCATGGGGAGGTATGCTCCTGTTTCTCTTTTTTCATGTATTTTGAATATAATGCAGCCCGAAGCAGAAAGGCTCTTGCCTGATCCGCTCCGGGCTGTTTTTACATATAATCCGAAAGAGAAAAGAAATTCACTGTATACACAATCTTAGCCGCACTTCCGGTACGGGTGTCCTTATAGCCGCTGATTTCTACTTTGTAATTATCGGTATACATCCCCAGTTCCTCCGCATAATCTCCGGGCTGACAAAAGCCCACTGAACCGGTTGTTGTATTTTTGGGATCAATTCTGCCGTTGGCAACCGTACAGGTATAACCGATATCTGTCGTCAGATTCGTGACCCTTACCACTACATCGGAAATATCCGCCAGCGAAAACTGACCTCCGTCCATAATCAGCTCCCATTCGCACTGCTTTGGATCCACCAGCTCTGACGGCATATTGCCCGGCGCCGGATAACCATAAAAACCATTACCCGAGCTGCGGACTGTGCGCTGGGTAATATGTCCGATAGATACCTCTCCGCAGAACCCGAAATCTATTCTGGAAATATCAGGCGTAATCAAAGAATAACGAGGTCCCAGTGTTGTCCATTCTCCCGTTTCCAGATCATAGCCTTCATTCATATACGCAGTAATGGATCCTTGCGGCGTATAACCGCAGGCAAGCACATGGTGCTGGCATTCAACACCTTTCTCCCAGAATGCGTCCGCCATATCTGCCGGCTTCTCCAGCCCGGACAAATAATGATCAAAACAGAAATTCCGGTCGAATGCCTGATGCTGCAGATAATCTGCCGGCATACTGTCCTCCAGAAGCTGCGGACTTCCCGACAGCCAACGGTAGAAATCTGTCATCCCCTGCATCGTTCTGGCTGTGTCCGTAGTAATACTGCCCTCACTATATGGCATCTCCAGCGATGGCAGCCGATGATAATAGGAAAGAACCTCTCCATCTATGTATGTTTTGGATATATTCTCATAGTATGCGTATTTTTGTGCAATATCTTCGTCCGTCCGATTACGGAAGGTTGGCAGGTTATTGAGCTTGTATACCTTTTTATCTTGTGTTAGCTGCGAAAAATCAGACACGTCCGCCGCTTTAGGATACAGGTAAACTACCGCTGTCAGCTGCACGGCACACAATATGAATGCAATGAGCTTTTTCGTTAAATTGTACATTTGTAACCCACCCTGTACATCGTAATATCTTTACACCGATCTTATCCCATCCAGGAATTATATGGAATCCGCTCTGATTCTTATTCAATCTGTTTAAATTTATTATATAACCATCCATAACATTTGTCAAATATAACATATATGGCAGAATATCAAAAAAGCAGCTGTCGAAATTGTACATTTTAACGCTGGATAAATCAGTACCAAAATGTCATAATTGTATCATTACACAAAAACCAGGTTAATTTTTTCCGGTTGTTTAATCCCATAGTCATGCTGTTGATACAATAATATCTTTTTTCGTGAAAGAATTTGTCGGAATAGCTGAATTAAAAAGTAAAAAAACAGAGTTCTCGTTCGGAAAAAATGTGCATTTTGCCCAAAAGATTCAACCGCCAAAAAAAGCCGTCCGCAGCATTCCATTCAGCTGCGGACGGCAGGTAAACTGTCCATATGATTACTGGCGAGCTTCAATATAAGCAACAAGATCCTCTACGGTCTTCACCTTTTCAACATCTTCATCGGGCACCTCAACGCCGAATTCATCGTCAATGTTCATGAGCAGATCAACAACGTCCAGAGAATCTGCACCAAGATCGTTAATGATGGAAGTTTCGGGTGTGATGCTGTCCTCGTCAACATCAAACTGTTCGCTGAGAATCGTCTTAACCTTTTCAAATACCATAACATAGTCCTCCTAAAAGAATGAATTAATCATAAAATTTGTGTCCGTTTAATTTTGCACGGTTTACAAAAACACAGGCTTGTGCTACAATAGCAAAGGACGGTCTGGGCTTGACGGAACACAAGTTTCTATATCAAATCTTATAAGTTATTTGCGTCTTTGTCAATATCAAATCTATAAATTTTTAATATTTTTTTATAAATCATAAAATCTTTCCAGAAAACAGAAGGTAATTCTAACGCTTTGTATAAAATTTCAGGCATTGTTTTGTCAATAATAACTGACTATACAAAGTCTGCCATATCCGCTTCTGTTTTTGAGAATCACACTCAGGGAGGAACAGCCATGTCAGAAAGAAAATTCGCCGTAATCGGACACCCCATCGGGCACACTATGTCGCCATTTATTCACAAGCGTTTGTTTGAGTTGGCAGATACAGAAGGAACCTATACCATATATGATATTGCGCCGGGAGAATTATCTTCTGCCATCCATGAGCTGAACCAACTGGATGGCTACAATATTACTATCCCCCACAAGCAGCAGATCATTCCTCTGCTTGACCGGCTGGATCCGAAAGCAGCACTATACGGCTCTGTCAATACGGTACGCAACGGCGCAGTCAGAGAAGGCTTTACCACTGATCCTGACGGATTTCTGCAATCCCTGGCAGCAGAGGGTGTTGCTTTGGCAGGACAGGTATGTGTTATCGGCTGCGGCGGTGCGGCGAGAACGATTGTCTATGAGGCTGCACTGGCTGGCTGTGATATCACCATTGCCGTCCGCCCGAGGGGCGAGGGTCTGCGGCAGGCGCTGGAAAAAGAAGTTGCTGAAAAGATACCGGGTGCTGATGTAAAAACCTGTCTGATCAGTGACGTCGAACAAAGCGGACTGTGTCCTGATCTGCTGATCAATGCAACGCCCGTAGGTATGTATCCGAAAACGGACGCTATGCCCGTATCTGAAACCCTTGTCAGCCGCAGCAAAACAGTTTTTGACGCTATTTACAACCCCCTGGAAACACGGCTGATCAGAACCGCACGGGCATCGGGTGCAAAAGCCATCGGCGGTATGGCAATGCTGGTATGGCAGGCAGTGGCAGCTCATGCCATCTGGGACGGCTCGGTCTATCAGACAGCGGATATCAACGAACTGATTCAGGAAAGTGCTGAGGAAATGCAAAAGCATTTCTGATAAATAGAAAGACGGAGAAAAAGATGAAACAGAAAAATTTGATTCTCTGCGGCTTTATGGGCTGCGGAAAAAGTACGGTCGGCGCACTGTTGGCGAGAAAAACCGGTATGTTCTTTGTCGATCTGGACAAATACATTGAAAAGCAGCAGCAAAAAACCATTACCCGTATTTTTGCTGAAGACGGCGAGGAAACCTTCCGTGCCATGGAGCGGTCTGCTGCAAAAGAACTGGCGGCAAGAAATAATATTGTATTGGCAGCTGGCGGCGGGACGCTGACCTTCCCCGAAAATGTGGAAGTGCTCAAAAGCAGCGGCAAAATCATTCTGCTGGATCTGCCGGTAGAGGTGGTCGCTGACAGACTGCGCCATGATACGACCCGCCCTCTGCTGAATCGTCCCGATAAAGAGCAGGCTTTGCGGGAATTGTATAACAAGCGTCTGCCGCTCTACCGTAGTGCCGCAGATGTCGTGGTGAATGCGGCAGAATCCCCTATGCAGGTATGCCGTGAGATCATGGAACTGGTCTGACCCGAATGACAGAACAGAGAACAAAAAGACTGACTATTAAGAAAGAATTCGTTTTTCAGAAAAGGGTTCCCCCCTGGGCAGATAAACAGGCTAAAGAAATTGATTTCCGTACTATAATATGCGAAAAATCTTGAATATAGACGGATCCCGTGGTATAATACTACCAGGCATGGGCTTTTGCATACCCAAAGGATTCAGAAAAATAAGAATTTAACTGTATACGGCAATGCAGATAAATGCCGTCTTGTGTAAGATTAATGTTAAAGGAGAAGGAAACATGGCACAGCAAAAGAAAATGGTTGAGGCAATTACATCGAGAGATGAGGATTTTGCGAAATGGTATACGGATATTGTAAAAAAGGCTGAGCTTGCCGATTATTCCGGCATCAAGGGCTGCATGGTGATCCGTCCGCATGGTTATGCAATCTGGGAAAATATCCAGAAGGATCTGGACAGACGCTTTAAAGAAACCGGACATGAAAATGTCTATATGCCGATGTTTATCCCCGAAAGCCTGCTGCAAAGAGAAAAGGATCATGTAGAAGGCTTTGCACCTGAATGTGCATGGGTAACTGTAGGCGGCAGCGAAACGCTGAACGAAAGACTTGCCGTCCGTCCCACCTCTGAAACCCTGTTTTGCGAGCATTATGCCAAAATCGTGAATTCCTATCGTGACCTGCCGAAGCTCTACAACCAGTGGTGCAGTGTCGTCCGCTGGGAAAAGACAACAAGACCGTTCCTGCGTACCTCAGAGTTCCTCTGGCAGGAAGGTCATACCCTGCACGAAACTGAACAGGAAGCCAGAGAAGAAACACTCCGGATGCTGCAGGTTTATATTGACTTCTATAAAGAAACCCTCGCCATCCCGGCTGTCACCGGCAGAAAAACAGAAAAAGAAAGATTTGCCGGTGCAGTGGAAACCTATACCATTGAACCGATGATGCATAACGGCGTGGCACTCCAGGGCGGTACATCCCACTTCTTCGGTGACGGCTTTGCAAGAAGCTTCAATATCACCTTTACAGGCCGTGATAATACCCTGCAGTATCCGTTCCAGACATCATGGGGTGTATCTACCCGTATGATCGGCGCTCTCATTATGGTGCACAGCGATGATGACGGTCTGGTTCTGCCGCCTAAGGTTGCTCCCATTCAGGTGGCTGTTATCCCAATTGCACAGAAGAAAGAAGGCGTCCTCGACAAAGCAGCTGAGCTGAAGGCAAGACTGCTGAAGGCTGGCTATCGTGTCAAAATGGATGACAGTGATAAGGCTCCCGGCTGGAAATTCAGCCAGTATGAAATGCTTGGTGTGCCGATCCGTGTGGAAATCGGTCCGAAGGATATCGAAAACAACCAGTGCGTACTGGTCAGAAGGGACACCAGAGAAAAAACCATTATCTCTCTGGATCGTCTGGAGGATACCGTCAGCGAACTGCTGGAAAACATCCATAACAGTATGTATGAGGCTGCACTTGAAAACCTCAACGCAAAAACATTTACAGCAACTACGCATGAGGAATTCCTTTCTATTGCAGCAGAAAAGCCCGGATTTATCAAGGCCATGTGGTGCGGCGACAGCGCCTGCGAGGATCAGCTCAAGGACGAAACCGGCGGCGTTAAGTCAAGATGCATTCCTTTTGTAGAGGAACAGCTGGGCGATACCTGTGTCTGCTGCGGAAAACCGGCAAAGCATATGGTATATTGGGGAAGACAGTATTGATTCTTTGCTTTATGTGTAAAAAGGAGAGAAGTGAAATGAATGTAAAATTCAGTAAATGGTCGGCGTTGTGTCTGTCGGCAGTATTGCTGACAAGCGTAGCAGCAGGCTGCGGCGGAAGCGATTCGGACACTTCTGAATCACAGGCAGAAAGCAGTGTGTCAGATACACAGGAGCTGCCGTCACCGATGCCTGTCGCTGATGGGGCAACAGGTGAAAGACCAAGAGAAATCACATCCTACCGGTGGCTGGTGGATGTTACCGAAGATAACATTGAAAAGGCTTATGTCGGTAAATCCATCGTCATGTCACTGGACGACAAAAAGGATCCCAGCAAGCACAGATGCTTATATGTAGAACTCAAAAACAAAAAGGTTTTCATTTTATGTTCCTTCCGTAAGGTTGGCGGCTATACGATGGTAGCTTACGGTATGCCCTCCCGCTCCGGACAACCGCAGCAGTTGGGTGACGGTTCTACGCAGCAGGATTATACACTGGTGGACGATGATACCGGAAGAACCGTCAAGTACAGTATTATCCGCTTTGAAGCCCTTGCCAGTGAAGATCTGGATGATACCATGACCCTCTCTCTGGCAGATGAAACCCGCTTTAATTACGCAATGGAATTGTACGGCGATAACGCAGATGCTATCACCGAATTTTTCAGAGCCGTGGACGGCGGTTTCATTGATGCAAAGAGAGCCGAAGAAATAGAAGCCTCTCAGGATGCATTAGACCCGAATTCCGCACTGATCAACCAGCCCTCCAGTCTGGTAGATGTGGTACCGAACACATCCCGTAATGTAGAAGAGGAAACAATGATCGACTATGAAAAGATTCTGGAAGAGTCAAGCAAAAAGTCCTCTGACGGTGAAGAAGGCGACGGCGACGGCGACGGCGACGGGAATGGCGACGGGAATGGCGACGGGAATGGCAACGGTGAAGAAGGTCAGGACGGCGGCGATGGTGAAGGCAACGGCGAAGAAGGTCAGGACGGCGGTGAAGGAAACGACACCAGCAATAATGATGACGATGAGGAAGAAGAAGAGCCGTCTAATGTCTTTGGCTGGGAAGATTATTAAGACAACAACGAATAAAAAGGAGCAAACGGGATATGAAGTTCAAATTCGGCAAAATAATCGCATTGTTCTTGACAGCAGCCATTATGACCCTTGCAGCAGCTGGCTGCAGCGGCGACACCGACAGCGATGACTCCGGGTCAGATGCAAGTGAAAAGAAAAATCCTGACTTTTCGTCCTATGAACCGCTGGCAAGCAGTTCAGGAAACAAAACGCTGCCGAATCTTGAGTCATCGGCAGAAACCAGTAAATCCGAGCCAACAGGCAAAGCCGGGGCATGGAAGAAGGAAATCAAAGACGGCGATATTCTCAGCGCTATGCAGGGAGAAGGTATACCGCTTTCAGACGAGGATGAAGAAAGCTATGCCGGACAGCGGTGTCTTTACATTGCGACCAAGGAAAAGGTATTATTTCTGACTTCGATTGATGGTATGGAAGGATACACGGGTGTTTTATACGGAATTACCCGTCCTGCCGCCATGCAGCAGCTTTCTGATGGTTCTGTTTTCCAGCCGTATACCATTCTCAATGAAAGCACCGGTGACGAAATTGTGTATGATATTACGACAACGCCTGCCGGCGTAATTACATTGACCTTCCACAATCTGAAATATGCATATACGCTTACACCGATTGATAATATGGAAGAAGCGATGGAGGCATTCCAGGTATTTGCACAATCCGGCGCTTTAATTTCCAACGAAACCAGCGGTCCCAGAATAGGCGATCCGTTGATTCCGGGTATTCAGGAAACCTCAAAAGAAGAATCAGAAGGATCTGATCAATCTGGTGAAGGATCCACAAATAGCAGTCAGTCCGGCGAGGAAGGCAGTGCATCCGAATCAAGAGCAGAAGGAGAAAGCTCGGAGGAATCAGATGATGATTTTGACGAGGATTTTGATGAAGATTTTGACGAGGACTTTGACGAGGACTTTGACGAGGA
>CACZSU010000167.1 GCA_902783855.1 uncultured Ruminococcus sp.
AGGTAGATACCCTGATTATCGGCGGCGGTATGGCTTATACCTTCATGAAGGCTCTGGGCTACAGCACCGGTACTTCTATCTGCGAGCTGGATAAGGTAGAGCTGGCTAAGGATATTATGGCTAAGGCAAAGGCTAAGAACGTTAACTTCCTCATCCCGGAGGATACCGTTGTTGGTACAGAATATAAGCCTGATACTGAATTCAAGACAGTTGATTCTGATAAGATCGAGGATAACTGGATGGGTCTGGATATCGGTCCCAAGACCAGAGAAAAGTTTGCTAATGCGCTGGTTGGTGCAGGCACTGTTGTATGGAACGGTCCTATGGGTGTTTCTGAGTGGGAGAACTTCGCAGCAGGTACAATCTCTGTTGCAAAGGCTGTTGCTGAAAGCGGCGCTATCTCTATCATCGGCGGCGGAGACTCAGCAGCTGCTGTTGAAAAGCTCGGCTATGCTGACAGAATGACCCATATTTCTACAGGCGGCGGCGCATCTCTCGAATTCCTCGAGGGTAAGATACTTCCGGGTATCGCTTGCCTGAACGAAAAATAATAATGCATCATTCATAATGCATCGTGCATAATGAAATGCTTTATTCATGTATTCACATTACGGGGTAGGGCAGACGCTCTATCCCGTCTTTTTGAGTGTGGAGAGTGAAGCTGCGGCATTGATCAGCATCCCTCCATCTGCACAGGGTTTGGGGCAGCGCCCCGATATAAAGAAAGGAGTAATTACAATGAACAAGGAACTCAGACAGGCAGTTATCGCAGGTAACTGGAAGATGAATAAGACAAGACCGGAGGCAAAGGCTCTGATTGAGGAATTGATTCCGATTGCTGAAAAGGCAAGCTGCGGCGTGGTTATCTGCGTACCGTTTACAAACCTTGAAACAGCTGTAGAGCTGACAAAGGGTACCAACATCAAGGTTGGTGCAGAAAATGTACATTTTGAAAAGAGCGGTGCTTTCACTGGTGAGATTTCTGCAGATATGCTGACAGAGATTGGTGTAGAATATGTTATCATTGGTCACAGCGAAAGAAGACAGTATTTCGGTGAAACAGATGAAACCGTTAACAAGAGAACAAAGGCAGCGCTGGCAGCAGGGCTGAAGCCGATTGTTTGTGTTGGCGAGCTTCTCTGGGAGCGTGAGTGCAATATTACAGAGGAAGTAGTTGCAAGACAGATCAAACTCGATCTTTTCGATGTTTCTGCTGAAGACGTCAAGAAGACGATCATCGCTTATGAGCCGGTGTGGGCTATCGGTACAGGTAAGGTTGCAACTGCTGAACAGGCTGAGGAGGTTTGCAAGCTGATCCGTGATGTATTGGCTAAGCTCTACGATCAGGAAACAGCAAATGCCGTTACAATCCAGTACGGCGGTTCTATGAATCCCAAGAATGCGGCTGAGCTGCTGGCACAGGAGGATGTAGACGGCGGTCTGATCGGCGGCGCATCTCTTAAAGCTGCTGATTTCGGCGTACTGCTGGAAGAAGCAAGCAAATAATCATCATCTGAATTTTACGGGAAAGTATCGGGCGATTTTTTCACCCGATACTTTTGCTGAAATAAGGGTAAAGGGTATTTGTTGAAGGTTGATTTGAATGAAAGGAAACCGATAAGAGTTTCAGAACAGATTTGTAGTGGACAATACTATGTTAGTTCGGAAACAAATACTTTGTATTATTTTGCTGGTTCCTTTAATGTGCCACCGCCTGCATCTGGATTTAATAAACTGTATAGAAAAGATTTTTCCGATGGAAGTGAATCAGAACTGTTCTGTAAACTGAGTGGTGTGATAAGTTCCATGAATATTGACGGAGATTATCTGTATTTGAGTCACGACAAAGGTTTCAAAGTATTCAATGAGTTTACCGCTGATGAAAGTGATTACTATGATAAATACAATATGTCAGTTCAAAGATGGAATATTAAAACAAATAAAATGAATCAATTGTTTTGCTTTGCTATTGTTACCAAAAGGATTGATCCTAAATTTGGTGGTATGTCTATTTCTTCTGTAAAGGAATTTTAAATTGAATGGAAAAATATGGAAGATAAAATAAAAGAATATAGGTGAATATTGATTTGATGTTCATTTTGATCTATATTGTAGTAATAGCATCATAAACTGTGAGTATTTGGGATGTATTTTAAAGGAATCCTCCGGAATGCTTTTTAAAAACAGTATTTCGTGTGGTTATTTGCGTAAATGAGAAATAAATTTCGTTTTATTATTCAGAGCGATGAATCAGATAGGAGAGCCTACTGTTCCAGGAATGATAAAACGATAGTATTCTATTCGTTTACAATAGTTTTGATTACTATGAAATGCATAAATAGAATGGAGAGAATAAAATGAAAAAACCTTTAATTTTAATGATATTGGACGGCTTCGGTATCGGAACAAACTACGGCAATGCGATCCGCACTGCGAATAAGCCGAATCTGGAGCATATTACATCCACCAATCCGTGGACGCTGATTGCAGCGTCTGGTATGGATGTAGGTCTGCCGGATGGTCAGATGGGCAACAGTGAGGTTGGTCACACCAATATCGGCGCAGGCAGGGTAGTATATCAGGAGCTTACAAGAATTACAAAGGCAATCAAGGACGGCAGCGTTCTCAAAAATGAAGCGCTTGTTCATGCAATGGAAAATGCGGCTCAGGATGGCAAGGCACTGCATTTTATGGGTCTGCTTTCTCCCGGCGGCGTACATAGCCATAATACCCACCTGTACGGTCTGGTAGAAATGGCAAAGACAATGGGCGTAAAGAATGTGTATATTCACGCATTCCTTGACGGTCGTGATGTTCCGCCCTCCAGTGCCAAGGATTATATCGGGCAGTGTCAGGCTAAGCTGGAAGAAATCGGTCTGGGTCAGATTGCAACCATTTCCGGACGTTATTATGCAATGGACAGAGATAATAACTTTGACCGTGTGGAAAAGGCTTATGCCGCACTGGTTTACGGTGAAGGCAATAAGGCAGCCGATGCAGTAGAGGCTATCACAAAGTCCTATGAGGACGGCGTGACCGATGAATTTGTCATTCCCACAGTCTGCGTTGAAAATGCGGTTATCAAAAGCGGCGATAGTGTTGTGTTCTATAATTTCCGTCCCGACAGGGCAAGGGAGATTACCCGTACCTTTGTTGATCCTGATTTCAGTGGTTTTGAAAGAAGAAATGGTTTCTTCCCGCTGACCTATGTGTGCATGACGCAGTATGATGCAACCATGCCGAATGTAGAAATTGCATTCAAGCCCCAGAAACTGACCAATATGTTCGGCGAGTACATTTCCCGCAAGGGTCTGACACAGCTGAGAATTGCGGAAACAGAAAAGTATGCCCATGTTACCTTCTTCTTCAATGGCGGCGTAGAGGCTGTCAGTGAGGGGGAAGACAGATGCCTGATTCCGTCTCCGAAGGTGGCTACCTATGATCTCCAGCCGGAAATGAGCGCCTATGAGGTAACCAGAAATGTAATTGAAAGAGTGGAAAGCGGCAAGTACGATGTCATTATTCTGAACTTTGCTAACTGCGATATGGTTGGTCATACAGGCGTGTTTGACGCTGCTGTCAAGGCAGTAGAAGCGGTGGATGACTGTGTGGGACAGGTAATTAAGGCTGTCAGAAAGATGGACGGCGTTGCCCTGATTACGGCTGATCATGGCAATGCAGATAAAATGCTGGACGAAAATGGTGAACCGTTTACTGCCCATACTACCAATCTGGTGCCGTTTGTGGTTGTTAATCATCCCTGCGAACTGCGTGACGGCGGCAGACTGGCTGATATCGCACCGACAATGCTCAAGCTGCTGGGACTGCCCCAGCCTGCTGAAATGGACGGCGTGAGCATTATTAAATAAAAATTAGCCTTTAAAGCGAAACAGGAAACGAGGAGTACGGTTGTTGTACTCCTCGTTTTTATCTGCTTTTCATGCTAAATCAATACTCACGTGTGGGTCTGACCTGTATCAATTCCCATTTGTCTGGGGACAAATGGATTCCGCTGGTGCAGCTATACGGAACTGTATAGGCGACTGGTTTTACAGGTCTTCGAGGTCAGCAGCAGGAAAATCGTTTTCCAGATTGTCCCGTGCCAGGTCATTATCAATGACGGCATAGGCAGAGGATATTGGCTTCTCAGAAGTATGGGGGACAGTGTGAAAAACCTTCTGAGCGGGTGCTTTTGTACCTGCAATAATTGGTGCTGCCCGATGGCTGCTGTGCTTTGCCTTTCCCTGTATTTCAGGTACAGCGGCAGTTTGATTGTGTGGTTGGGTATGCGTTCTTTCTGGTCGTTTCATACCTTGCTTTGCCATGTTATCACCTCGAGATTAGTGTAGGCAAATCAAAGGATTCTATACACGGCAGATAGTACCGCAGGCGATTTTTTCTCCGGCATTGCCGGATGGCTGGGTTTGAAAATCATCTGTTCCGCCATGAATCACAACCGTCTTTCCGATCACATCCTTTACACAAAAGCGGTTTGTACGGAATTCTATATAGGCTGTACCGTCGCATGAAAGCAGCGGCGGCATATCTCCCGCGTGCCGGGGATGCGGCTGTTTGCAGGGATTATCATGTCCCTTTGTTTCCGAAAAGCCTTCACCGGAACAGCTGTCCCCCTCGTGAATATGAAATGCAAAAAAACCGGATGCGGTGTCTGGCAGTCTGCAGATGCTGGCTCGTACTATAACAGCACAGTCTGTCTGATAAAAAAGGACTTCTCCGCAAATCTGGGGAAAATGGTCACCGCCTTGTATTAATGCTTTTGCATCAGCTTTGTTTTTATATATCATACAATCCCTCCCGCGGCATTATATGCAATGCTGGTCAGCATATATTCCGTAAATCCGGGCATACTATTGAAAAGTGATGTTTCTGTTCAGGAGGTAGCATATGGAATTGATGAAGGTAATTATTGCTTCACTGCTGTCTGCTTTTATGCTGTTTATCATTGCAAAGCTGATCGGTCACAAGCAGATTTCTCAGCTGGAATTATTCGATTATATTACAGGCATTACCCTCGGATCTATCGGCGCAGAATTGGCGACAACGTTGGATAAGCCCTGGTGGAAGCCGGCTGTTTCCATGATCGTATTTGGTGCAGTTACCGTTGTACTGGGAATTATCACAAGACGGTTTCCGAAAAGCAGAAAATACATTAACGGAACGCCTACCATTATCATGAACGGCGGAAAGCTTTATCGTAAAAATATGAAAAAGGCGAAATTGGAGCTGAGTGAATTCATGCTGCTGTGCCGGCAGGAGGGGTATTTTCATTTAGACAGTATAGCTACAGCTGTTTATGAATACAACGGAAAACTGACCATTCTTCCCGTGAGCACCATGCGTCCCCTGCAGCCGACAGATATGGGTATTGTTCCCGAAGCAGAATCTATTGATACGGAACTGATCATGGACGGCAGAATACTGAAAGAGAATCTGCAAAGAATGGGATTGGATGAAATCTGGCTGAAAAAACAGCTTCATGAACAAGGGATAGGTAATCCACACGATGTATTTCTTGCGGTATGTGATGATCAACATAAGCTGACGGTTTATAAAGCAGACTGACGGGCGGCAGCCCAGGTGAGATTATTCCAGAAAAACGGATGCTTGTCTAACAATCAAAAACTCCCGTCCTGATGACCAGGGCGGGAGTGGTATTGATTGTCATTCATGACAATGAAATATTGATTTTCTGTGTGACCTGTTTTGGCGGAGTATTTTCAACCGGAGGCTCGGATGCCGCAGGCGACAGATTACCGGAGGTATCAGGTGAAAACATTGTTTCAAAAACGGTTTCCACAGAATCATTATCCGCTGAAACGGAAACCAGAACATAGGGAAAATGTTTCAGAATACGACTGTTACTGACAGCTTCAAACGCTTTATCATTTACATTCTGGTAGGTTGCCACCTTTTCGTTCAGATAGCTGTCCACCGATTTCATCAGTGTGGTTTCACTGTCCTCCGTTCGCAGACGGAAGCAGGCAATCTCAGTGAAATTATCCTGACGGGAAGAAATATACATACAGGAATCTGAAATAACGCCGTCCGGTATTTCGTAATATTTGGAAATATTCTCTGCCGAAATCTCCGACAGATTTTCATAATTCATAGAGCGAATAATCTTTTCAGTAATTTCGTGTGCCGTATAATCCTTTTTCTCAACCGGACGAAAGCGACCCGTTACTAACAGGATGACGCAGGAGATAATCGCTGCAATCACAATGATAACCGAAATAATCAGCACTGTCAGGCGGATATTGCGTTTTCTGATATCTTTTTCTGTTGTACTGTCCTGCATTTATTCACCTTCATATCTGAACTGTGCAACACCGGTTATCGTCAGGAAGCCGGAGTAAAACGGTCACAGTTATTTTATAACCATCCATATAAAGTCTACTACCATATTATACAGATACCGGCTGATATTTTCAACTACAATATTGTAATAATGATATCAAAAACCGATCACTGTTGATCAATTTTGTTAATACAATAAAAAAATCGACACAGAAACTGTATCGAAATAATATAAAGTCCGCCCAACCGTACACCGTTGATAATAACCTGCCTACGAGATAAGCAGGTGGGTATCCTCTCCACAACTTCATACTC
>CACZSU010000168.1 GCA_902783855.1 uncultured Ruminococcus sp.
AACAAATTTACACCCGCGGAATACATTCAGATGCACACGGCTTTTACGCAGCTCTTTCAAACTGGCAGTTACTCTTTTTGCCAACTATAATTTTACACTAACCTCGCCTGTCAATCTGCGCTTCTGCCTGCGGCGAAGTGCCCGCCGGACCCTCGCCCCTTCCTGAAAAAACGAATTTTTCCACTGAATCATCAAACACTACATTCCATATATGAGCTTTTAAAAAAATTGGTGATTTGATGTTTAAAAATGAAATAAAATGTGCTACAATAGAATCAGTATTTTTCTTTCTGCATGGCGGACGGCATCAAAAATCTGTTCGGATAAAAGCGATGCCTGCCCTGCTTACAGTATACCTGAAAAAGACACTAAAAAATGTAAAATGAGGTCTTCTATATGAACAAGGAATATGATGTTCTTATCGTGGGAACAGGTGCAGCGGGTCTGTACGGTGCCCTGCAGTTTCCTGATGATGTATCAGTGCTGCTGATTTCCAAACGGGAACTGTCATTATCAAATAGTTCCCTGGCACAGGGCGGTGTTGCGGCTGTGCTGGATACAATCAACGATGACTATCAGCTGCATATACAGGATACCCTCACCGCAGGAAAGAATAAAAATAACTTAGCGGCTGTTGAAGTGCTGGTGAAAGAGGGTCCTTCGGATGTACTCAGAATCAAGGAGCTTGGCGTTGACTTTGACCTGGATGAAAAAGGTGAAATGCAGAAAACGCTGGAGGCTGGTCATTCACGCCACAGAATTGTGCATCATAAGGACTCGACAGGAAAGGCGATAACGGATGCCTTGATTGAAGCTGTCCGGAAGCGTCCGAATGTGGATATATATGACAATGTGCTGCTGTATAAGCTGGAAAAAAGAGCTGGCGGCTTTGCGGCAGGATTGCTGCCTGAAAATGGTCAGGCAAGCGTGGTGACAGCACGATACTGTATCCTTGCGTCCGGCGGAATTGGTCGGGTATACCAGTATACAACGAATTCGGCAATCGCTACAGGTGACGGTATCACCTTTGCCTATATGCTTGGTGCAGCAATCCGCCATCTGAGCTGGATACAGTTCCATCCCACAGCATTTGCAGCAGAAAATGACAGAGAACGCTTTCTGATCAGTGAAGCTGTAAGAGGCGAGGGTGCCTATCTGCTGAATTGCGAAGGAAAACGCTTTGCCCATCGCTATGACGAGCGGGGAGAGCTGGCGCCAAGAGACGTGGTTTCCAATGCCATTATGCTGGAATCAAGAGCAACCAACAGTGAAAAATTCTATCTGGATATTACCCATAAAGACCCTGCATTTATCCGGGAACGGTTCCCGATGATCTATGAAAAATGTCTGGAGGAACAAATTGATATCACAAAGGACTGGATCCCTGTATTTCCCTGTCAGCATTATCTGATGGGCGGTATTGACGTTGATCTGCATGCACGAACTACGATAGATCGTCTGTATGCTGCCGGAGAATGCAGTCATACCGGTGTCCACGGTGCCAATCGTCTGGCAAGTAATTCTCTGCTGGAGGCACTGGTATTTTCCCGACGTGCTGCAGAAGATATTCTGCAGAGAATGAAAACCGACACCCGAACACCAGCGTCAGAAGAAAGTCCCGATGATCTGAGCGGAAAGCAGCTTCCCCATGGCTATCGTACAGAAATACGCCGCTTGATGCAGGACTGCCATTTCGTCATAAAAAAGCCCGAAGCAGTGCCGGAAAATCTGGCACTCGCTAAAAATATTCTGAATGACCTGCTTAATGGCGGTTATGAAATTAATCGTGACTATATTGAAGCAAGAAGCCTTGCTACCGTTGCAGTGATTGTGTTAGAGGAGGTACTAAAGGAAAATGATTCTGAATAAATTCTATGTAGAAAACCTGATCCGTACTGCACTGACAGAGGATATTAATTATGTGGATGTGACAACTGACTACCTGATCCCTGCCGATCAGCAGGGTGAGGGCAGATTGATGGCAAAGGCAGATGGTATTGTCTGCGGTACAGAGGCAGCAGCAAGGGTATTCACCATGCTGGATGCCGATACGCAAATCGAGATTCTGAAGAAGGACGGCGAACCGGTAACCTATGGTGAGGATATTATGAGGCTGCACGGAAAGACCGCTGTTCTTCTTAAAGGCGAACGGACTGCATTGAATCTGATCCAGCACATGAGCGGTATTGCAACGGCAGCTAATCGCTATACAAAAATTGTGGAAGGAACTAAAGCGGTGATTGCCGATACCAGAAAGACGCTTCCGGGGCTGCGACCGCTGCAGAAATATGCAGTTATGTGCGGAGGTGCGAAGAACCATCGGTATAATCTGTCGGATGCAGCAATGCTCAAGGATAATCACATTGACGCAGCCGGCGGCATTACAGAGGCGGTTAATTTGCTGCGCAGCCGTGTCGGACATATGACAAAGATCGAGGTGGAAACCAGAAATCTGGAGGAGCTGCAGGAAGCACTGGCAGTAAAAGCAGATGTGATTATGTTGGACAATATGAGCCCCGAACTCATGAAACAGGCAGTAGAGCTGACCGCAGGCCGTGCCATTCTGGAGGCATCAGGCGGCATTACCGATGAAACCCTGCGGGCGGTTGCGGAAAGCGGTGTAGATATTATTTCTGTTGGTGCACTGACGCATTCTGTAAAAGCATTTGATATTTCCATGTATATACAATAACCACCGCCGGTGGCGGCGTAACGCTGCACCCACACACTCTCAGTTGGATTCTGCGCCCGACTGCTCTGGAACTCCGTTGTGTGGCAGAGGCGAAAAGAGCTAAGAACCACCCTTCCAGCGTGGCAGCGGTGTCGCATCTTTCGGTCAATTTCATTGACCTTTCAATTCTAAATATTACCCCTTGTGGGCTTGACGTGTTTAAAGAAAAAATGACAGAAGAATTATATGAAACATTGAAAGACTCCGTTCTGCCGATCATACTGTACGGCATGGGCAACGGAGCCGATAAAATATGGAAGGAATTTTCCCGCAGAGGTATTGTTATCAGCGGAATCATGGCAAGTGATGATTTTGTACGGGGACAGCGTTTTCATGAATTCACCGTAAAACACCTGTCCGATTTTGAAGCACTGTATGGCGATTTTGTGATCATCACTGCCTTTGGTACCTCTGTACCGTCTGTGATGGAGCATATCCGGCAGCTCGAACAACGGCACCCGCTATATGCAGCAGATGTGCCCGTTTACGGAGAGCATATATGGGACAGACAGTACTATGAGCAAAACCGCACCCGGATAGAACAGGCATATGCACTTTTATCGGACAGCCGCTCCAGGGATGTTTTTGAAAAGGTCATACAGTATAAACTCAGCGGCAAACTGTCTTACCTGCGCAGTGCCTACAGTGATAAGGATGAGGTATTCCGGGAACTGCTGCAGATAACGGATGACGAAAGCTATCTTGATCTGGGCGCCTATCGTGGTGACACGATAGATGAGCTGCTGCATTACAGCGGCGGCGGTTACCGTGATATTACAGCGCTGGAGCCTGATAAAAAGACGTTTGCCAAACTGAAAGCCCACGCCGGCACCTGGCAGCGGGTGCATTTGTACCGTATGGGCATATGGTCGGAGGATACCGATCTGCCCTTTGACAGTGCCCTTGGCAGAGGTTCCAATATCCGCCAGGGCGGCAGCGAGCTGCTGCCTGTCACAAAGGTCGATACCCTTTATAAACGCCGCAGGCTGACCTATCTTAAAATGGATGTAGAGGGCTGCGAGCGTGAGGCGATTATCGGTGCGGCAGAAACCCTTCGCCGTGACCGTCCCAAGCTCAATATTGCCGTATATCACCGCTCCGAGGATATTTTTTCCCTCCCACTGCTCATTCATTCCATTGAACCCGACTACCAATTCTTTCTCCGCCAACATCCCTATGTCCCCGCCTGGGACCTCAATCTCTATTGCCGGCGTGCCCCCGGGATTGCCTCTCTCAATTGATTTCATTGACCTTCATTCACTCTCCTGTAAGCCTGGTGGGTGTCAGGTATAGTAATTTATTGTAAACGTTCCGGGAACCAACAATGAACAGGTTTTCAGGAAAGAAAATACAGGGAGATGATTTGTTTGAATAATATTTTAGATTACATTGACTGGCGGGGCGACCTGACATTTCAGGAGCGTCCCTTTAATGAGGTAGACAATCTCATCTTCTCTGAGCTTGCCTATGTAAATATGAATGGCATTATACAGGAGGACACCAGAATAACGCTGCATGATTTTTATGGGCAATATCTCACTTCCCCTAACCGTGCCAATATTCCGCTGAACAACCCTGATCCCCTTCTGGAAAAGGCAGCCGAATGCAGCCGGTTCCGGGATATTCTTATTACAGGATTTGTTGAAACGACTGACGCCGAAAAGCAGACCCAGTTTGCTGCCGTCACCTTCCTGCTGCCGGACAATACAGCTTATCTTTCTTTCCGCGGAACCGATGATACCGTCGTGGGCTGGCGTGAGGACTGCAATTTCAGCTTTCTTTCACCAACCTGGGGACAGACCGAGGCTGTACGCTATGTAAACCACATTGCCGCACAGACTGACTATCCTCTGCGTATAGGCGGTCATTCCAAGGGCGGACATTTCGCTGTCTATGGAGCTGCTTTCTGCGACAAGACTGTCCGTGACCAACGAATTATGGAGGTTTATTCCAATGACGGTCCCGGATTCAGCAGCCGCATCGCTGATGCTGAGGAATATCTCAGCATTTTACCCAAGGTCAGGAAAATTCTGCCGGAATCTTCTCTCGTGGGACTGCTGCTTTCCGGCAGAGAAGCCCGTACCATTGTCAAAAGCTCCGCTAAGGGTATCTACCAGCACCATCCCTTTACCTGGGCTGTCTGCTGTGACCATTTCGAGTACGCCGATGGCTTGTCGGCAGAAAGCACACTGTTGGACGAAACTCTGGAGAAATGGCTCGCCGGGATGACCGATGATGACCGCCGACTGTTTGTGTCCACTATCTTTGACTCGATTGATGCTGCCGGTATTTCTACGCTGGATGATTTACGCAAAAACAAGCTGATCTCCTACAACGCCATCCTCAAGGCTTCTGCTGATCTGCCCCAGGAACGGCGGGGGGAGGTTCTGAAAATTCTGGGTAACCTTGCTAAAACTGGCGGCAAGATTCTCTGGAACGATGTCGTTCAAGCGATGGAAGCATTCCGACAGGGGGACAACCCGTTGGGTATCAGCCTGCCCGAAAGAAGTGCGGAATGATCAGGATAATTTTAATCTGACAAAAAATCTGACCGCGCAATACAGACATCTGATTTAATCCGTGTTTTCTTAACATAGTATATGTTTTTTACTTTATATTCCACCGACCCGGACAAAATAAAGTCAGACTGCCGCATAGCATAAACATTCATTTCTTGCTATACGGCAGTCTGACTTTATTTTGTAAAATATTACAAATCATGCTAAAAGCTAAAATAAAACAAAATTTTTTAAACATAATTTTAAAAAACTATTGAAAGAAACTAACTTTATTTCTATAATGTTATCATAGGGTTGTATATAATCCTGATTTTTATGAATAATGATACATTGACATACCGCCGATGTATCACCCACGTGTGGGCTTGCCTTGTATTAGATCTGGAAAAGCTGACCCCTCCTCGCTCTACAATGACCGCTCCCCACCGACTACTATCCACTTATAAAGAAAAGGAGAGATTGCTTATGCAAAAAAAATGGATGGCTCTGCTGTTGTCGCTTCTGATGGCGGCGGGCTGCACCTCGTGCATTGCCGAGGAACCTGTCCAACCAGCAGAGGCTCAGTCCTCTGCCCCGCTCCAGAAACCGGAGCCGGGAGAAAATTACTACGGATATATTAATTTTGAGTATCTGTCCAACGGTCAGATACCCTACGACAAATCAAGCTACGGAACCTTTGATTCTATTCAGGACAACCTGGAAAAGGATCTGTCCGACCTGATTGACCGCTGTGTGGCGAAAACGTCCTTTGATCATCCGTTTGAACAGTACATCAAGGAAATGTACGAACAATATATGGATGTGGATGCAAGAGAAAAAAACGGTATCGCTGATCTGACGCCGATTATCGGAGCCATACAGGATTGCAAAACCGTTGATGAATGGGTTGCCGTTTCCGGATCACTGTATACAGAGTATGGTATCTCGTCCCTTATCCGTTTCAATGTGCAGCCGGATTCCTATGATACCTCCGTCACAAGGCTGATGCTGTCCAATATCAATACCTGCGGCAGCATGAAAGAAAATTTTACAAGAACAGACGCCGGAACTGAAAACGTCGGCAGCCTGACAGAGGATGTTCTGACCGCATTGGAGGTAGACCCCAAAACGGCCCGGGAACGTGCCGCAAAAACCGCCCGGATGGTTACGGATATTGCTTCTGCCGGTCTTGATTCCTCTGAAATGCTGAATATCGAAAAGCATTACAATCTTTACACCATTGACGAATTTGCCAAACTGTACAGTAATGTGGATATGGACAACCTGATGAAGTCCTTTCAATGGAAAACAGATGCGGTGATCGTATACGATGTTTCCCAAGCGGAAAAAGCCAACAGCTTTTTTACAGAGGAACATTTACAGGAGCTGAAGGATTACAGCCTTGTCTGTATCATGTATGATTACGGTAAGATGATACCTCCTTCCTACCAGAACAATTTCAAGGATACAAATAATATGCAGAAGATGGACGAAAAAGCCAAGCGTTTTGTATGCGAATGTCTGGAGGAGGAAATCGGCATCTTATACGGCAAGGAAACCTGTACAACAGAGGTTATGACGGCAGCCCGGAAAATGCTGGACGATCTGAAAACATCCTGCGGCGACCTGATTCGCAACAGCGACAGACTCAGTGAGGATTCGGTCAAAAAGCTGACCGGCAAGCTGGACAATATGATTTTCCTGCTGGGCTATAACGAGAATTACCAATGCCCCTTTGAAATCACTCCCGCAAAGGACGGCGGCAATCTGCTGAAAAACAGCATTGCTGTCAAACGAGGTCAAACAAAGAAAATCCGGGAAAAGCTGTCCCGGAAGGCAGAAAGAAACACCTGGGATATGACCCCTGTCACAGTCAATGCTGTTTATAACCCGGCTGTCAATACTGTCACCATTCCTGCGGTTATGCTCAGCAAATCTGCCTTTGACCCTGCCAACGGTGAATACAAAAACCTGGGAATGCTCGGTTATGTCATTGCCCACGAAATGAACCATGCCTTTGATTCAAACGGCTATAAATATGACGCAAACGGCTGTTACCGTCCTGACTGGATGAATCAGAAGGACCGGGATGCTTACCAGAAAATAATGGACAAAGCAACTGCATATTATGATCAGTATCAGCTTCTGGATGTATACAACATCAATGGAGCCCAGACGCTGTCAGAAAATTTAGCTGACCTTGCCGCTGTTCAGTGTATTCTGCATACAACCAACAATAAAGATCAGCAAAAACAAATTTTTGAAGGCATTGCCACGCAGTGGGCTTCACTGGTACTGGTTACTGACGTGCTGAAGCAGCTGTGCGGAAATGAACACAGCCCGGAAGAAGCAAGAGTAAATGCAGTCGTTTCTTCGACTGATCAGTTCTATGAAGTCTACGATATCAAGCAAACAGATAAAATGTATGTTGCTCCAGAAAACAGAATAAAGGTATGGTGAGAAAATGATCAGAGCAAAATTAGTACTGCGTAATGTAATCAATAAACCGCTGCGTTCAGCCATCATTATTCTGTCTTTGGCAGCCGCAGCATTTGCAGCTTTATTCTGCATATCCGGTATTCATACTGCCCAGAACGGACTGCGGGATTTTTTCAGTTCCCGCTACGGCGATGTGGATATCATTATTACCAACTCCCATAACGAGGTCACGCTTGCCCAGAAGGATTTCCCCTCTGGCAGCAGGGTGATTGGACAGGGGCTCGGCAAGGTTAGCTTTACATTTCCTAACACCCGTTACTTCAACTATGTCAGCAAAACCGAAGTCAGCGTAATCGGTCTGGACACACAGCTTGCCCATGAGCTGCACATGATTGATTCTGCTCTTCCCACAGAAGGAGGCGTCACCATCACCCAGCCGCTGGCAAACCTGCTGAAAAAAGAAGTGGGCGATACTTTTACATTCACTGGCAACGATGGCGTGGAATTTGAGCAAAAAATCCTTGCCATTACTCCTGCTACCAAATTTCTGAATGCTACACCCATAGCAATTGTGTGTACACCCGACTTCTGCTGCAAGGTTGCCGGAACAACGCCAGGCTCCTTCCAGCTTATGTTCGCTGATGTACCTGACGAACAGGTTGCCGAAACCATTCACACTCTTTCCGAAAAGTACCCGGATCACCATTGCTTCGGTACTACTTCTGCGGATAGTGAAGGCTCCATGGATAGTATGCTCAATATTTACTACCTGATTTTTGCGGTTGTATTCCTGATGATCTGCTTTATCGTTGTTTCGATGTCAAAGCATATCGTGAATGAAAGAATGTCCGTTATTGGTATGCTGCGCAGCATCGGCGGCAGTATTCACAGTACAGGTATGCTGCTGCTGTGCGAAAGTGCCTTTTACGGATTATGCGGCGGTGTGCTGGGCGTCCTGCTGTTTTTGCCTATGAGAAGCAGCACCAATCTGGGGCTGTTTGCTGCCGTCGGCGAAGACATCTCCCATACAGACGGCATCAATATACTGACCATATGTCTTGTTATCCTTGCCATTATCCTGATTCAGGTAGTCTTTTCCGCAGCTGCAATTATGAAAGCCGCCAGAACACCGGTGAGGGATATTATCTTCGGCACCAAGGAAACTGCTTACATACCGTCTGACCGTTTGTTTATAGCAGGCATACTGATGTTTGCCATCAGCATTGTTGTATTCTGTTTCTTTGATGATTTCTTCACCACCGTTGCTGCTGCCTTCTGTTCCGCTGTCGGTGCAGTGATCCTGTTCCCCAAGCTGATACGTCTGCTGACCGACTGGTTGGCGGTGATATTCGGTAATAGAAATATGCCGGTTGCCAAACTGGCAGCAAAAGAAATTGCTTCCACCAAAAGCAGCATATCTTCTGCCCAACTGATTCTTTCCTCTATGTCACTGACCATTGCCATGGTCGTCCTTGCATCTTCTATTCTGCATATGCTGTCAGCCCCTGTTTACCATTCAGATCTGTTAATCACCAATCCGGAGCAGGAAGGAATGCAATATGATTATATTGCCCGGAATGTGGACGGCGTTCAGGATGTAGAAAAAATTTATTTTACGTATCTGCAATATGAAACACAGGCACAGGTAAACGGTGAAAATCGTGATCTGGTCGTAACCGCATATCCAAAAGACGGCTACCGGTATTTTGACGGCATCTGTGATCTGCCGGACAGCCTCGCTGATAATGAGGCTGCCATAGATAAGGTGCTGGCAGGCAGACTGTCTTTGCACACCGGCGATGAAATCACATTGAAGCTCCGGACGGAAAAATATCTTCCCATCGAAAAAAAGCTGAAAATCAGCTGCCTGATTGATGCCGGATATTTCAACACCATGGGAAATACCCTGCTGCTGAATGACAATGTATACAAAAGCATTTACTTTGATGATCCCGCAATGGTTCTGATCAAGACCGACCCCGGCAAGACCGCTTCCGTACTGGATACCCTGCGTTCTACCATTGCAGATGAACCGGATTCACTCAAAACCTTGGAACAATACCAGCAGGAATTTACCGAAAATATGAGCAGCATCCTGACAATTGTATATGCTGTGATCCTGCTCGGACTTGCCCTGTCCCTGATGGGAACGTCCAGCAATATGCTGATGGGCTTTGAACAGTCCCGCAGAAAATACGCCGTTTATTATGCATCCTCTATGAGCAAGGAACAGCTGAAAAAGCTGATCTGGTCAGAAACCCTGCTTATAAGCAGCATTTCTGTCATTTCATCCATACTGTATGCTATGTACTTTCTGCTGATTCTGAGCAAAGCGCTGTCCTTGCTGGAAATGAGCGTACCGCTGGTACACCCGGTACTCTATGCTGTATTGTTTGGTGCAGCAGCCTTTGCTATACTGATGGTAGTTGCCGTGCGTCCGCTGCGGGCACTTTCAAAAATGAATATCGCAGAAGAAATCAAAACCAGCGCAGACTGATTACGAGGGGGATATAACATGAACGAAAACAATATTGTCATTAATGCCAGAAATATACACAAAACATTCGGAAAGGGAGAAACCGCTCAGGTCGTACTGGAAGGCGCTAATCTTTCCATTGAACGGGGAAGCTTTGTATCACTGATGGGAGAATCCGGCAGCGGTAAATCCACATTACTGTATCTGATTGGCGGACTGGACAGGGATTTCAGCGGCGAAATTGAGGTTGCCGGTCAGAATATTTCCAGTCTGAATGATGCAGCTCTTTCCCGTATCCGCTGCCAGAATATGGGCTTTGTTTTCCAGTTCTATAACTTGGCAGCCAATCTCACCGTAGAGGACAATATCCTGCTGCCCATCGAAATGAGCGGAAGAAAACCAGCTGATTTCCGGACACGCTATGAGGAAATGCTGGAAATCACAGGACTGCAGAACAAACGCAAGTCCTACCCTGCACAGCTTTCCGGCGGTCAGCAGCAGCGTGTAGCAATTGCCAGAGCGGTACTCGGTGAACCTCAGATCATTCTCGCCGATGAGCCGACCGGTAACCTGGACACAGCATCCGGCACCGAGATTATGCAGCTTTTCCGCCGTCTGAATCAGGAAAAGGGCATTACCATTCTGCAGGTCACCCATTCTGCAGAATGTGCTTCTTACAGCAGCCGTATTGTTACCCTGCGCAACCGGGCCATTGAAGGCTGACAAGATTTCGGCATCCCAAAAAAGCGTACACGATTTTCCCTCGTGTACGCTTTTATCTTTATTACGTCATCATACAAATATCAAATAGAAATGGTATTCCCCTCCGTTCTGCATCATTTGCTTCTGATGAAAGCATTTTGATCGGCATCCGCAGACGATATGGTTTTTTCTGTTTCCTTCCCCGTCTGCTCCTCGTCCGGCAGTCTATGACCACGATAACGGAAGAAAATAAAATCTATCACTAATCCTATTATCGCCAGTCCTA
The DNA here is from genome assembly GCA_902783855.1 of uncultured Ruminococcus sp. Classification (GTDB taxonomy): domain Bacteria; phylum Bacillota; class Clostridia; order Oscillospirales; family Acutalibacteraceae; genus UBA1213. The sequence goes on from CACZSU010000168.1 coordinate 11,133, forward strand.
CCATCAGTCCCGTCCAGCGATCACTGACAAGCATCGGTGTGCGCATATTTTCTGTCAACAGAAATACAATGACCGCCGCAATTGCCAGCAATATCTCACCCACCGTGCCGACCATCAGCTTTCCGGAAAAGAAGCGCAAATCCTTCACCAGACGTGCCAGCATATTCATTTCTGTTTCTTTTTCATCCGTAAGCGGAGATTCCTTCTGCTGCTCCCGCAATTGCTGCACTTTTTCGTTAAAATCCTTCCGTTTTCTTCTGGAATAGGAAATCTGCCGGTACTTTTTGCGTATACTCAGCAGCGGCAGCAGCGTAAACCACACAATCAAGACACAAACCAAATTCAGCACTGCCCATCCGCTGCCCCAGGTATTATGTCCCATTGCCAGATGGTCTGTAGAAACCGGTTTTGTCAGCTTATTACCGTTGGTTACTGCTTTTTTCGGAACAGCATCACAGAAAATGATTACACGTCCGTTTGTCGTTGCGTTGGCACAGGTGGACATCGCAACAATTTTTTGGGTTTCCGTATGGTTGACCTCCAGAAACCGATCGGCATTGTTTTTCAGATACTGTACAATTTCGTCCAGCTTTTTATGCTTCAGATTGGATATCTGATACACCTCCGTATTATATGCATCCGTTTTCAGGCAGGCAAACACATTCAGGTCATACACACCTCTCGGTGTCAGCAGCTCTCCCTTGCGGTGCGACATAAAATATGTTTCATCCGCAAATTTATCTACGTCACCGAACATTGCACCATTATCCATATGATGACCATACATAACATTATAGCTGTCGAAGAATTCACCGTCATTCTCTGCACTCAGATAAATAGAACCTGTCAGCGAGCTGTTGCCGTACAGATCCTTATTGATATATTCCAGATCATCCTTGCCCTGCATGATCGGGTAGTCAATATTGGTATTGAAAATCGTCACCCAACCGACTGCATCGGGATTAATCTTTTGTATCTCCGTAAAATCCATCCGTCCTTCTTCGTCTACTTCCACCGGCTTGTACTGCTGCAGATCCCACGACGAAAACGCATTCTGACCTATATAGAAATTATCACAAAGCACATAAGCACTGTACACCAACAGCAAAACCGCTAAAACACCGGTCACGTAGCCCAGCACCCTGTCAGCAGCTCTTGTCCATTTCCGGATTTTTTCCATATGTGCTCCTGCTCCTTTCTTTATAGATTATTTCTCCTTACCACCGTAATAACGGTTCCCTGTATTTCATCCGCTGATACAGGACCATAATATCGGCTGTCCTCCGCATTGCTGCGTGCGTCTGCCAGAACAAAAAATGCTCCCTCTGCCAGCGTCAGCGGATATTGGTTGAAGCCCTCATAACGAGGCGTTTTCTGATAGATATTCTTTTCGATCATTGTATGACCGTTGATTTTCAGTTTCTCATCATCGGTAATTTCCACGGTATCGCCTGCTGCAGCTACTACCCTGCCGACATAGGTGGTATTGTTCTTACGGATGACAACTACATCCTGTGCCTTCGGTGCCTTTTCCATGCGGTAATACAGCAGCAGATCACCATTATCAATCCGGGGATACATATCATTATTCGGTGCTGTCATTAATCCGAAAAACACGCCGAACAGCAGCCATATCATTATAACCACAATGATGGAATGTAATATGAACAGCTGCGGATACCGCATCGGGCTGACCCTTGCTTTTTTTTCAGGCTTTTTTGGTGTTTCCTGTTCCGGTTCTTTTTCCGGCTGTTTCTGTCCGCCGGCGGTATCTGTATCCTGTCCGGCTGTCATAGCTGTTTCATTTTCAGCCATACTGTTCCTCCTTTCAATCATTTCCGGCTTGCATGAAGCCATTTCATCTTAACGGTCTGCATCCGGAAGCAGCGGGTATTTCCCGCCGTTTTCGGATACAGACCGTATCCGCATCTGTACGGATACGGCTGTACCGGTCTGTCAGACTACAGACATCCTTTGTCAGATGCCTGCATTAACCCGTGTCTGTCAGTCATTCTGCATTTCAGCCAGCAATCAGATAATATCTGTATCAGCTTTCTTCGCCTTGCTTCTGCGTGATACGATCAGGAAGAACACACCAAAGCCTGCGATCAGCGCAAATGCACCAAAACGAAGTACCAGTCCTGTGGGAGAAATCGCATCAATCTTATTGACAAAAACAACATCTCTCGCAGATGTCAATGCAGTAGCATTGCCTACGTTGGATGCACTGTTGACAGCTGCATAGTTAGTAATTGCCTGTGCACCTGTTGTGGTGGTTTCGTCTGTTGCCCTGGCAATTTCGTCAACAATTGTCGTAAGAGTGCTATTATCATTAGGATCAATTCTGCCTGTAACCTTTACCGTGTAGGTATCAGCTGTATCATTGGTTTCTGTATAGTTAACAGTTGCCGTCGGAATCAATCCTCTGATATAGATAACATCTCCATTCTTCAGGTCAACCTGTGTCAGATCAACTGTTCCATCACCTTGTGTAGAACTATCAATCGTAGACGATGTCCAACTGCCGGTTGTTCCGTTCTTCTGATAAAAATACTTTTTCTTTACGTTATTGCCATCGGTATTATTGATCGAAATAGCAAAGGGGAATTCATGCTTAGCATCCGCCATTTTGCCTTCAACTTTTTTCTCCAGTCTTACGTTGTATGTTCTGTAAGAATCATAGCCCAGACTATCAGTGCGGACAAAGCCTGCACTTTTCTGGATAACACTGCTCTCATTAGATATAGGATTATTCTTCATCAGAACATATCCGGAAACACTGCAGGTATCATCCGTTTTGGTGATAAATACATCCAGCCAGCGCGTTGTCTGGTAGTCTGTATTGTCAGTTTTGTTTCTGGTAATACCTACCTTGAACAGCTCAGAAATCGCCGTGTTATCTGTAATCTTGTATCTGTATACGCCAGCCTTTTCAAACATGGTGGTATCAACCGTTACCTTCATATTCTTGGTCGAATCTGCACCAGAGGAGGTCATGGATACCAGTTCCTGAATAAAAGACGGCTGCTGTGTGACAGCCAGGCTGCCCGCAATACCTCTTTTTACCTTGACAGCTCCTACAACTGCATCTGCAGGCGGATCATCCGGCTCTACAGTGAAGTTATAGTTTACTACAACACTGCAATACTGACTGTCGTCAGTATTGAACATGGTTATGGTTTTCGGAATCACCAGTACATTCGCACTGGACGTAACATGACCTGTGCTGTCCATTGTTACTTCTCCGTCAGTGGCACCCGCCGTTACAGAAAACATCGGGATTGCGGTGGAGGCAGCTACAAGAGCGGCGGTAGCCATCGCTGTCAGTTTTTTGAACATTTTCGCTTTCATAGTTTTTACTCCTTTCATATTCCGGCTTTGCAGCCGGTGTTATAGTCGTCTTTCGATACGGTCGTGGAGCAGCTCGGGTCAGGACTGCTCCTGATCTCTCCGTCGGAGGTCATACAGCCTTTGAACGGTCTTTTCCAGTTCATTCGGCATTCACCTCCTTTTCGGTGTGATGCTTATTTATATTATTTCGCCTTGCGGCGGAATAACCATGTTTTCGGCGTCTGCCTTTACACCAATGCTGCAAAAGCACCGGAAAGCGCAGCCGGGGCAGACGTATCTTCCACCTTCTGACAGCCCATACCGCTGCCAGCCCTGTACCGGACAGGAAAATCAGGATAAACGGAATATTTCTGAAAATCCGGTCTGTGGGCGGTGGGATAACCACCTTACGGTTAATGACGCGAAGCGTATACACTCCGTATTCCTCTGTAATCAGAACATCGGGATTATCAGCCGTAACACCGGCTGCCGAATGATCCACTGTGATCGTGATCGGTTCGGTAATGGGAATATATTCGCCATAGGAATTCAGCTGCGACAATGTATAGGTACCGTAATACAGTGCCTGACCTGTATTGCCGCCGAAGATAACGCCGTCTGAGGATAACAGAATCAGATTCATATCCAACTCCGGCATCGCATAGGTCTGGCTGTCCAGGGGCATCTGGTTTTCATCGCAGTTGATAATACGCAGCACTCTGGAACGCAGTGCATTCAGGAATGACACATTCACCCGGTCATCCGCAGCTATGTCGGGAACCGTAAAGCGGAATACATTTTCACCCGCATTCTGTGCATTGGTGATCTGGTGATCCGCTTCTGCCAGTACCGAATAATGATCATCCACTGTTTCGGTAATCGTCAGCTCCGCTCCTACCGGAACATCCTCCAGCAGTCTTCCCTCCTGATGCTTCAGCCGGATGGAGGTATACGGCAGTGTATAGCCATCCTGTCCTGTGACAGACAGTTCAAAGGTAAAGTGCTTGCTGTTATCCTCTGGTGCAACTGTCTTGGAAATATATACATCCGATGTCTTGCGGGTATTGGTAAAGACAGTCCATCCGCCCGAGCTTTCAATACCTTCCCATGAAACCTTCCGCAGGCTGCTGTTCAGCTCCAGCGGATAGTCTGTGGAATTATCTGAGGTTTTGGACAAGGCAGTGGAATATTGCTGTGATAGTCCGCTGACATCCTGTTCCGTTACTGACATCTGGAAATTATCTGGTAAAAATCCAACAAAATTTCTGCCGCTGTACGTCCATTTCAGTGTGGATGTTCCGGCTGCTTCAACCGTTCCGTCTGACAGCATGGTAAACTGACGAATGCTGACAGAAAACACACCGCTCTCCAACTTGGTATAATCCAGCTCCGCATACTGATCATGCCTGAGGGTAAAGGTCGTGCTGCCAGTGACATTCGTATCTGTCGATTTAAAATCAGCCGTAGTGGAAGATGACGACCAGTTAGATTTTTTATATCTGTACTCTCCCGAAAAGGCAATTTCAAACGTAAACTCCTTATTCTGATCTCCCGGCAGCGGCACATCCTTATAGATACGCACCTTATGGGCTTCTGAATTGGTTTTCCATAGCGCATACAGGATACGGCTTTCCTCCGCTCCGAAAAAGCTGTTCAGATCATTGATTGTCCAACCGCTGGAGCCGCTGTAGACAGGAACAGTATCTGACGGTGCTGCCGCCCAGCCCAGGAATTCATAGCCCGGTCGGGTTTTGACAGAAATCAGCGTAAACGAAGTATCACTGTCCTCAAAATAGATTTCCTGGCTGTCACCGCCTGTACCATCGCCGTTATAGTTATCGTTCAGCACCAGGGCACGCATTGCCTTTTCCTCAGTAAAGCTGACCGTAATGCCTTCGCTGTCAACCACCATGGTATCTGAGAAGGAAAAGCTCTCACCGTTTTTCGCCTTCACCTGTGTCGGGTTCTGGGTTCTGTCCTCATCAATGATACCGGTACCATCGATTTTCAGTGTATAGCCTGTTCCCAGCTCATTGGTACCCCGGAGTGTCAGCTGGCTGCCTGCACCCTTGGGAATGGCAAGAATCAGTCTGCCTTCTGTCTGACCATTGGCAGTGTCCGGTGCCGGTACAACCAGACGGCTGATATCATTGATCGCCTCACGATCGTAAAGGCTCTTTTTCTCATTGACCACATACAGTGCGTCATGTGCGCCGGATGACGTCATGGACAGCTGTATGTCACCATGGGTATAATTCACCAGATTGACATACACCATCGGCTCCCATACTGCATAGACAGTATCATCCCGGATGCTGTCGGCAGTAATAATACCGTCCGCTGGGAAATCGGCAATATAATCGCCCTGCGCCGAATCTGCATCAAATCCAAGCAGCAGATAATGGTTCGGATGACGGAAATGATTTGTTTCCGAAGCATAATTTTTCAGATAGATCGGTACACTCTGCTGGAATTTGCTGAATATAATCTGATCATGTGTAACCAGACCCTCTGTAGTGCTGTCCAGCAATGCCGTTGCCGAACCATTGGCTGTATCGTCCCATCGCAGCGCTCTGCTCTCTGTCAGACGTGCTTCAGAATGGCTGTCTGTCAGATAACCGCCGTTAGCGTCCAGTGTCAGATTGGACACTTTGGGACGGCGGAAGGCTTCATTTGACGGTTCGTAGTATGCCTGCAAATAGATGACAAGACCGTTGGTTGCATATTTCTGCTGTACAACAAAATCATCGCCGACATTATAATACGTATCCTCCTCCAACGGTGTGAACACCGTTTCACCGTCAACCTCCTTCATGCTGACCACACGCCAGCCGCGGAAAATATAGGATTCATCGTCACGTACATCGTTGACTGTCACATTGGTCGGCTGCTGCTGTACATTTGTTTTTGCCTGATTGGCAAAGGTACCGCCGTTTTCCGGGTCAGTCCAATGATTGTTTTTCATCTCGCCATTAATCCGATCGTTGTTTTCAGCAACAAAATAGGGCTGGTAGCTGATGGTATAGCCGCCCTCCAATCGCCACACTGCCTTGAGCGATACCTCTCCGTTGACAGGGGTGCTGAAATTATAGGGCATATCGCTCATTCTGCCGCTGCTGAGTACCTCATACCATTGCTGGAATTCATAGCGCTTTTTCTCTCCTGCTTCCAGCCTTTTATATTTCTGCGTGGAGCGGACATATTGTCCTCTCCATACGTCATAGTTGCGGATGATCGTAATGCTGCCGTACTTTTCGGGGCTTACCTCTGCGGCAGCCTCCATAACGGCAATATAGAAGGCATGATACTGGTGCAGCTGGCTTTCTGTCAGATACAGGGCATTTCTCAGGTCAGGGTAAATACCGCTGCCCTCCCGATCTGCATCATAGGCATCTACCATATAGTAGTACACCTGATCGCTGTGACCTGCCTTTGTCAGCTCCTCAGCCTCCTTATCGGATATTTCTATATAGTTGTTGTAAATCGTATATTCCCCTATGGTCTGCCTTGCAGTGTTATTGAAATAAGTAGCCTGGGTATCATTGTAGTTACCCACACCATCCGGGTTAAAGGTCGTATGAATGACCTTTGTACGATTGCCGTATACCACGGTGTAATCCGTATCGGAACGGTGATCAATATGGTCGATTACACCGCCGTTGGGATCAATACTGATGCGGTACTTGACCGGCTCCCATTTTGCATAAATCTTTTTGTCGGCAGCCGACGGCATCGGGCTGTTGAATTCAAACGGCTGTGTGCAGGTTGCATCCTCATACCAACCCTCAAAGGTATAGTTTTTCAGAAGATTGGGCGTCCAGTAAGGCGCCGTCTGCTGCATACCTGTTGTATTGCCTTCCATATATTGCTTAATATTAATGCCGTATTTAATTGTAACCGAACGGCTGGTGCTTTGCTGGGCTGCGTTTCCGGCAGCATCTGTGAAGATCATTTCATCCTGGTTCAGATCAGGATAATTCGGGTCGAAAATCAGATGATTATTACTGTTGCGGGTATAGTAGAATCTTACCTCCGTCTTGTTCCTGATCTGACCGCTGGAATCAAAAGCCGGATCAGAACCCGCTTTTGTGCATCCGACAAAATTCATGTAATCTTCTTTTTCTGTAAAAAAGCCATAGTTCGCTCTGATATGATTTTTCAGAGTGTAGTTTATACCATTTCGAGTAACATCCACCGTTTCATCCGGCAGGGATTCCACATAATAATACAGGTGCTTCGTACTATTACTACTGGTATTTTTGCTGAAACGTACATCCTCATCCGGCATGATATTGATATACACCAATACTTCACTATATGTGACGCTGTTGCTTGGTTTCCATCGTTCACCATTATCGTAGGTCGTACCGTCTGTGCCGACAATCGGGAAATTACCGGAAATATCTTCCTCATACAAAGCCGTAATAGTTTTAACCAAAGTAGAACTGTCATAAAACTGCAGAGTATGCTGGTTGCGGTTATAATAGATGTTAACGATCGTTTTACCGTCCCCCTGTACGGTAGCTGTACTCATTTGTGTACGTTCATGGTGAAAACCAGTGTAGCTTTTGTTTTCATATTCCGTCAGGTTCAGGTCGCTGAGCTGCAGACCGGAGCGGGACTGCACTGTGTAAGACGCCACATAATCGTAGTTCTGTTCACTTCCCGTTCCGTCAGGCAGCTTCTGCTTCCAGAGGATGACGGAATACGAGGTATCGGGAATCTCTGTCCACTTTGCATAGAATGTCACGCCATCCGACTGATCCGTTGCAGTAATCGCTTTATAGGCAAACAGCTTTCCGCTGCGAATCTCATAGAATAATTTACCGCCTTCCCGGTATTCGTAATCCCCTGTAAAAGCTACCGTTTTCTGATCGGTGCCTGTTGTACCATAGGTCAGCTGGTACCCGCTGCCGTTGTTTTCGGCGTCATGCTCTGTATACCAGCCGTCAAAGCGGTAGCCGTTGCGGGTAGGAACCGGCAGTGCTTCAAAGCAGGATCCGATATTGCCGTCACCTTCGTCATCATTTGTCAGCAGATACCTGGCGCCGATATAGGACGCACCGTTGCCATTGGTACCGACATTAAAGGTAAACCATCGTGCTTCTTTGAAAATCGGGTACAGATCAATGCTGCCCTTTTCCTTGGTACAAAGGATATAATAACCATTCTTTCCGGAAAGGTTGGATTTTTCCTTTCCTTCATCGTCATGTGTAATATAGGATTCCTGATTGGTAACATCTTCCCATCCGTAAAACACCTTATGCTTCGCATCCGGGCTGGGAGATTCCACATCTCCGATACGCACCCATTCCTGGTTGTCCGCACCCAGGGCAACCATTTTTCTTGTCAGAAGGTGGTTCTCCGGATATGCCGGATCATCAGGATACAGATAGAAATTGACAAAATAATAGTTCGTATAAATCGGCGCCAGATACACATCATAGCTGCCCAGTTCTCCTGCCGGTTCTGTTCTTGACAAACCGTCAATCTCCCATGTCAGCGTCCGCTGGTCCTCGGAAAGTGATACACTGATAGGCGATTCAAAATGAATCACCTGGGGTTCATTTGTCCATTCATAGGTTACCGACTGACTGGTCACTTCCGTTTCATTGACAACGTACCAGCCATAGAAATACTGTGCCTTTTCATTGCCCTGTGCAGGAATGTTAGGCGGGTTTTCCACCGGCTCCAGTACGCCGCCGCTACGGATAACCTGAGACGTCTGGTACTTCATTTCCTTATTGCGGAACTGATAAAATGATGCTGTATAGGTTCCGTCCTGATTATCCGTATAGTCATTGCTGATAAAATGGAACGTCACACGGGGAGTAACAATTTTTTCGTCCCCGTCCGTATCATGACGTTTGATCACATAGACAGAAAAGCTTTCTGCCGGAAATGCAACACCATCTCCGCTGGCTGCATCTGTAGATACTACCTCGGTTTCTCCCTCATCGGGAATATGGCAAACCTCCAGCTGCATTTCCTGTCTGATAGCTTCTCTGATCGCAGGCGTTTCAATCCGCACATCCAGCGCACCAGTTTCCGGCTGTATTTCCTGTCCTTTCTGGTCAAACAGGGTAATATCATAAGCCGCGTAAATCTCGCCTGTTTCCTCTGTCTGTACTGGATATGCCCTGGCTGTCGTTCCCTGCGGTATCTTGCCTGTCAGTGTAATAACGCTGCTGTCGTCCGGTTGTCTTTGACGATAGGTGCCGTCCGTATACAGCTGCACCTTCAGCTCTGCGCCTGCGTCAATGACCGGATTCACCGCCAGACCTGCAATCACTGCAACCAGAGCTATCAGGCAAAGGACTACCACGACAGAATTGGCACGAAAGCGCTGTGTGGAAATATTCAATTTTCCAAACCCCTTCTTCATAAACCTCATCCCGTTAATCCCTCTGCCGGCAATCCGGCAGTTCACTCTGATGACCGTATCATCCTGACGATGCCCTCCAGGCACCGTGCATTTTAACTCCCTGATTTAATTGTTTTCAGCAGATCATTCAGCTTTGCTGTTCATTTCATTGCTGCCCATATCTGAAAACAGCACAAATGAGGAAGAATGACCAGGCATCCTCCCTATCGTGTCGTCCGGTCTGTATCTCAAAATTATAATCATCATCCGGTCATATTCTTCTTATCTTCATTGTCATTATAGCATTTTTCATAGTCTTCAACAAGTATTATTTGGCACTTTCCACATTTTTCTACTTTTTTGCATTATTTACCGACAAAAATTATAGGTTCTTTTATTTATTTTTAAATCCAGCTCCATCCAGTTTTTACATTCAATCCCATATTTTGTCAATTCAATATATACAATAGTCAATAAAATGTTCACTATCACCGAATCGCTCTGATCTGCTGATAATTAAGTCGGTTACAATGGAGTTTATGTGCCTGCGTACTATATCATGCCTTCCGCAATGCGGTGGAAAACTTCACGCTGACAAGCAAGGCGGACTCCGGCAAAAAACCCGCTTATTCTGCCTGTTCTGACATTGAGCATAGATTGTTTTTCAACACTTTCAACATCGAAATGTTGAAAAGTTGAAAAGCAGCGTTGAAAAAATCCCCTCCGACAACTTTCTGCCAGAGGGGAAAAATCATGTATTTTCAACTTCAATCTGTTCCATTATGAAGGGAACCACTTCTTCCGGCTGGATATTCAGCACCAGCGCAAATTCATTATGCAGAAGCTTTTCAGCCTGATTGAGTATGTACTCATCCGACTGGTGCAGCCGTCTGCCCTTTGCCTCCTGTTCCAGACGATGATGGTACAGCGTTTTGATAATCAGCATGATCTGCCGGCGGTCGCCGCTGTCTATCATTTCCTGAAACCGTGCTTTTCTGAGGTTGTCATCCTCTATCCAGATCGCATCCTGTTCCGGAAGCTCCCGTATCATCTGACGTATTTCATCAGCAGAAAGTACTTCCCTCATTTTCGACATAAGCTTTTCGTTATCCTTCGGAACAAACACCGTTGAATTCGGATCATAAACCGGTCTGAGTACCAGATAACTAACATAATTTCCACTGACTTTTTTTGTTTGTGTTCCTTCTATTTTACAGACACCCTGCGTTCCGTATACCACTGTATCTCCTGCAGTAAACATTGACTACCCCTCATTTCCCGTCCATACTGCCAATTATCATCCCGAATCAGTCCGAAGCTCCGTGCAGAGCTTCTCCATTCTTATTATAAACCTTTTCCGGAAATTTTGTCATAGGCAATTTACACAAATCATCCCTGCACCACGTTGTCAGCGTCGGGAAAAACGGACAGGCGTATTTATCCCTGGGCAGAAAAATGAGAAAAAATCAGCTTTGACTCACGGGTGAGAATGTCATACCGATATAACTCCTGCGGAGCTGTCCATGCATTATACGAATTCCGATAATTTCCATAATAGATACCGCCGTCAAAATAGTGTCCATCGGCTATATTCGGATATTTGGTTCCCAGATGGAGGAAAACATCTCCCGTTTCCGAGGTTTTGCTGTCTTTTCCTGTAGACAGATCCAGCACACGGTACTGCACCGAGATATTCTGCAATGTGGGTACATAATTCACGGCATAATACAGCTTGCCGCCGCTGATGGAAAAGCTGCCGCCGTTGCCCTTCACGAGCGTTTTCCTGTTCTGCCCGTTCATATCGCAGGAGTAGATTTGTTCCTGGTTTTCATTCTGATTATAAGCGGCATAATAAATCGTATCCTCATAGATCACAAAATGATCGGAATACGGAATCGGCAGCTTCTGGTAATTCAATGTACCGAAGTCCGGCTGAATAAGCATTTCCGTAGGAAGATCCTTTGTATCGCAGTAATACACGGTTCCGTTGTATTTCTGGATAAAGTCTGCATACAGTACATCATTCTGCTGCTCCAGATAATGCAGCACATCTGCCTTTTCCGGACCGTCATATACCAGCGGCAGCACGTGTTCATCCAGATACACAAAATGATGGACGCTCTGGTTATATACATCCTCCGAAACCTCATCACCGCCGATCGTATATATAGGCTGCTGGTTGTTTTCCCGATATTGCCTGAGCGATGGCTGTGCAGTCAAAGTACCGCCGCTATATGTATAAGGCGTTAATTCCATAGCAATTCCGCCCCAGCCGCCAACCCTCTCATAGATTTCCAGCTGAATCTGACCATTGTTTTTATCCAGCACAAATCCGAGTGTGGTTCCTCCGATACTGCCGTCCGCAGCAGAACCATGCGCCAGCACATTAACTGCACCGTCTTTCAGATTACAGAAGATAGATACAGATTCGGCATACGTTATGGGTGAAGGATTATATGCCTTCATCCACATCTCCAGACTGCCGTCACCATCAAAATCAAACAGCTCATAATGCATTTTTGTCAGGTTGTCCGCTACAGCACCACCTTCGTTTTCACTCTGACAGTACTGTTTCCATGCCCCTCCGGATAGATAGCTTTTATACAGCTCCATTTCCTTCAGATTATTTGACGCACCTGGAGATTCCTCCTGTACGGATACAGGGGAGCTTTCCCCCGGCTCGCTTGCATCCGGAGATACTTCCTCCGGCAAGGACGATTCCACTGTATTTTCAGTTACAGATACCTCTGACGTAACAGATGGTTCCGACGCAACAGATGATTCTGACGAGCCATCCGATGAAACCGTACCGGACGTTGTAATCACCTGCGGCTTTTGGGTACACCCCGCTGCCAACACTGCTGTCAGCAGCAGCGATACCAACCATATCATTTTTCGTTTCATACACAGTTTCTCCTTTTAAAAAAATGGAAACCGCAAAGTAAATAGGATGATACTTCCTTGTGGTTTCCACTGTTTTACTATTTTTCATCTCTTCCGGCATCTGCGTAACACCAAATCCTCACTGCTGAAATGGTATGAAAGGCAGAAATTTCGCTGTGCCGGCGGCACACTATTCAGGGACGATTAATACGATCATCATTGCCGAAATAAATCTGATACCATACCAGAAATACATAGATTGTCCATACCTTGCGGCTGTTGTCCTCCTTGCCGTTGAAGTGGTCATCCAGATAAGAAACGATCAGGTCTGTATTAAAGAATTTTTCCGCTGTTTCAGAACGGAACATCTCCTTTACTCTGTTATAATACTGCTCATCCTTCAGCCACACCCTGGTCGGCACAGGAAATCCCAGCTTCGGCTTCTGTGCAGTCGCCTTCGGCAAGTGACGCAGTGCAGCCTGCCGCAAAGCATATTTGGTCGTACCATGCGCGATACGATATTTTGTAGGAATGGTTCTGGCTACCTTAAAAACCTCCTTGTCGAGGAAGGGTACCCGCAGTTCCAGCGAATTCGCCATACTCATTCTGTCTGCCTTGAGCAGAATATCCCCGACCATCCAGAGATTGATATCCAGGTACTGCATCTTGGTTTCTTCGTCATACTTCCTGACACGGTCGTAGAACTTGCGGCAGAGATCCTGCGGGCGGGTCACAATCGAACTGTCCTTGAGAATCTCCCGCTTTTCGGCGTCATCATACATAAAAGCATTGCCGATAAATTTATCCTCCGTTTTTCTGGCACCGCGCAGAATATAACCTCTGCCCTTGATGTGCGGCCATTTCTTTGCCTTGCGTGCAAGTGCGTAACGGGCTTTTTCCGGAAGGATCTTCTGGTACAGCTTGAATACATGAGGTTCATTATAGACCGTATAGCCGCCGAACAATTCATCCGCACCCTCGCCTGACAGCACCACCTTTACGTGCTCGCTTGCAAGTCTGGATACAAAATACAAAGCAATACAGGACGGGTCTGCCAGCGGCTGATCCATCTGATACTGTACCTTCGGGACAGCCGACCAGAATTCCTCTGAATCAATCAGGTGTGTATAATGATCCACGCCAATCTCCTTGGACAATCCTGCTGCCCAGCTGATCTCGTTATAGCGTTCACCGAAATCAAAGCCTACTGTAAAGGTCTTCTGATCAGCAAAGTAAGTCGATACATAGCTTGAATCCACACCGCTTGACAGAAAACAGCCGACCTCTACATCACTGATCTTGTGTGCGTTGACAGAGTTTTCAAATACAGCCTCAATCTTGTCCACCGCTTCCTTTTCAGTCAGCGTCATATCCGGCTCGAAGGTAGCTTCAAAGTAACGTGTCGTTGTCACCTTTCCGTCACGATACCACAGATAATGCCCCGGCAGCAGACAGTAAATGCCTTCAAAAAATGTTTCAGGCGGAACCACGTACTGGAAGGACAAATAATTGTCCAGCGCCCTGACATTGAACTTTTTATGATAACCGGGATATTCCAGAATGCTTTTGATCTCGGAGCCATATACCAGCTGACCGTCAATCACTGCATAATGCATTGGTTTGATACCAAAAAAATCCCTTGCGATAAATACAGATCCATCGTTTACATTATATATGGCAAAGCCGAACATACCTCTCAGCTTGTCCAGCATTTTTTCGCCCCATTCCTCAAATCCATGCACCAGCACCTCTGAATCAGCATTGGTATAGAAGTTGTGACCACATTTCTTCAGTTCCTTACGCAGTTCCTGATGATTATAAATTTCACCGTTAAACATCAGAACCAGACTTTTATCTTCATTATAGATAGGCTGATGACCACCCTCCAGATCAATAATGCTCAGACGGCGGAAGCCCATAGAAATTCTGCTGTCCTTGAAATAGCCGACACTGTCGGGTCCCCGGTGTGTAATGACATCCGTCATATTCTGAAGCACCGCATCTCTTTCGGCAATATGACCCGTAAAACCGCATAATCCACACATAACAATTCCTCTTTTCCTTTTGCAGTGTGTCAAGCCGTTGTCATAGAACGGCAACAACATGAAATCCTGACAATATTTTACACTAAAATTTTAACACATTAAAGCGAAACTTTCAACAGAAAAAAACATTCCCTACAATAAAAAATCCCCTTACGTCCTTTTATAATTATGTGCAAATTAGTGAAAATGTTGCATAATCAGCCTTAGAAAGCGGACTTTTTAAGGCCATATTCTGTATAAAGCAAGTGCGGTGGAAACGGTTAAAAAGTTTTCAACTTTTTAACATTCCGGTGTTGAAAAGTTTTGCTTTCCGTTTCAGTCTGTTTTCAGTTTGTCATGGTTCTGAGGAATCCGTCATAGGAACATCATAAATAAAACGCAAAACAATAAAATCACAAATCAGAAAACAAGAGTATAAAAGAGAATTTAAAAGAATAAAAGAGATTAATAAATGTCAAATGATTTTTTTTGAAAAAACCCTTGACTTGCGCAGGTCATTGTGCTATTATCTTATACGTGACAAAAAGGTTTTTGTAAAAAAGCCGTTACATAAAGGCTTCCGGACAAGAAGCCTATAGAAAAATCGGAATTTTGGGAGGATTTACGCTATGTCAACTTTTATGGCTAAGGCAGGCGAGGTTGAGCGCAAGTGGTATGTCATTGATGCATCCGGTAAAACGCTCGGTCGTCTGGCAGTACAGGTTGCCGACCTTCTCAGAGGTAAGAATAAACCGACATTCACACCTCATGTAGACTGCGGCGATTACGTTGTTGTTGTGAACGCAGATAAGATGGTACTGACTGGTAAGAAGTTAGAGCAGAAGTACTATTACCATCACACAGGTTATATCGGTCATATGAAGTCTGTCCGCTATGATACCTTGATGCAGACCAAGCCCGAAATGGCTCTGGAGCTTGCAGTAAAGGGTATGATTCCTGCCAACACTATCGGCAGAAAAGCAATGACAAGACTGCACGTTTATAAGGGCGCAGAGCATAAGCATCAGGCTCAGCAGCCGATCGTTTTGGAATAATCAGAGGGGAGGCATAAATTATGTACGATAAGACACCTTTTTACTATGGTACAGGCAGAAGAAAAAGCTCTGTCGCAAGAGTCAGACTTTATAAGGGTACCGGCAAGGTAACCATCAATGAGAGAGATATTGACGATTACTTTGGTCTGGAGACACTCAAGCTCATCGTTCGTCAGCCCCTCGTTCTCACCGGAACGGAAGCTCAGTTCGATGTTGTATGCCGTGTAGCAGGCGGCGGCGTAACCGGTCAGGCAGGTGCTATCCGCCACGGTATCGCAAGAGCATTGCTCAGCTATGATACAGAGAACCTTCGTCCGAAGCTCAAGAGAGCCGGCTTCCTCACTCGTGACCCGAGAATGAAGGAAAGAAAGAAATATGGTCTTAAAGCTGCAAGACGCGCTCCGCAGTTCAGCAAGAGATGATTTTTGCCTTACGGCAGTTATCAGAAATGCAGTGTTTATGCGGTTTTTATCGTTCTGTATCTGCCTGAAAAATGGTGGATTCCGGACGGTAACTAAACAAGTAACTAACAAATTTCAAGCCATTCATCAATCTGATGAGTGGCTTGATTTGCATAGCAGAGGTAAGTATGACAAAACAAAAAATGCTGAATAACATAGGAATTGCGAAAAAATATCTTTCAAAGTATCATCTGCTTGTACCGGAAGATGATCTCATTGTGGAATGTCTTTTTTTACCGCCTTTCCGCTGGAACACTTATTTCATACAGGTCTATGTGAATCATGGCGGATATTCTGCTCACTGTGCATATACATACTATACGGATCATTTTGGGAACTCAAGTCATTCCCAGTCTTTTACTACGGTTGAAATGGCAGATAAACAACCTGTATATAGAGGCGATGTTATCTGTAAGTGCATAAAAATAGATCGTCAGATAATAGATGAGATTATCCGCAGTGTAAAAGAAGATGTAGTTGTCAAAACGCGAGAGATAACGATTATTGATGGTATTTCAGCAAGTGTAAGATTGTATGATAAAGGCACTATTATCGGTGATTTTTGTTTGAACAGTCCTGAAATACCTTCTGAATTACTTAATGCCCTTATCTCTGTTTCCGAATTAATAACAAATGGCTGATTTTTAAGAAATGTGTAGGAGAATAAAAAATGAAGTGTCCTGTTTGTGGTAAGTATGAGTTCGAAGACTATGATGATTATGATATCTGTCCTGTTTGTAATTGGGAAAATGATGGTCTGCAATATGATGACCACAACTATGCCGGCGGTGCAAATGACCTTAGCGTTAATGAAGCGAGAATAGAATACTTTGTAATGAATCACCCTGAAACGGCTGAACAGGCTGCTAAGGCAAAAGAATTGTACGAAAATAAACTGATTGCTATTTATGCGAAATATGCCGGTATAGACCGTACAACAAAAGAAGAAAAAGCTGAACAGGAAAGAAAAGATTTTATCTCTTGTCGGCAGGAGTATATTGACAGGCTGAGTGAGTTGATGATGGAGATTTTATGATTATAAAGGTAAATAGCTGCACCCGAAGGCACAGCCGTTTAATCCATCTATATATTGTTTATCGCATCCAGCAACTCCTGCACATTCACATGAGTGTATACCCTCTCAGTCAATGACATAGCACCAGAATGACCGACGATCTTCTTGATAATGGTCGGTGATACTCCTTTCTCTGACAGTAATGAAATACAAGTGTGCCGCATCTATCAGCTTCGTTACCGGATCCCAATAGGAATCGCAATAAATTGTTATAAGTGAATTTCTTTCCATCATCAGCATGGACAAGAAATTCACTTTTATTGTTTCCGTTTGAAAAAATCAAGTTTTTCAGGAAAAAGGTTCTCCCCCAGCACGCCTAACCGGACTGCAAAGTGTAAAAAAATCGTTAGTAGATAGAGTGACTGCCAACCAGAATAAGATGCGTTGAAGTTGTGTGCAACTGAATGTATTGCGCGGGTGTGAATTTGTTCAAGCTATTACCAGAGCGGAGCATATGCGCAGCGACTGCCGCGTTATGCCGAGCCGCCTGAAACACACTTGGCTGACGGTTGACAAGGGAGAGAAAGGATGATAGAATAAGATTACTTAGGTAAGTTTGCATACAAAAACTATATGGAGGCGAAAAAATATGCAAGAAATATCAAATAAGTGGAAAAAGCTGTTTGCTGTTGCCTGCTGTGCATTTGTAATAGGTGGAACAGGCAGTGCTCTGATTGCCGGCAGCGGATACGATGGACTGACTGTCCAGGCAGCAGGTGAACAGCATGAACAAGAACAGGATATTATACAGGGTGATTTTCAATTTCGCACCGGAGCAGACGACACTCTGACTCTCATCCGCTACATGGGTACAGACAGAATTGTGGAAATCCCCTCCGAAGCAGACGAACGAGCTGTCACCTCCATTGGAGAAAAAGCATTCATATCCTGTACTGCTATGGAACAGGTAACCATTCCCGATACGGTGACCAGCATCGGCAGCCGGGCATTCGCTGTCTGCCGGAAGCTCAGGCAGATCAACATTCCGGACAATGTACTGTCTATCGACAAAAACGCTCTGGGCATTAAAAATTCAGAAAGAATATGGGTTAAAACAGTTTATGGTACCAGCGGATCGGCTGCACAGACTTTTGCTGAACAGAATGAATTGACCTTTGTAGCAACAGATGTGGTGGTTCCGACAGCCGTCACATTGAACCGCACTTCTGTCAGTCTGGAAATCGGCAAAACATTCTCATTGACTGCTTCCGTTGAACCTGCGGATGCCACCGACAAAACTATCTCGTGGAACAGCAGCAATGAACAGGCTGCATCTGTTTCTGACGGCATTATTACTGCCAACGCTGAGGGAACCGCTGTTATTACCGCCAGCACATCCAACGGTATTACAGCAGAATGTACCGTTACGGTCAAAAAGCCTGCACCAAAAATTACGCTGGATCGCAATATTGCCCAGCTGTTTATTAACGAAACGATATTTCTGAATGCAGCAGTCACATCCGAGGACCCGGCAGATAACAACATTACCTGGTACACCAACAACAGCAGCGTCCTCTCCGTTGTCAACAACAGGATTACCGCCCTGAAAGCAGGCAGTGCTGTAGTTTATGCAAAAATTCCTTCAGGCAAGACAGCCAGCTGTCATATTACTGTTTCTGCCAAACCGGCAACCATGCTGAAACTGGATAAAACCACCGTAAGTCTTGGTCTGGGAGAAGCCTACACCTATCAGGTAACCACCGACGGCAGTGAAAAAATCACCTGGACTTCGTCCAATACCACCGTTGCCCGTGTAACAGGCGGCACCGTTCATACCTACGCCACGGGCAACGCTATCATTACTGCAAAAACGCCCAACGGTATCAGCGCAAAATGTATTGTAATAGTCAAGAATGCTCCCACTTCTGTTTCTCTGAACAAGACGAGCCTTTCTCTTGGAACAGGCGAAACATTTACATTGTCAGCTATTATCCCCGATGGCAGTGCAGCTGCGGTACGCACATACACGTGCAGCAATGAAAACGTTGTACGCATGTTAAAATCAACCTGGACGGCACAGTTTGTGGGTGCGTCTACAGGAAGTGCTACCATTACCGTCAGTCTGTACAACGGTATGCAGGCCAGCTGTCAGGTAACGGTCAAGGCTGCACCACAAACAATACAGCTCAGCAGTGATTCTCTTTCGCTTCATGTAGGCGATACAACCGTATTATCTGCCATCCTTCCAGATGATACCGCAGCAGCTGTCATAACCTACACCACAGATAATCCTGCTGTTTTGCAGCTGACACAATCTGACGGGAAGGCTGAATTCACCGCACTTGCCGAAGGAAAAGCGACTATTACCGTTACCACCTTTAACAGCGTACAGGCACAATGTACGGTCGAGGTTACAAATGCCTACAAGCCGAAAATTTATCTCAGTCCATCCAACCAGAACGGCAACCTCTATGCATACGGTAATACCAATGAAATGGAGCAGTGCAATCGTATTGCAGACGCTGCTAAAATCGCATTGGAGCGCTGCGGATTTGAGGTCAAAAAGGCACCCAAGGGTCAGAATATGTACGTTACCATTGACGAAAGCAATGCATGGGGACCCGATTTACATATGCCCATCCATACCAATGCTGGCGGCGGTCACGGCACCCTCTGTATGGTATACAAATCTACTCCCGAAAGCCTGAAATACGCTCAGCCAATCTACAATGCAGTACAGGCTGTTACCCCTGGCACAATTGACTACGGTGTACGGGACTTCCCGAATCTTTCCGAGCTGAAAATGACAAACGGTCTGGCAGTTTATACCGAGGTTGACTTCCATGATAACCCCAGTATTGCTAAATGGCTGATCGAGCATCCCACCGAAATTGGCGAGGCTCTCTGCAAGGGCGTATGCGAAGCATTCGGCATGGAATACATTGCTCCATAAATCAAAAGAAAAACGTAAAAATTTCAACCGCAGCCTTACACTGCGGTTGAAATTTTTTACGTTCTTATGTTACTGTTATTTTACAGCTGGCTTCCTTACCGTTATACAGACGAACGGTAACCCATGCGACACCTCTTTTGGTTGCTTTAAACCTGCCTACATCTTTCGTATTCAGCATTTTAACGATCGAACTGTCGCTGGTACGAAAAACTCGTGCGCCGGCACCCGCATCTCTGGCAATGGTAGAATTCAGCTCTGCGGTCTGACCAACCTTCATACTCAGGGTCTTTTTATCTACCGTTACCCAGGTGGGCGCCTTTTTGACAGTTACCTTGCAACTTGCTTCTATACCATTATACAATCTGACGGTAATCGTTGCTGTACCCAGACGCAGCGCCTTGAAGGTTGCTTCATAATCAGTTTTGGAGAGATTGACAACGGTATTGTTATCACTGCGGAAGGTTCGGGTGGCGGCCGCGGAATCAACCTGCAGAACCGCTCCCAGGCGGCAGGTTTCACCAAGTCCCATCGTCAGGGTTGTTTTTTCAAGTGAAACTGTAGTGGGCGCACGCTTGACGGTAATCTTACAGCTTGCCTCCAGCCCGTTGTAAAGCCGGACAGTCACCCATGCCGTCCCCTGTGCCTGGGCAATGAATTCACCTACCCAATCCGTTTTTGTCATCTTGATGATATTGCTGTTGCTGGTACGGAAGGTACGCACGGCAGCAGCAGACCCGCCTGTCACAATTGCGCTCAGCGAGAATTTCTCGCCTACGCCAAGCGACAGCGTCTGCTTGCTCAGGGTTACAGAACTAGGTTCAGCCTTTACAGTCACCCTGCACGTAGCAGTCATACCGTTGGATGATTTAGCCGTAATTGTGGCTGTACCCAGATTTTTGGCTGTCACTCTGCCGTTGTAAACCGTAGCAGCAGCCGTGTTGCTGGACGACCAGGTAATACCGCTGGTATTATTGGTACTTAATTGATAGCTCTCACCTTTTCCCAGTGAAACATCAGCTTTGTTCAATACCAGATAACTATCTCTCTGAACATTGACACAATCTGTTTCACCAATACCAGTGCCGTCACGATTTTTGGTATTGGTAATCTTGCTGTTGGTAATGATAATATTTCTGGCACGAAGGCAATAAACACCATAATCTGTACAATTACTGATCGTATTGCCCACCAGATTCGTACCCTGTGATGCAGAGAGAAAAACGCCGAATTTTTTACATTGATTGATGACATTGTCCGAAATAACCGCATTCTTACAGATCAGCTGGTCATACGGTACGGTTGATACGGGTCCCGGCAGAAAAGATATACCGGATTCACCGGTGTGCTCGATATTACAGTTCTTGACAGTCGTATAAGATGCAGCAGAATTATGAATACCGTCAGAGCCGGTTTCTATGATGCTGGTCTTATAGACATCCGTATCATAAGAGGTGGTAATATGGATACCATAGTTATCACAATTCATCAGGGTATTGCCCTGATAGGTGGTACTGCCGAATTTATAGGGTCTTCCTGCCTTGATGCGGGTTGATTCCGAAATCAGGATTCCGCAGCCTGAACGCGACCATCCACGGACAGGATCCATATCCAGTTTGGGGTGCGGTCTGACATTTGAAATCACGTTGCCTGTAAAATAAGCTGTATTACAGTGGCTGCAGCTGATACCGTCACCCTCGACATTATCCACCTGGTTGTGGATCATATAAATGTTATTACAGCCGTAAACACGCAGTGCATGTCCGATTGTACCATTTGCCACACAATTCGCAATAGTAAAATTATTGGTTTTATAAGCATAGATAGCTTCACTCTGGACATTTTTAACCGTACAGCCTGTCACCGTTACATTAGTTGAACAGCAGGTATAAATACTGCCATATCCGAACGGACCTCCGCCTGTAATATTAAGCGAATCCACCTTGCCCTGGTCACTGCTGCTGATTTTGACCACCTGCGAGGTTCCCTGCGGTTTCCAGGTACCGCCCTTGAACGCGACATTCTCCACACGGTAAGCGTAGAAGAAAACATCCGCAGAGCCTGTAATCACCGCATCCGTTGCATCCAGCGTCTGGTTGCTATATATCTTTATCATCTCATCAATGGAAAAATCACCAACCAGCTTAACCGTAACGGGTGCTTCTGTTTCTTTATACGATTCAAATGTTTCCTTAATCCTATCCGCAGTATCGCCCTGAGCAGAATCAAGCACAACCGTATTCCTGACTGTGCGCCTGGTTTCTGTCGTTTCGGCAACTGATGTTTCGGCAACTGATGTTTCGACCGCTGATGTTTCGACAGCTGATGTTTCGACAGCTGACGTTTCGACAGCTGACGTTTCGACAGCTGATACGGAATAAGAAAGCGGCATTGCCGCCATACTGCCTAAGGAAACCGCAGCCGCTAAAAATACAGCAAACGATTTTTTTATTTTCGTCATATACTATCACTTCCCTATGTAATATACTGAATAGCTACGCACCGAGCCAATACTCACTGAACGCTTCGGATATCTACATACCCATTATATAGTTTATCCTATTTTTTCTATTTTGTCAATTTATAGCGATATTTTCTGACAAAACACACAAAACAAAGTGGAAAGATTCTAGCAAAAGCAACAAGCACCTATCTATACATTCTTATCCCCGATCAGTCGCGCCGAGGGAAACCTTTTCCTGAAAAACGCATCCTTGCTAAAAAACTAAACCTATTTATTATTCTCTATTACCGCATATTCCCGATCTGATGTAAACGATTCCCGTAATCCTTCGGTAATAAACATCGAGCGGTCATCCTCTATCAGCACCATGTCAAACAGCTCTTTATGCTGTTTCCAGAAAGCCACTGCCTTTTCCTTACCCATGACAAAGCAGGCAGTAGACAAACCGTCCGCCAGCGTACCATCCTCACTGACGATCGTAACCGAGCACAGACCACTTTCGGCAGGATAACCAGTACCGGGATGCATAATATGATGATAAGTCGTTCCATTTTCGGTAAAATAGCGTTCATATCCGCCGGATGTAATCACTGCCTTATCACTCACCTGCAGAACGCCTGCCAGACGGCTGTTATCCTCAGGATAATCAGGATCTGTGATTCCGCAGCGCCAAAGACTGCCATCTGTTTTTGTCCCCTTACACTGTACATTACCGCCGAGAGAAACCACTCCCGAATGGATATGACAGCGGTCAAAAATCTGCATAATCCGTGTACTGGCATACCCCTTGGCGATACCTCCAAAATCAATTCCCTGGTCTTTGCCAAGGGTCAGCCGGTTATTTTGAAATGTCAGTTTGTCAAACCCCACAGACAACAATGTATTTTGCAGCGTATCCTCTGCTGGGACAGACGGGTGATCCCCGTTGAATCCCCAGAGGGTCATCAGCGGATAGACAGTGATATCATAGGCACCATCCGTCTGGTTATAGATCCAGGCAGCTTTTTCCGTCAAAAAGGCACTGTCTTCCGAAAGCCGGGCTGATTTTGTCTGATTGATACGATACACTTCGCTGTCGGGATCTTCGGCTGAAAGCAGACAATCCAGCCGATGCACTTCTTTTTCTGCCTGTTTGACAGCGTCCTCACATTCCTCCCCATAGGCAGTCACTGTCATATATGTATCCATCGCAAAAAATTCTCTGGTGGCATGGGGCACCGTTTCTTCCTTCACTGGCGCAGTACAAGCGGAAAATAAAAATGCTGTCAGACACAGTAAAATACTTCCTGTTTTCTTCATACTATTTTTCTCTCCTGAATAAACGATCAGGCAGCCGTCTGACAAGCTCCGCACCAAGCAGACCAATCAGAGCACCTGAAACCATACCGCTGACCCACAAAACCGCCAGATACCAGACAATGGAAACTGTATTCATTGCAAACATAGCCACCAAAATCTGTCCGATATTATGAGCCACACCACCGGCAATACTGACCGTCACCATGCGGAACAGCTTTGTTTTTTTCAGCAGGATCATCACCACTGCAGACAGCATTCCGCCTGCCAGACTGTACATGAATGCAGACGGTCCTCCAAAAAGCAGCGAAACCAATATGATCCGCAGCACGTTGATTGCCATAGCGCCGGTATTTCCGATTTTATACAAAGCAAGCAGCACCACAATGTTGGTCAATCCCAGTTTCATCCCGGGAATCGGAAAAAAGGTGGGAATCTGGGATTCCAGATAACTGAAAACAAGTGCCAGAGCAATCAGAATGCCATAGGCAGAAATTGTATGGGTATTGATACGCTGTTTCATTTTATTTCACCACGATATCCACATCTTCCTGAGGCTGCCCTGCAACACTCACAACCACCTTATGAGGAAGGCATATAACAGATTGCCCGCTGCGGTCAATTTTCCCCTGACGTACACAAAGCCGGTCAGGACAATCTGCGTCCTGTATAAAGGCTGCTCCGTTTTCAATCACAAGAACATTCGCACCGCCCTTTCCCTGAATTGTAACCGTTCTGTTTTCGGCAAGCGGATAAGATGCAATCTGCTGACCATCAACGGCAACGTCCACCCGCTGTCCCGGGTCGCCGCCAGCAAAAGCAGCTATCACTATTACTGCTCCGACTATCAGCAAACCTCCCACCAAAAACGCATCTCTCTTTATTTCCTTCATAACACCCTTCCGCAGCTCAGGAAAGCTACGCTGGTGGAAACCCTTTTCTAAAAAAGGGTTATCCTTGTTCATAATCCAGCCCCGACACAACCCTTGCAGCTTCATGAACGGCACCGGCATTGCACACGCTCATTTGCATTCAGTGACCTGCCTGATAAATAGCAAAAAAGCTAAAGATACCCTGAAATTTTTGTGCCCGGGCTAAAGGTGCTTCTTAGATTTTTCACTTCTGTCACAAAACGGAGCTGTCCGACAGGCGGATTACTGAATGCCGTCAGGATTCTTCGTCTGGAAATTCCATGTGTCCAGACACATTTTGTCTATGTCATATTCCGCCGTCCAGCCAAGCTCTTTATTGGCTTTCTCTGCATCCGCATAAAAGGCTGGAAGATCACCCTCCCGTCTGTCACCAATCACATAATTCAGCTTTACACCGCTTGCCCGCTCAAACGCATGAATGATATCCAGTACGCTGTAGCCCTTACCATTGCCAATATTATATGCTTCAATACCAGTCGTACCAAGAATTTTCGCTACTGCACAAAGATGTGCTTTTGCCAGATCCACTACATGAATGTAGTCCCGGATACACGTACCGTCCTTTGTATCATAATCTCCGCCAAAAACTGTCAGCTTTTCCAGCTTGCCGATAGCCACTCTTGAAATGTACGGCATCAGATTATTCGGAATACCATTCGGATCCTCACCAATCAGACCGCTTTCATGCGCACCAATAGGATTGAAATACCGCAGCAGTGAAATACTCCACGTATTGTCAGAACGGTAAACATCTCCCAGAATCTGCTCGATAAAATGCTTTGTTCTGCCATAAGGACTGCTCACATCCCCTGTTACCATATCTTCCTTGTATGGAATGGGATTGTTGCCGTAAACTGTTGCGGAAGAACTGAATACAATCTTCTTGCATCCATACTGCGCCATCACTTCAAACAATACCACTGAACCAGCAATATTGTTCTCATAGTACAGCAGCGGCTTTCTGGTAGATTCGCCTACAGCCTTCAGACCAGCAAAATGAATAACCGCATCTACTTTGTTTTCTGCAAAAACCTTTTCCAACCCTTTCCTGTCACGGATATCACATTCATACCGCTTCAGGTTTTTTCCGGTAATGGTTTCAACCCTGTCCAGAACGGCAGGCACACTGTTGTCATAATTATCCACAACTACCACATCATATCCAGCATTCAGCAGCTCTACACAGGTATGACTGCCGATATAACCCGCACCGCCTGTTACCAATATTGTCATAGCTCTATTCCTCCTGTTATCCAACTGACCCGTTCGCGCTCAGATCAGCTTTCTGACATCTTTCAACGTTTTGATATCGTTTTCATGCCGGCACATTTTCAATGCCTCATCCATACTTACCCACAGATAATAATCTATCTCGCTTTGCTGCATACTGACAACACCCTTCTTCGCCTTAGCCAGAAAGAAAACCGCTGTCTTGCGTATCTTGCCGTACGGCCGGTAGGTACTGATCCGCCGGAATCCCGGAATGATCTCTACCTCCAGTCCTGTTTCCTCCATTATTTCCCTGATAGCCGTTTCTTCTTCCTTTTCGCTGCCCTCAATATGACCCTTAGGGAAGGTCCAGCACTTTCCGTGATGGTTTTTGACCAGCAGGATCCTTGCTTCCTGTTTTTCATTGTAGCGAAAAACCACTGCACCGCAGGATTTTTCGTAAATGCAGTTCATTTTTTTATAGACAAGCGATGTCCTGTTCAATCGCTTGCGTATTTCCGGCTCATAGAATACTTCGTCTGCCGGAGCGGCGATCAATCTGGTACGGCTGCTGACCTCGCCCACTGCTGCGGCAATAATGGTGCATTCAATAACCCCATGCAGTTCCACATCCGTAACCACATAAATCTGCCGCAGATCCCTGCCGTCTACGATACGTCCGGTATACAGGCTCTTTTCGGACAATGTACCGAAAATCTCTATTGTAACATTTTTTCCCAGCATCGGTACATCCTCCTTTTCTTTTACAAAATCGTTTTCAATTCCCGCACCCGTTCGCTGTTGTTGGCTGTTGCAGATGAATTCAGTACCAACACATCGGTGTATTGATTCTTTTTGATATACTCAACGATATTTCCTTCGTAATAAGCAGGATCCACAACCATAATTTCATCAAAATTAGCTGCCGTAAACGGTGCAAACGCACACCCGAACGAATCCTTGATAATACACAGTTTTCTTTTGGTACCAAGGTTCGTTTCTATTTTCATATACGGGTTATTTCCCCAGATAAACGCACTGTAGGCATTCGGTCCCGAAGCAAACTCGGCGATCATTGGTACTTCCCTGTCCTCTTTTTCGCCGTTTTCCAGCAAACGGCAGTAGCCCTGCGTCTTGTAATACACAACTGTATCAGGATTCTGATCCAGCTCCGGAGCGCCGTCGGGATGTTCCTCTGTTTTTGTTGCTGCGTGCAGAGAACCTTTGAACCCTTTGATCTGACCGGATGAAAGGCTGTTCAGCGCCACTGCCTGCAATCCTGCCTCCTTGCAGAACACGCCATAGGCATAATATGCGCCCAACGCCGTCCAGTTAGTATCTGTACCAAAATAGATGTATTTTTGCTTTTGCTTTTCCAGCGCATCAGCAACATTCACACGATGTATGCCCTGATCCAGTGAGGCATAAAGTGTCTCTATACTCTTTTTCTCATCCGAGCTGCCCTGTTCCTCTGCGGGCAGACCATACAGCGCATGACTCGGTGCCACCAGACAGTAAACCGCAACATTGTCACCCAGTTCTTTCCGCATAGAGGACAGTGCCTTCACATAATCGGCAGCCGCTTCCTTATTTTCATTGAACAGCTCATAGCCCTTTTTATCATACACAAAAACGTTCTCCACCCATTTACCCTCCGGCTTTTCCTTTTCTGCCGGAGCCTGGGATGGCTGTACAGAGGTCTGGCTGCTTTGTGCAGACGGTTCAGGCGCCTTGCTGACGGCTGACGCTGCTGATTCCTGTACCACATCCGGCTGTCCGAAGCGCAGCGCATCACCGAACACACCGAAATATGCACACGCTGCCACACCTCCGCCGGCGGCTGCAACACACAGCAGGGTAATCAGAATAATCTTCCATGCACTGACACGTTTTCTTCCGTAATGACCATAACCTGAGCGGCAATATCCGCCATGATAGGATCCCCTGTTATAGGAATAATATTTTTTACCAGGCACACGTCCCGCTCCCTTCCTTGTTTCTGCTGCATCCGACTGCCCGCACTTCGGGCAGTTTACAGTATCATTATATATGTAAAGTATAATGTATTTTACGAAAAAAAACAATCATATAAAACAACAAACTTCAATACCAAATTGAGAAATATTTAGGGTAATTAGGCATATAGTCCGGCTTATGTACCATTTTTCTCTGCCAGAAGGGCTAAAACCGGGTAAAATTTCAATCAGACTGTCTGAAATTCTTGCATAAAATACAGAACTGTGGTAGAATGTATATTGATATTTTGTTTGCTGCTGTCAGGCAGCATATCGTATATTATTCTTACAGAAAGAAGCTGACAATATGGAATATATTATTTCAGACAAGGTAAAAACCCTGAAGCCCTCCGCAATCAGAGAAATTTTCAAATATGCTGCCGATCCTTCGGTCGTATCGCTTTCTGCCGGCAATCCGGCGCCCGAAGCATTCCCTACAAAGGCAATTGCAGCTATTTCGGCTGAAATCCTGGAGCAGCAGCCCATCGCTGCCCTGCAGTACAGTGTAACGGAAGGCTATCCGCCCCTGCGTACCGCCGTATGGGACTATATGACAACTAAGCATCATGTCGGCACCGAACAGGATGATATCCTCATCACCTCCGGCGCACAGCAGGTCATGGATCTGTTTACGAAAACTACCTGCAACGAAGGTGATACGGTCATTTGTGAAGCACCGAGCTTTATCGGATCTCTGAATTCATTCCGTTCCTTTAACTGCCGTCTGTGCGGCATTCCGCTTGAAAACGACGGCATGAACCTTGAAGCCCTGGAAAAGGCACTGCAAACTGAGAAAAATGTCCGTTTTATCTATATTATTGCCAATTTCCAGAATCCGTCAGGCGTTACCACCAGTCTGGAAAAGCGCAAAGCCATCTATGCGCTGGCAAAGCAGTATCAGGTTATGATACTGGAGGATAACCCCTACGGTG
>CACZSU010000169.1 GCA_902783855.1 uncultured Ruminococcus sp.
CTTGTTACTGTCTTTTTCATAATCAATCTCTCCTTTAAATTATCGCCGCTTTTGTTTTGCGGTGTTGTTTCTTTGTTGTGACTATATAATATCACAGCAGAAGCGATTGTTCTATATGCAGAATCCCCTGAACTGTAGCCTAAACTACAGTTCAGGGGCAGAATGTAAACAAAACTACAGATTTTCTGAAACTGTAAACCATTTTTTTAATAGACATTGTTTTTGCCAAAAAAAATAAATAAATTGTAATATGCTATTTAAAATGATTGATAAATCTGCTATAATAGAAAACGGACAGAAATTGTTTCATGTGAAACATTCGTGTTCGGGAAAAGGAAAACAACCCCTCAGATTTGGAGGAATGATAAATGGGAAAAATAATTGCGGTAACCAATCAGAAAGGCGGCGTAGGGAAAACAACAACAGCCGTTAACGTCAGTGCCGGAATCGGAAAAAAAGGAAAGAAATGTTTGCTGGTGGATGTTGATCCCCAGGGAAATGCAACCAGCGGTGTAGGTGTGGATAAGCGGCAGATAAAATATTCTTCTTATGATATTTTGATCGAGGATGTCAAAGCTAAGGATGCGGTTTTACATACGGAATATGAAAATCTCGATATTATTCCGTCCAGTATTGAGCTTGCAGCCGCGGACATTCAGCTGGCGGATATTGAAAAACGGGAATCCAGACTGAAAAATTCTCTTGCCCTGATTAAGGCAGAATATGATTTTATTTTTATTGACTGCCCGCCTTCATTGGGGCTGATCACAACGAATGCGTTGTGTGCAGCCAGTACCATACTTGTGCCGATACAGCCGGAATATTATGCGCTGGAAGGTTTATCTCAGTTGATGAACAGCGTCCGTATCGTCAAGAGAAGATTCAATAGCTTTCTGGATATTGAAGGCGTTTTACTGACAATGTACGATGGGCGTCTGAACCTGACGCAGCAGGTGGTGCAGGAAGTGAAGAAGTTCTTCCCGAGAAAGGTATTTCCGGTGGTGATTCCCCGCGGTGTGCGCTTGTCAGAGGCTCCCAGCTTCGGAATGCCGATTATGTATTTTGACAAGGGCAGCAAAGGCTCCTTGGCTTATATGGAGCTTGCTGAATATATTATCTCTCATAATGAAACTGTGTCTGTCTGAAATGTACCGGCATGATTGAAAAGCTGTTCTGCATACACGGGGCAGCAGTTAAGGTCGGGAAAAACCGACGTTAAAGGAGGACAAAAATGGCGAATAAAAGAGGTGGCCTCGGTAAGGGGCTGGATCTGATATTTATGGAGAATGAAACGGAGGATGCAGGCGGTGCGGTGACATTGAATATCGGTGAAATCGAACCGAACCGCAACCAGCCCCGGCATGACTTTGACGAACAGGCATTGCGGGAACTGGCGGATTCCATTGCCCAGCATGGAGTGCTGCAGCCGCTGCTGGTAAGACCGCTGCCTGACGGAGGATACCAGCTGGTAGCCGGAGAACGCAGATGGCGGGCAAGCCGCATGGCAGGAATAACAGAGATTCCGGTTATTATCCGTGAAATGGATGACGCCGAGATGATGCAGATTTCAATGATAGAAAATTTGCAAAGAGAAAATTTGAATCCGGTTGAAGAAGCATTGGGTTACCGGACATTGTCAGAGGAATACGGACTGACCCAGGAGGAAATTTCTAAATCTGTTGGTAAAAGCCGTCCGGTGATTGCGAATGCTATGCGCTTGCTCAGGCTGCCGGAAACGGTGCTGGAAATGGTCAGAAACGGAGAAATATCTTCGGGACACGCAAGGGCATTGTTGGCTTTTGAGGATGAGGAACTGATGCAGCAGACAGCGCAGATGATTGTCAAGGATGATCTGACGGTAAGAGATATTGAAAAGTTTGCGAAAAAAGCAAAGGATCAGAAAGCAAAGGCAGCAGTACCCGTACATAGCCGCAATTCGTTTTATGATGAGGTCGAGCTGGCACTGAAGGAACATCTCAGCCGTAAGGTGAAGGTCAGAAACGGTAAGGACGGCGCAAGCGGAACACTGGAAATTGAGTTTTACAGTGAAGAAGATCTTGCGGAGCTTGCCAGATTGTTTGGTTGATATTTATCATAAAAATGTGCTATAATGAAAGCGTATCATGATAGGATACAATAATAAAGGTGTATAAAATCTGCAGAATGTCTGCGGATCAATATAAAATGAATGATTAAAGGAGTAAGCAGAAATGATAGACATTAAGTTGATCAGAGAAAATCCGGATGAGGTAAAGGCAAGAATCAAAAAGAGAGAAATGGATCTGGACAGTATTGTTGATCAGATCAGAGAAGTAGACGCTGAAAAGCGGACACAGCTTGGTAAGGTTGAAGCAATGAAGGCAGAACAGAATGCTGCCAGCAAGCAGATTCCGCAGATTAAAAAAGCTGGCGGAGATGCTTCTGAAATCATGGCAAAGATGAAGGAACTGGTTGCCCAGATCAAAGAGGGCGATGCAAAGGTAGGCGAGCTGGAGGAAAAGCAGAAGGAATTGCTGCTGTCACTGCCGAACCTGCCTGACGAGGATGTAGCAGCAGGCGGTAAGGAGCAGAATGAGCCTGTACGGTATTTCGGTGAAAAGCCAGTCTTTGATTTCCCCATGAAAAATCATGTTGAACTGTGTGAAGGACTTGGCATGATCGACTACCAGAGAGGCGCAAAGATCGCAGGTGCAGGCAGCTGGCTGTACAGAGGCTGGGGTGCCAGATTGGAATGGGCGCTGCTTAATTTCTTTATCAACGAGCATATCAATGACGGATTTGAGTTTATTCTTCCTCCGCATATGCTGGGCTATCAGTGCGGTTATGTAGCAGGTCAGTTCCCTAAATTCAGAGATGAGGTGTACTGGATCCAGAACCCCACCAGCAGCGATGAGAAATTCATGTTGCCCACAGCAGAAACGGCTCTGGTCAATATTCACAGAGATGAAATTCTGACAAAGGATGAGCTGCCCAGAAAGTATATTGCATATACCCCCTGTTATCGCCGTGAAGCCGGCAGCTACCGCAGCGAGGAAAGAGGTATGATCCGCGGTCATCAGTTCAATAAGGTGGAAATGGTACAGTATACCGAGGATGATAAATCGGATATCGCTTTTAAAGAGCTGGTAGAAAAGGCAGAAAGACTGGTACAGGAATTGGGTCTGCACTACAGACTCAGCAAGCTGGCAGCCGGTGACTGTTCTTTCTCTATGGCAAGAACCTATGATATTGAAGTATGGATTCCCAGCATGGAAATCTATAAGGAAGTCAGCTCTGCATCCAACGCAAGAGATTATCAGGCACGCAGGGGCAACATCCGCTACAGAGGCGAAGATAAAAAGATGCACTTTGCACATACGCTCAATGCATCCGGTCTTGCAACAAGCCGTGTGATTCCTGCTATTGTAGAACAGTATCAGAATGCAGACGGCAGTGTGACTGTTCCCGAGGTACTGCGTCCTTATATGGGAATTGATGTTATCAGATAAAATGTCCGGTTAGTTACATTGTGGGAAACCTTTTGTCCCCGAACAAAGGGTTTCCCACAAATCCCCTTTCTAGGAAATGTATATGTCAGGAAATGAGGTTGTTATGATGAAAAAAGGATATGTAGTAATACTGGCAGCCATACTGGCAGCCAGCGTATCCGCCTGCTCCAGAGGAAGTCAGCCTGTTCAGGGCAATGTGCCGGATAACAACAGCAATGCGATTGTACTGGAATCGTCAGCAGATGCATCTGAAACGGAAAAAACAGACGCAGCGTCTTCTGTTGATGGAAAGGATTCCGGAGAATCCAGTATCAGTCAGGAAGAAACCGCTGCTGTCAATCCCCGGATTGGTCAGGCAAGCGAATACAAGGTAACAGCAAAAAAGCTCCAGTCCTTGACTGCAGCACAGGCAGAGCAGATGGATACCATAGATTATGAAAACTATACCTTCACATATAAGAGTAAAGATAAGATGGGTATTTTTGATGTGGAAACAGGTGAACCGCTGGAGGCAAAATATACGAATATATCGGAGGAATATCCCCAGAATGAGGAACAAAAGCAGGTTTATTATACAGTAACAACGGCTGATCTGAAAAAAATTTCAAATGATAAGCCGGATAGCTACAATTGTGTCGGACTGATCAACGGCAAGGGTAAGGAAATGATTCCGCAGGAATATGCCAGCATTGAAATTCTGAATGATCGTTATGCAAAGGTAGTCAAGGTGTCGGCAGTAACGACCAGCAAGGATGAGGCGCTGGTTTATGTAACAGACAGAATGTTTGCCATTTCTGCCAAGGAAGGAGATACGCTGCTCAAGGGAACATGGGAAATTTTCGATATGACGACCGGACAGCTTGTCAGCGGTATCAAGGAAACCAAGCCGGAGTATGTAACTGCCAAGGGCAAATTTATCAAGTACGGAAATAAAACCGTTGACGACCAGGGAAAAGTACAGGGTGAAGATGTTACTGTACTGGATTATGGCTATTATGTCATTGAGCAGGATGGTAATGCAGTGCTGTATGGAAATGACAGTCAGAAGCTGTTTGAATTCAGCAGCCGCTCTCAGAGTGTCAGAGGTGCATTTGAAAATGGTCTGTTCATGGTTATGGATCACAAGGATTACAAAAATTATATTGTGGACAGCCAGAATAACCGTATTTCCGGTGCTTTAGAAAGCGGTGTCATGAACCAGAATGGCAGCTATTTTGTCATGTACGGTGATACCGGATATTATATTTGTGACAAGACAGGGAAGAAGCTACTTGATACGGCATATAAATTTGTTACATACAATGAACGGTACAAGGTACTGATTGCAGAAACGGAAGATGAATACCAGTATTATGACGATGAGCTTGCCTTGATCTGCACCATAAAGAGTAAGGAAGATCAGGACAATACGGTATTGAAAGACGACGGGTTATCCTACACGAAAAAGGATGATAAGTACATCATAAAGCTATGCAATGGAAAGACGCATGAAACGAGCCACTATCCGAGTGCACAGGGATTATTTGTTTATACGGCTGATGACGGGATTTATGAAACGGTTACAGGCTCCCAGCTGGCAAAGCTGGAAGAAGGAAACCGGAATTACAACAGCAGTAAAAGCCAGAAAACATTAGTCCGGAACAAGGATGGATCCATAGATATCTATGAATTTACCTTTACAAAATAAAATAGTGTAACATAAATAAATGGTTGAAAACACTTTTATGCTGTGTTTTCAACCATTTTATTTTAATATATGACTGAACATTAAGGAAGGGGGGATAGTAATCAGTGACAAAGTAAACTATAATGACAAAACAGCCCCGCAGCTTTTGTATCGGCGTTCGCCGCCGGCGTGCCGCCGGTGTCGCACACTCTCAGTTAAGCTAAGCGCCCGCCTGCTTTGGAACTCCGTTATGTGGCAGAGGCTATAGCGAACAGTCCCGCAGCTTTTGTATCGGCATTCGCTGGGCGTTCTCGCTAACCTTATTTCAGAGGGTACTTTATAGTAGCATGGGGAAATTTTTTCGCTAAGTCTGGTGTTGGTTTATAGCGGCTCGGCTTTAAATTGGCGGGCTGGTGTATGCATCCCACGGGTGTAGATACGTTCAGGCTATAACCAGAGCGGCTCGCCGCTTTTATACACGGAAATCAATTTTTAATAATATTTATTCTGAACAAGGCAAATTGTACAATTACGATCGATCTCTTTTTAGGAAGGGTTTCCCCCAGGGAAGTGCTGGTAAAAATTGATTTCCGTAGGTTTTATAGAATTATGGTTGAAAAAGCGGGTCAAACATATTATAATGGAAGTATTACGAATATTTATAAAGGAGTCCCTGACGAATGGAACAAGATTTTAAGTTTAAAGTAAACCTTGGCGGCATGATTGATATTTTGTCCAATCATCTGTACAGTTCGCCGGATGTTTTTGTCCGGGAACTGCTGCAGAACGGCACGGATGCCATCAGCGCCCGCCTGGCTGCTGACCCGGATTTTGCAGAATCAGATGCAAAAGTTGAAATTGAAGTGGATGATAACCAGCGCATTGTTTTCCGTGACAACGGTACCGGACTGAATGAAGATGAGATTCATCGTTTTCTTTCCGTTATCGGTCAGTCCTCCAAATACGATATTGAAAACAACCGTGCCAGCGGAGATTTTATCGGCAGATTCGGTATCGGGCTGCTGTCCTGCTTTATGGTAACTGATCACATCTGTGTAAAGACCTGCTCATACCGGGAGCCTGGAACCACCTTTATCTGGAAGGGCATGGCGGACGGTACCTATACCATTACCCGGACCAATGAATCCATGCCTGTGGGTACAGAAATCATTATTGAAAACAACAAGCAGGAACGGGACGAAACCATTGATGAATACTACCATTGCGACCATATCGCCAATCTGGTATACTACTACGGTCTGTTCCTGAAATATCCTGTCTACACCATTAACGGCGAGGAAAAAACAAGGCTTAACCTCAAATTTGATTTTGATGCGGAAAAAGACAAGGAACTATGCATGACGCTCGGCAAAACCTTTCTCGGCGAGAGCTTTCTGGACTGCTTTACCCTGCGGTCACCCACCGGACTTTTCAGTGGTATTGCTTATGTGCTTCCCTATCCTGTATCTGCCAATGTTCATAATATGCACCGCATCTATCTTAAAAATATGTTGCTGACAGAAAGCGGTCAGAAGCTGCTTCCCGAATGGGCTTTCTTTGTCCGCTGCATTATCAATACCAATCACCTCAAGCCCACCTCTTCCCGTGAGGACTTTTATGAAGATGACGCTCTGGAAAAAGCAAGGGGTGAAATTGCTGATATCATTGCAGATTATTTTGAAGACCTGGATATCCACAACAAGGAACTGCTGTATAAGATTGTCAGCATTCATAATCTTGCGGTCAAATCCGTCATTGCTGCCGGAGATGCCCTGGATGATCTGCTGCTCCCCTACATTATTTTCCATACCTCCATGGGCGACCTTACCGGAAAGGATATTCTCGAATACGGCTCTGACGCTTTTTATACCACTGACGAAAACCAGTACCGTCAGCTGGCGCCCCTCTATATCCAGCGCAGCCAGCTGCTGATCAATGCCGGCTATGTTTATGAGGATGCGATTATTACCAAGCTCGCTGAAACCAGCCGTAAAACGGATATTCAAAAGCTCACAGATGCCGATATTGATTTTATGCTGGACGACAGCGAATTTGACGGCGATCCTGCTGCGGATAAGCTCATCCGGCTTGCTGCAAGAATCCTCAAAAAATATGACTGCAAGCCTGTCCTCAAGGAATTCCGCCCATTTGAGATTCCGGCTCTCTATTCTATCAACGAAAAGGCTTACAAGGCACGTCAGATCAGGCGCTCCAAGCAAAATGCCAACAAAATCTTTATGAATATGCTCAATTCCTTTGAAAGCGATATTGCTGCCTCTGCGGTCGCCTGCCTTTATCTCAATACCAATAATCTGATTATACGCAAGCTGATCAATACCGAGGACGAAGAAAAGCTCTCCTGCTACATTGAAATACTCTATGTACAGTCCCTTCTTTCAGGACATTTTCCGCTTCTGAATAATGAAATGAAGATTCTCAACGAAAATCTTTATAAGCTGATGTCCTATTGATGATACAGAGCGTACATCTGCACGGTATTTGATTTATTTAATTTGTTATATTACAAGGGTTATATTATGGAATTTTCTGAATATGAAAGAATCTACGACGAAGCCGCCCATGGCGCTCCTCGTTGCGGTCGTATCCGGCAGGCTCTGGATATGGCTCTGGAACAGGCAGATATTGAAAATGCGCTTCGCCTGTATTATGTCTTTATTGAAGAAGACACGTTTTATAGTGACAACTTTCAGTCTGTCATTCTGTTTCCGGAATATCTGGATCTTTTTGAAAAATACCCCCAGTACCACGAGCAGTTCAGCTATTATCTGATGTGGGCGTTCAAATGGATTTCCTCCAGTGCAGCTGACTTCTATCAGATATCTCTGCAGCAGATTACCGATATCTACCGCCAGTATGGTGAATACTGTGACAAGCTGCATTACAATAAGCGAAGCTATTACCGGAAGATCTGGTGCCTGATGAACAATCATGGAATCAGAAATTTTATGCTTTGTCCGGATTGTGAAGAAGCCCATCGTCTGATGATGCACTGTCCCAAGGATGAACTCAGCGAGGTAAAAGCCGGCGAAGCAGACGATCTGACTTCCTATTATCTGGAGGTAGAAAAGGACATTCACAAGGCTCTCAAAGCTGCCGAACCGATTTTGTCCGGAGCATATACCTGCAATGTGGTGCCGCATTATACCTATGTCAATCTGGCGGTCTATTATTTTGAACATCATCAACCCGAGCAAGCCGACAGCTATGCCAAAAAGGGACTGCGTATTATCAACCGTGACTTCGGTAGCGACAGCTCCATGGTTCTTTACAAGGGCAATATCATTATGATCCTATCTTATACGGATCTGCCCACGGCTCTGAAATTTTTCAGACGTCAGCTGCCTGTCTGCTATACCAACGAATGCGGTTTCGATATGTTTTTCTTTTACCGGGGCGCCTATCACCTGCTGCGCAATCTGGAAAAGAGCGGTCAGAAAACTGTAAAGCTCCATTTTCCGTGGAAGGACGACCCTGTTTTTCGTCCCGGTAATGTCTATCCTGTATCCAGACTAAAGGATTATTTCTATGAAAAGGCGAAATACCTTGCCGACCGTTTTGATGAACGGAACCACAATCATCATCTCCATTATCTTTTGCAGAAAAACGTTTCTGATGCTGAAGGATAAGCACATTCAAAATTTCTGTGGGAACAGGTGCCGCCCGCTTACAATGGCACCGGAAAGGACGGATTGATATGTACATCGAAGAATACGAAGAACAGTTCTATGAAGGACTGGAACGAGGCGAATCCAGAGCCAGAGGAATCAAAAAAGCACTGGACTACGCACTGGAGCAGCAGGATGTGGATGCCGTTTTCCAGCTGTATCAAGAATTTATGAATGAGGACGTCATGCACAGCAATTCCTATCAGGCAATCGTACTGTTTCCGGAATATGTTGCCTATTTTGAAGAGCATCCCGAAAAGCAGGATGAATACCAGCATGATGTGATGTGGACTTACAAATGGATCATCGGCAATATCATTGATTTCTACCAGATACCCCTGTCACAGATTGAAAGCATTTATCAACAGTATCAGGAGTTCTGTAAACGATTCCATTATAATCTGCGTACCTATTATGATGGTATCTGCGGTTTTATTCTGTCCCATTTAGGAAAGGATGCCAGCTTCTGCGGATTGACGGCAAAACAGGCGCATGATGAAATGATGAAATGCAAAAGAGATGAACTGAGCGATTGTGTTGCCTGTGAAACTGCCCAGGAGGTATGTTATCTGATTGACATGGATGCGGATATTGAAAAGGTTATTCAGACTGCCCGACCGCTGATTGAGGGTCAGATGACCTGCGCCGAACAGCCTCATTGTGCTTTTACCAATATTGCAGAATACTATCTGGAGCATGGCGATCTTGTCAATGCAGATAAATTTGCCAATAAAGCCTATCATCTGATTAACCGTGATTATGCAAACCAGAGTAATCTGAATGTCAAAAAGGCTGTCTGCATGACGATATATGCCCATTCTGATTCCAACAAAGCCTATAAAATCATGAAAAACCTGGTGCGCTTTATTCCTGAAAACTCCAACTACAATGACCTTTTTGAAATTTACCGGGGATGCTATTACTTTATGGCACAGCTTGAGAAAAAAGGCGCCCACCAGATACGCATCCGCCTGCCCTATCGTGATGAAGAAATTGCCAGTGAAGATGGTTTTTATGACATTCCTGTACTAAAGGAATTTTTCTATAAAAAGGCGGAAGCCATTGCTGAAAAATTTGACGAGAGAAACGGCTCGGATGAATTTACAGACCGCCTGAATAAACAGAATGATGTGGATGACAGCGATTTTACACAGAGCGAAGAAATGCCGGATTACCCGCTGCTGGACTATATCCGTGAAAATCTGGACGACGGTGTTCTGCCTGAAGGTTTCCGCCTTCCCTGTCCCATGCTTGACGAGGACGGCGAAGCATATGCGGACGGCGCTTATGACGGCATTATTCTGTATCACCGGAACGCTGACAAAGCGGAGCTTGGAAAGCTGGAAACTATCCTGCGCAATGCTGCCGCCGGTTCAGATGCTGCCCACTATAAGACAGAGCAGTATTTTGAAAAGTCCGATGCCAGAATGATCACCTTGATTGATAATGTGCATGACTTTATTCTTTCTCATCAGGAAGAACTTGACCCCAACAATATGTTCCGTTATGCTGTGCGGCTGACAGTGGATTCCAATCAGAAGGAAGCTGTCAAGCTGGGACTGAGTATCCTATCCCTGTTCGGTGATTTCAGCGACAAGCTGATTGAAGCTATTCTGGATCTGGCGGTCTGCAATGAGTTTACCCTGTTCTGTATGTGGGCTTTTGATACCCTTGAAAATAAAAATGATCTGGTATTCCAGATGGCACAGCGTGCCGATGGCTGGGGCAGAATTGTTACCGTCGATGAACTGGAGCCCGAAACAGACGAAATCAGACAATGGATTCTGCATGAAGGTATGCGAAATACGATCTATCCGGGCTACTCTGCTATTGCCTGTTTCCAGAAAGCAGGTGTAATGGAGCTTCTGGAAAACGGTCTGACCGATGAGAACTTTGCTGCTGTGGAATATATCATTACCTTCCTGCTGCTGGATGGTCCCACCATTGGTATCAAGGCTTTCGCCGATCAGGAAGACAGAATTCTGGATCTTTTTATGTCTGCCGCTGAACAGAGAGAGCTGACCGATTTTGAAACACGGGGATTGCAGCTTATTCTGGACAACTATGACAATGCCTCTGTCTGTGACCGCATACGGGCACTTGGTATCGAACCATTAGAAACATCTGATGAGTAATGTTCAGCTTGGTAAGTTTCTTTCGGGAAACTCTTTTCAAAAAACGGATTTTTTCTCATACAATCAGTATCGGGATGCATACACCAGCCCGCCAATCCAAGCCGAACTGCCATAAACCAAAAAACCAGGCTTGGTGAGAAATACTATCCCAGCTACTGTAAAGTACCCTTTGAAATGAGGTTAACGAGGACGCCCCGGCGGAATGGCGCCGGGGCACCGCAGCGTGATGGAGTGGAAAAAGCAGTCCGTTTATCGTCCTTTAGGACAACCGGCGTGCCGCCGGTGTCACTGCTCCCGGTCGAATACCTTGCCCCTTCTACTATTGCATCACCTACGTGTGGGCTTGACTTGTATTTATGCAGAGGGGAGAAATAGGGAAAATAGGGAGTTTCAAAAACAAAAAGTTTTTTCTGCTGTATTCTCTATAATATTTACTATTTTTCCGGATTTTCCAAAAATAAGCGGGGATAGAATTTATAGCTTCAAAATCCCTATTTTCCCTATTTTTTAGTGAAAATGGCTTGCTTATGGGATTTTGGGATAGGGAAATTGATTTTGAAATTCCCTATAAATAGGGAATTCCAATTGTGATTTCCCTATTTCTATCATCCTTGATAAACGACAAATAGTTTACCCATACTGTCACCCAGAGCGAAACAAGAGGCTTTTCCACAAAAGCAGCCTTCACCCCCACGGTACGCCAAACCAGATATATGCCAAGTCTGCACGTGGGTGATTGATTGAATGAAGGTTCAATTAACTGAGAGAAGCAGAAAAATCTCCCTGTCTATCAGTTTATAATAGGCAGGGAGATTTATATAATTATCGTTATATAACAAATGAAATACTTAATTAAAGCTGAACATATCATTCAGAGCATCTATAGCTGCTTCATGCGGATTTACTTTAATGGCTATATGCGGTTTGACGGACATATTCAGATTAGCACGTCTTCCGGATTTGCCAAGATGCTCCATCAGACGGGCGGCGCCTTCGCAGCGGATTTCGTTGAAATAAACAAGCATATGATCCTCCCGCTGGCGGATGGCATTGATGCCCAGCCGTTTTGCCTTGCTGCGGACAAGTGCTATATTGACAAGTCCTTCGGCAGCCTTTGGAACATCACCAAAGCGGTCGATCATTTCATCCACTACATCCTCTGCATCCTCTTTGGTACGGATATCGGCAATACGGCGGTACATTTCCAGACGATGGCTGAGATTGCTGATATAGTTTTCGGGCAGATGGGCGTCCGCCTGAATATCAATCACACAGTCGCTGTCATCGGGATCCGGTGTTTCACCCTTTGCTTCGCTGACTGCCTGACCGAGGAGCTTCATGTACATATCATAACCCACATCTGTCATATGACCATGCTGCATGGCGCCGAACATATCCCCGGCACCTCTGATTTCCAGATCACGCATGGCAATTTTGAAGCCCGAACCAAATTCTGTAAATTCACGGATAGCCTCCAGCCGTTTCTGAGAGATTTCCCGCAGTACCTTGTCCCGCTCAAAGGTAAAGTAAGCATAGGCACGCCGATTCGATCTGCCTACACGTCCACGCAGCTGGTGCAGCTGGGAAAGACCCATCCTGTCGGCATTTTCAATAATCAGGGTATTGGCATTGGGAATATCCACACCCGTTTCGATAATGGTGGTGCTGACCAGAACATTGATTTCCTGTTCCAGCATTTTGCGCCACACCTCGGACAGCTCTGATTCGGACATTTTGCCGTGACCGAATGCCACCTTTGCCTCCGGAATGGCTTTGGCAATGTCAGCTGTTTTGCTTTCAATACCGTCAACACGGTTGTACAGGTAAAAGACCTGACCGCCTCGTTTTAATTCCCTGCGGATGGCTTCATGCAGAACGGCTTCATCATATTCGAGAACATAGGACTGGACAGGATGTCTGTCCTGCGGAGCTTCTTCAAGGGTGGACATATCACGAATGCCGGACATAGCCATGTTCAGGGTACGGGGAATAGGGGTAGCAGAAAGGGTCAGAATATCCACATTTTTGTACAGAGCCTTGAAGTTTTCCTTCTGTTCCACACCGAAGCGCTGCTCCTCGTCAATAATGACCAGACCAATGTCACGGAATTTCAGATCCTTTCTTATCAGGCTGTGGGTACCTACCACAATATCAATATCCCCCCGTTCCAGCTTTTTGAGTATCTGTGCTTTCTGGGAAGCATTGCGGAAACGGGATAACAGCTCAATGGAAATCGGATAACCCTCAAAACGCCGCAGAATCGTCTGGTAGTGCTGCCATGCCAGAATGGTGGTGGGACACAGCAGCGCACACTGCTTGCCGTCCGTGACGCATTTGAAGGCAGCTCTCAGAGCAACCTCTGTTTTGCCGAATCCCACATCACCGCACAGCAGACGATCCATGGGAACAGGGCGTTCCATATCGCCCTTGATTTCGTCAATGCAGCGTATCTGGTCATCGGTTTCCTCGTATTCAAATTTGTTTTCAAAATCATGCTGCCATTCGTTGTCGCCGGAAAAGGCATAGCCCTTGACCTTCATGCGCTCAGCATACATACGGATCATTTTTTCGGCAATATCCTTGACTGCTTTGCGAACCCTGGCTTTGGATTTCTGCCATTCTGTACCGCCCAGCTTACTCAGACGGACAGTGGTATCCTCCTTCGGACCAATGTATTTGGAGATCATATCCAGCTGTGTGACAGGCACGAACAGACTGTCGCCCTTCGCATAATGGATAATGATATAATCCTTGACAACACCATGGATTTCCTTTTTCTGCACGCCCTGGAACAGACCGATACCATGATTGGCATGAACAACATAATCGCCCGGTGAAAGCTCTGCCAGACTGAAAATAGCGCCGCGCTTTTTATGTTTTTTCTTTTTCTGCCGTTCAGCTGCGGCAGAGGAAGAGGCGTGTGTATGTGCAATCAGGGAAAAGCCGGCGGAGGGATATTCAAAGCTGGCGCTCAGACTGCCGGGAGTGATATAAATACCCTCGCCCTCAAGCGGTGCGTCCTCTGACAGCAGACGGACAGGAAGCTGTTTTTGCAGAAGATCATGATAGATGGTATCTGCGTTTTTTCTGGTACCGGACAGAATAACAATTGTCCGGCTGGTCTGCCGGATGTTTTCCAGATCGTCGCATAATACACTGACAGAGCCGCTCCACAGGGATAGCTGCTTGGCAGTGAAGTTGACCAGCTCCCGCAGGGGAAGCTCACAGCTGCCCCGTGTAAAATTGTCAATAAAGATGGTATCCCGCTGGCGCAGAGCGTCCAGATGGTCGTCCCATTCAAAGGAGAAGGTATCCATTCCTCTGACCAGAACGCCTTCTTTTTTGTAAT
The DNA here is from genome assembly GCA_902783855.1 of uncultured Ruminococcus sp. GTDB lineage: Bacteria > Bacillota > Clostridia > Oscillospirales > Acutalibacteraceae > UBA1213. Next base: position 14,325 of record CACZSU010000169.1, read on the forward strand.
CAGACAGGTTCTCGCTCCAGCGCAGCAGCATAGAGCGTACCCGGTCTTTCAGAGCAGGCTGTTCGGATACGAATACAAGCTCATTTTCATTGAAATAATCATACAGACAGGCAGGCGTGTCATAAATCATGGAATAATACTTGTCAATAGAGGTCAGCCGGTTACCGCTGCGGATTTTGTCGGCTTCTTCCGCCATGATTTCTCTGGCTTTAGCGGCATAGGGACCACGCAGTGAGGCGGATTTTTTCATGATGCGGTCGGCAAGTGCCTGCGGGTCGTCAAACAGCATTTCGCTGGACGGAGTGAGGGTGAAGCTGTCTATCCTGTCCGTGCGGCGCTGGGTTTCAATGTCAAATTCGCTGATTGTGTCAATCTCATCGCCCCAGAATTCCACACGGCAGGGCTTTCCGGCAGACGGCATAAAGAAATCCAGAATGCCGCCCCGTATGCAGAACTGACCGCTGCCCTCCACCTGCTCGGCACGGACATAACCGCAGGATGTCAGGATTTTCATCAGCTTTCCGGGAGATATTTCATCTCCTTCCTTTACGCTTGCGGCTGATTTTCTGAGTACATCAGGGGGAATAGTATATTGCAGCGCAGCGTCCGCACAGGCAACCACAATGTCACATTCCTGATTCATCCAGGAAAACAAAGCGCCTATCCGTTGGTGGGAAAATTCTCCCGAAACGCCTTCGATTTCCCGGAAGGTAAAATCTCTGGATGGATAATATACTGCCCGGATTCCCATTGCCTGGAAATCACCGCATAATCTGGAGGCTTCTGCTTCATCCGAAGCCAGCACCAATGCACGGCGTCTGAGCCGCTGACACATAGAGAAAATCAGGTGCGCTTTATGAATGGCGGAAAGACCGGTTGCCATAGCAGGTGTTCTGCCGCTTTCGACAGCTCTTTCAAGTGTTCTGTATTCTTCTGTACCAAACAGTACATCTCTTAAAAACTTCATAGGGTTCCTTTCTTGTGATATAGGCATATAACATAAAATGCAGGATATATTCAGCTGTTGTACAGATTCATTGCCTTGTCAGTCTGACCGGCAATCATCAGTTCAACTGCATCACAGGCTTTGTCAGCTGTTTCTGTCAGGATTTTCAGTTCATCTTCGCTGAAACGGGACAATACCCAGTCGGCAAGATCCCATTTTTCAGGCTTATGACCAACGCCCAGCTTGATTCTGGGGAACTGATCGCTGCCGGAGAGATAGATAATATTTTTGATACCATTGTGACCGCCGTCACTGCCTTTTCTGCGGATACGCATTTTGCCCACATCCAGAGAAATATCGTCAAACAATACGATGACACGTTCAGGCGGGATTTTGTAGAAATTCATGGCTTCAACCACAGCCAGACCGGAGTTATTCATATAGGTGGACGGTTTCATGAGCAGAACCTTGTGCTCACCGATCGTACAGGTTGTGACCAGGGATTTGTACTTTATGCGGTCAATCCGTACATGGAGCTTATCTGCCAGTCTGTCGGCTGCAATAAAGCCTGCGTTATGACGGGTATTTTCATATCTGGTTCCGCTGTTGCCCAGACCGGCAACAATATAGTCAACACTTGCGGAAAGAGCTTCTTTTTTTTTGAAAAACATGATATAGATGGTTCTCCTTTATGTGTTTTTTGCAGTGCAATTTGCAGGAGTATATCTGTTTCAGTAAGGTATACTCCTGTTGCCGTTCGATATTATTTTTACGGTAATGATTATATACCCAATGCCGATAAATTGTCAATAATAATGTAGGATGATATACAGGAGAATATAAAAAAATTACGGAAAGCAGACAGAAAATTTGAAAATATGGTAGACTTTAAAGGATTTTTGGTATATAATTAATGCATATGCGTACTTTAACATATTGAAAGGAAGAACGGAACATGAAAATAAATCACTTACTGAAACCGCTGGCTGCCATTTCTGCGGCAGCTGTACTGGTATCTGCTGCTGGATGTGCAGATACATCCTGGAGCTTCAAGACAGACAGCAAAACGCTTCCCAACGGCGTCTGGATTTACAGGACGTACACAGGGCTTAACGAAGCGGCTTCCAAGTATCAGGAAGAGTCCGGAAAAACGATTCAGATTACGGATGATGATTTTGCAAATGCCAAGATAGAGAAAAAGAACATCTATGAATGGGTTGCAGCAGATGCAAAGGATCATTGTGTAGAGGCGCTGGTAATCGAGAAGCTGGTAAAGGAATACAAGGTAAAGTCTGACAAGGAAAGCATCGAATCCGGTCAGAAGATGTATGAAAACTATATTTCTCAGACAGGTATGAGTGATATGTTTGAAAAGATAGGTGTTTCTGCCAAGAGTGCCGCATACGCTGACAGCACGATTGGTGTATACAAGGAAGATGTATTCAAAAAGCTGTATGACAAGGAAGGCACAAAGGCAGTAACGGATGACGAAGTGACAAAGTACTTTACGGACAACTACACGGATTACTATTATCTGCATTATTCCTTCAAGACAACGGATGATGAAGGCAATTCCACGGATATTGATGACGATACCAAGGATAAGGTGAAGGCTGCATTTGCAAAATATGCAAAGGAGCTGAACGAAGGCAAGAAGGTAACAGCAGAAATTGATGAGGAATACAAGACGGATTTTGAACTGACAGACAGTGATACGGTTCCCAGTGTGTCAAATACAATTAATCTGGCTGACACATCCATCAGTGAGGATGTACAGAAGGAATTGAAGGCGCTTGGTGATAAAAAGGCAACCGTAAAGCTGATTGATGATACGTTTTATATGTTGTACAAAGGCTCAATAAAGGACAAAGCCAAGAATATTACGGATGAAGAAGGAAAAGAGGATGCTATCTCCAGACTGGATATTGTCCACAAGATGAAGGATGATGAATTCGACAAGCTGATAGAAGACGAAAAGAAGAAGTTGAAATATGACACCAATGAGGATTGTATATCCAAATACAGTGTAGAGAGAACAGCAAATCTGTTTAAGGAATTTGTAAATGCCCAGTCTGCCGGATAAATCTGACGCAGCGATAGTTATAAAGCCATGGTGGTTGTGTAAAAGCAGCGCCATGGCTTTTTTACTGTATTTGCAAAAATGCTCCATTAAAAGTGGAATTGTTTTCTACAAAAAGCATTTTAGTGACTAATACGTGTTTACGAAACAGCCCCGCCGCTTTTGTATCGGCATACGCCGCCGGCGGACGATAGACGGGCTGGGTCATAGCTCAGTCACGCTGCCGCTAACCTCATTTCAGAGGGTACGTTACAGTAACATGGGGAAGTTTATTCGCTATGTCTGGTTTTGGTTTATAGCAGTTTTGCTTTTAATTGACAGGCTGCTGTATGCATCCCGATACTATGGTATGATAAGAAGCAAAAAAATATTTTTCAGGAGGGGGATAAGGGGCTAGGAAGAAATGATGAAACAATCATCAATTCTTTCCAGCCCCTGAAAATCTGTTAAAAACTTTTTCCAAAAGAAAAAGGGGGATACAAACCCCCTTGATTAATGAGAAAAAACGCAGCCGCAGAAATTCTGCCGGTACAGTCCATATTGTGCGGAAAGCTCAATGGAACGCTTGTAGCCGCCCCGTTTCTTGAAATCGGAAAAGAGATACGGAACACCGTATGCATCACTGACCTCTCTGCCGATGGCATTGAGTACGGCGCTGTCCTTCTGCGGAGAAATGGTCAGCGTGGTTGTAAAGAAATCCATTTGCTTCTGTACGGCAATACGGGCGGTTTCCTCCAGGCGCAGCCGGTAGCATTTCAGACAGCGCCGTCCTCTTTCCGGTTCCTGCTCCAGCCCCTTTGCCATTGCATAAAACCGTTCCGGTTCATATGTACCTTCTATAAAATGTACATCAGGGCACATCTCACGGATCAGCCTCTGCTGTTCATCCACACGATGACGGTATTCTTTTTCAGGGGAAATATTGGGATTGTAGTAGAAAACGGTAATATCCAGATACTGTGTCAGATATTCCAGAACATAGCTGCTGCACGGCGCACAGCAGCTATGCAGCAGGAGAGAGGGACGTCTGCCGGCAGCGCATATGTCGCGCAGTGTCTGTTCCAGTACCAGCTGATAATTTACCTTTGGAGTTTGCTTCACGTTGTATCAATCCTTTCCGGTGCTTACAGAAAGCGGAGAATATCGGAGGGCTTATCAGCAATAAAGTCCGCTCCCGAATCTACCAGCTCCTGTACGGGACGGAATCCCCAGCTGACGCCGATACTGCGGAGATGGGCATTGCGTGCAGTCTGCATATCAATGTTGCTGTCGCCTATGTACAGACAATCCTCAGCGGTTACATCCAGCATTTTCAGAATCGCATGGACAGATGCAGGGTCAGGCTTTCTGGGATACTCATCCCGTTTTCCCATGACAACAGCAAATTCGTTGGAGGGAAACAGGGCTGCCACAATCTGCCGGGTAAAGACATCAGGTTTATTGGACAGAACTGCATAACCTATCCCTCGCGCATCCAGTTCATTCAGCAGAGGGAGAATTCCGTTATAGGGAACGGTACAATCCATATTGTGCTGGTTATAGTAGGCATTGAAATCAGCCAGTATGGTTTCTTTTACGGAGCTTTCTGTACCTTCGGGAACGACCATTGCCCTGTCTGCTAAAACAGAAATGCCGCTGCCGACCATAAAGCGGTACTGTTCCCGCTGGTGGATAGGGAATCCGTTTTTATGCAGGGCATAGTTCATGGCATCCGCCAGGTCATACAAAGAGTTGATCAGTGTTCCGTCAAGGTCAAATATACAAAGTCTGGTCATTCGTCAGATTCTCCTTTTATTTCTTTTTTCTTACGCAGAATCATCTGGTGCTTGCTGCCTTTTTTATTGTCCAGTACAGGCTTCGGCGGCTCGTCATCCAGAGCAGGAACCGGGAGCTTTCTGGAGCGGAGGAAAAAGATCAGTCCGACAGCTGTCAGGATCAGTACAAGGGAAATGATGCTGAAAATGATGATATCGGCAATATTGGGGGCAGATACCACAAAGTCCAGCCTGGCGGTGGTATTGGAAAGTGTCAGCGACCAGCGGTTTTCTGCGTCAGGCTCAGCAGCAATGATTTCGGTGCTGTCAGCATATTGCAGCGACAGGGATTCGACCATTTCGCCGTCAGCGGGAGTGACTATGTAATGTACGGGCGTGTCCAGATTGTCGCTGACCAGCAGGGCAGACAGATCCACCGTATCCTGTAGGCTTTTTCTGGTGCGCAGGGTCATGAAGGGAACAGTGGAGGAGGAATCAATCAGGTTCTTGTCGCCGAAGATATCGTTAAGTTTCGCATTGATTTCTGCGGCGGAGCCGTTGACGGTAACGGTGCAGACAGAGCAGCCGTCCTCAACGGTTTTGCTGGCAATCATGCCGAGGGGCGCAAAGTAAGAAGCCGTATAATCGGAGGCTTCATAGCCGTTTTGCGCGATATCATAGACGAAGGCGATGGATTTGCGGATATTGTTGTTGTCAAGTGGTGTCACGATGATGTCAATAGAGCGGGGAACATATTGCTTGCCGTCATTGATGCGCAGAGTAATGGAGGGAGATTGGTTTTTGATGGCGGCAATTTTTCCGGGATTGTTGGTATCCAGCAGGTCAGGAGCGGAAATCCATTTCATATCGGTATAGATACGGCATTCGTCCAGCTTGGAGTTATTGGTAAGGGAATAGGTGTATTCCACGGGGACATCTTCATTGTCGGGTCCGATATAATTGGAAAAGTCAAGGGTTTCGGTAAAGCTGTTCTGATAAGCAAGGGCAGTGCTGCCGACAGTCTTGTCTACATAGGAGATATCGCCGTAAACAGAGGAAAACAGGCGATTGGTATAACCCTCCAGCTGTTTTTGTGTAATGCCCTCAAAGTTGACAGTATAAATGTAGTGATTGTTTTCCAGGAACCAGTCAGATTTAGCGGTTTTTTCGGTAACGGAGGTAAAGTATTGTTTCAGCTTGTCGCCAAGAGCGTCAAAGGTTTTTTGTTTGATGGTAAAGTTAATGGTGCGGTCAAATAATGATTGGGTAGCAGTAGTGCGATTAACGGTAACAATGTTAATTTTTTCGATAGGGTAACCGCTGAGCTTGTTAACGTTAATAACGGGACCGGTGGAAACAGGTGTGTTGCCCCATACCACCTTGGTCTGAGGTTCTTCGGACTGGTAGTCGGGCAGGGAAACACCGTCTGCTTTGGCAGCGTTGGCAATCCAGTCAAAAAGCTGGCAGCTCTGGAAATCCTCATTAATACGCCAGCCCTTGGCAAGGGGCGTGTTGGGATTGGAGAAGGTGAGGGTCGGTTCGTTTCCCAGCAGGTCAGCAATTTTTGCCTTGTAATCGGAAAAGGATGTAAAGGCAAGAGAAAAGGTATATTCGGTTTTGTCGGAATAATTGCCCTTGACATAGGTGATGGAGGAAGGGCAGTTTTTACGGATGGATGCTTCAAAATCCTCGGCAGTCTTGGAGCGGGGATCAATGACTGAAGGCGGATAGGTAATCGTGACCGTGCGGGTTCCGGAAAAGCCGGAAGAAACCGTCAGGCTGGTGGAATAAAGTACATTTTCAGCTTTCTGGGAACCGCACGCACAAAACAGCACAGCAGCGCAGACGCTGATCAGAATGACCATTATTTTTTTGACAGAATTCATAGTTTTCCCTCCAGTTTATCTGTTACCCCTATTTTACTATTTTTCTTCCCCGATGTAAACCCCCCTTCTCGCCTGTCGGATCGGTCGGTGCTTCTGCCTGCGGCAGAGATGTCCACCGGACATCCGCACCCCACTTTTAATAATAAACTCAGTGATTTTCATAAACGGCTTGTCATAAAGACGAAAAAAATGTCGATGTATGTAAA
>CACZSU010000170.1 GCA_902783855.1 uncultured Ruminococcus sp.
CCCGATTGCAAAGGGCGGTGTAGCAGCAGTGCCGGGTCCGTTTGGTTCAGGCAAAACAGTCGTACAGCATCAGCTGGCAAAATGGGCGGAGGCGGATATCGTCGTCTACATCGGCTGCGGTGAGCGCGGCAATGAGATGACAGACGTTCTGAATGAGTTTCCTGAATTGAAGGATCCGAGAACGGGTAATTCACTGATGGAAAGAACGGTACTGATTGCCAATACATCGGATATGCCGGTTGCTGCGCGTGAGGCTTCCATTTATACCGGTATTACCATTGCAGAGTATTTCCGTGATATGGGCTTTACCGTTGCGTTAATGGCGGATTCCACTTCCCGATGGGCAGAGGCACTGCGTGAAATGTCGGGCAGACTGGAAGAAATGCCCGGTGAAGAAGGTTATCCGGCATATCTTGGCAGCCGTCTGGCACAGTTCTATGAACGTGCAGGTCGTGTCATTGTCAAAGGTCAGAAGGATGTGGAGGGTGCGCTTTCCGTTATCGGTGCGGTATCGCCTCCCGGCGGTGATATTTCGGAGCCGGTATCCCAGGCTACTCTGAGAATCGTCAAGGTGTTCTGGGGACTGGATGCGAATCTGGCATATAAAAGACACTTCCCGGCAATCAACTGGCTGACCAGTTATTCACTGTACACGGATCAGCTGCAGAAATGGTATGAGGAAAATGCGTCTGAGGATTTCATGCAGCTGCGTGGCAGACTGATGTCACTGCTGCAGGATGAAGCGGAATTGCAGGAAATCGTAAATCTGGTTGGTATGGATGCGCTGTCAGCTTCCGACAGACTGAAGCTGGAAACAGCACGTGCTATCCGTGAAGACTATCTGCACCAGAATGCATTTGATCCGACAGATACGTATACCTCTCTGAAAAAGCAGGTACTGATGATGAGAGCCATACTGCTGTGTTATGATAAATCCCTGGAGGCGCTGCAGTCGGGAGCAGACGTGAATCTGTTGGTAGGTATGCTGGTTCGCGAAAGAGTCGGCAGATTCAAATATGAAAATGAGAATCAGATTGATCAGGAATTTGAATCAATCAAAGCGATTCTTGATAAGGAAATCAAGGATGTACTGGAAAGGAGTGAGGACTGATGCCAAAGGAATATCGCACGATACGAGAGGTTGCAGGTCCTCTTATGATGGTTACGGATGTAGCAGATGTAACCTATAATGAACTGGGAGAGATCGAGCTGCCGAATGGTGAGATCCGCCGCTGTCAGGTATTGGAGGTAGACGGATCCAATGCATTGGTACAGCTGTTTGATTCAGCAGCCGGCATTAACCTTGCACAATCCAAGGTCAGATTTCTTGGAAAGTCCATGGAGCTGCCGGTATCCGGTGATATGCTTTCCCGTGTATTTGATGGACTGGGCAATCCGATTGACGGCGGTCCCGCTATTATTCCGGAAAAAAGGCTGGATATCAATGGTACGCCGATGAATCCGGCAGCACGGGATTACCCGCAGGAGTTTATTCAGACGGGTATTTCAGCCATAGACGGACTGAATACATTGGTAAGAGGACAGAAGTTGCCGATCTTTTCAGCATCGGGTCTGCCGCACGCCCAGCTGGCAGCGCAGATTGCAAGACAGGCAGCTGTCCGTGGTAAAAATGAGCAGTTTGCAGTTGTATTTGCTGCGATGGGTATTACTTATGAGGAGTCTGACTTTTTTGTACAGTCCTTCAAGGAAACAGGAGCAATTGACAGAACCGTTATGTTTGTCAACCTGGCAAATGACCCTGCTATTGAGCGTATCGCAACACCGAGAATGGCGCTGACAGCTGCCGAATACCTGGCGTTTGATATGGGTATGCACGTTCTGGTTATTATGACAGATATCACGAACTATGCGGATGCGCTGCGTGAGGTTTCGGCTGCTCGTAAAGAGGTACCCGGCCGCCGCGGCTATCCCGGATATATGTATACGAACCTTGCTACGCTGTATGAAAGAGCAGGCAGACAAAAGGGCAAAAACGGTTCCATCACCATGATTCCGATTCTGACTATGCCGGAGGACGATAAAACCCATCCGATCCCTGACCTGACCGGTTATATCACAGAGGGACAGATCATTCTGAGCCGTGAATTGTACAGAAAGGGCATTATGCCGCCCATAGACGTACTGCCATCCCTGTCCCGTCTGAAGGATAAGGGTATCGGTAAGGGAAGAACCAGAGAAGACCATGCTGCCACAATGAATCAGCTGTTCTCAGCATATGCAAGAGGCAAAGAGGCAAGAGAGCTGATGATCGTATTGGGTGAAGCTGCGCTGACAGATATTGATAAGAAATATGCGGAATTTGCCGAGCAGTTTGAAAGAGAATATGTTTCTCAGGGATACACTACCAACAGAAGCATAGAGGATACGCTGAATATAGGCTGGAAGCTGCTGCATATTCTGCCGAGAAGTGAACTGAAACGAATCAAGGACGATATGCTCGACGAATACTATGGAAAACAATAAGGTCGGGAGGTTTTCAGATTGGTTATAATGAATGTAAACCCGACGAGAATGCAGATGACAAAGCTCAAAAAGCAGCTGCAGACTGCCAGAAGAGGGCATAAGATGCTGAAAGATAAACGGGATGAGTTGATGCGTCAGTTTATCGAGCTGGTACAGGAAAATAAAAAGCTGCGTGACAAGGTTGAAGCGGAGCTGGGACTGTGCAGCGCAGCATTTACGAATGCAGGTGCTGTCATGAGCCGGGAGGCACTGGAATCCTCGCTGATGTCCTCCAAGCAGAATACAGGGGTCGATGTCGGACAGAAAAATATCATGAGTGTGGATGTACCGGTTTTCACATCCGTCAGTGAAAGTGCGGATGAAACGGATATTTATCCGTATGGCTTTGCATTTACATCATTTGAGTTGGATGATGCGGTCAATGCCCTGAATGAGTTGTTGCCGGATCTGATCAAGCTGGCGGAGATAGAGAAAAGCTGTGAGCTGATGGCTGCCGAGATTGAAAAGACCCGCCGGAGAGTAAACTCACTGGAGCACGTTATGATTCCGAGATATGAGGAAACGATCAAATACATTGCTATGAAGCTGGAGGAGAACGACAGAAGCAGCCGTACCCGATTAATGAAAGTAAAGGATATGCTTCTGGAGAAAGCCCATCATTATTCTGAAAAATCATAAACAAAGAAAATTTTGCAGCTGCGGAATGTTCTGCGGCTGCATTTTTCTGACCTTGGTTAAAAAATGCCCTATGTCATGTCAGCACACATTACTACCTGAATCCGTGAAATCAAGCTTTTAGCTAAGAGAAGTTTATCATACAGCCCCGTAGCTTCTGTATTGGAATTAGCTGGAAAAAGGCGCCCCTTTAGGGGAGCTGTCACGGCGTCAGCCGTGACAGAGGGGGTTCTGCCGGTGGGCTTCTGAATAGCCCCGCAGCTTCTGTATCGGCATTCGCCGGTCATGTTTTGATGACAGCCGCTGGTTGGTAGACCAAAGGTAGGAACCACAAGAGGGATTACGCCCTCTTAAGGTTCCCCCCTTTGGAAATCTCCCTTCCTTAACTCCCTGCTGGATTTCCGTCCGCCTATTCTCCTACGGACGATAGACGGACTGTTTCCTGCACCCAGTCACGCTGCGGTGCCCCGTCGCCATGCCGCCGGGGCGTCCTCGCTTACATCATTTCAGAGGGTACTTTACAGTAACATGGGGAAGTTAGTTCGCTAAGATTGGAAGAAGTTTTCAGCGGTTCTGCTTTGAATTGGCGGGCGGATGTATGCATCCCCATGTTGTTGTAAGAAGCAAAAATATGTTTTTCAGGAAAGGATTTCCCACAGTATAGCAATAGATAAAAAATTGATAAATAGAGTGACTGCCAACCCAAATAAGCTGCGTAAAAGTCGTGTGTCACTAAATGCATTTCGTGGGTGTAAATTCGTTCAAGTTATAACCAGAACGGCGCAGGTAATTGAAATGTGAGTGTTGGAGTGCTATAATAGAGTTAACAATACGGAGGACAGGGGTAGCTTATGTTAAGTAAAGAAGAAATACAGGAAAATACAATGACCATATCGTATAATGAATATGTCAGCATGACAACAGAAATCAAGGTTTCCAAAGCAGCGAGGACGGGTCTTCTGGAGCAGCAGTACATAAATGATATGCTGAAAACAGAACTGGAAAAATATAAGCGGATTGCGGTTGGGGATACAGATGAACGGGAGGCTGTTATCTGCGAAAACTATGATCGTGTATTGAATGATGCGGATACGGAGCAGCTGCTGTATCAGAAAAAGCATACAGAACCATATGACACGGATGCAGAGCTGGAGGGAATGATCAGCTATATCCGCACATTTCTTCCATGTGACGAAATAGATGATCACTTTGCCTATATTTTCCGTAGGTATCATCTGCAGTACAGAAATTTTCACTGTGAAAAATGTGAATCAAAATACAAGATCAACAGCACATTTCCGTTGACAACCTTTCGTTTCGTGCATAATAAGGCGATGGTATTTGACGAGATATTTCCGGGCTACCGATGCGAGAAATGCGGCAATGAGATTCCGAATTTATATGGAGCGATTCGCCAGGAGCGTACCGTTCTGGATAATCCTAAAATAACAGAAGAAGTGATTGCCTACCTGATTGTACAGAAATATGTATACCATCGTTCCTTCCGATCCCTAGAATTATTCTGGAAGCAGCAGGGGCTGCATTTTTCGGCAATAACAATGTGTATGTGGGTCAACGAGGTATGCGACCGATGGCTGGTTCCGCTATATGAAGCTATGCGTGCAGAGCTGCTGCGAAGAGAGATGATCTGTACCGGTTCGAGAGGAATTCGTAATCTGACCATAACAGATAATGAGTATGTTTTGCAGGATCACAAGATGATGGAGGTATTTGTATACCGTACGCATATGTCAGAACAAAAGCCCATTATTTTGTTTGACGCAGTGAATGATTATCAATATTTTGATGAAGATGTCAGCTATGCAGCACCTGCAGCATTTCTGAAGGGCTACAAGGGTATCGTACATACCGACCAGATAGAACGTTTCAATTGTCCCGACCGTCAGTATAGTTTAGCTGCTATGTGGGGAATGCTGGAAGAACGGTTTCAGACAGCAGCAGAGGTTTATCCGGAAGAATATCTGGATGATTCTGAAGCTACCAGATGTCTGAATGTATTGAGTAAGATAGAGGAATATGAACAGGAATGTGTCAGACTGGAAGACTCACCTGTGCGCTGTAAGCTGCGGGAAAAGTATTGCCGGAAATATACGGATAAGCTCACCAATAAAGCAGCTGACTTTGACGGAAAGGAGATCGGCAGTATGCTTGGCAAGGCATACGCGTCTGTGCTTGATTATATTGATGAGCTGGAAACATTCTTTACGGACCCCAGAACGAGATATGATAACCGGTCGTGCCAGGAGGAACTGGAGCTGTTCGGTGATGAAAACCGGAACCGTTTTGTGTATGATCCGGATGGCTATAAACGATCGCTGGCAATGCTGAGTATTATGCGTACAGTAAAGGCAAATGGTCTGAACCCTGAACGCTATCTCACGTATTACCTGAAAAATGCGGTTCAGCTGCATCAGGGAGAGAAAAAGGAAAAACTGTTCCCCTGGAACTGCAGCCCCCGCTGTAAGGAGATTTTGTTGTATAATATGGATGTGCTGGATTTCTGAGGGGGATAATGTGATCACAAATGCTGTTTCAGCACTGGTAGTTTTTAGCTGGAACGAAACAGCTGATGCTGAATAAACACTGATAAAATGCAGGGTAAGAGCTACTTAGTTAAACTTATCTAACCATTTTGATCAGAATTATACAGCCTGTTCACAAAAAAACTGTCGAAAATATAAAAATAGTTCTTGTATTTTTCTTTAGAATCATGTATAATATCAATATAAATATATACAGTTTGTATATAAAACTACAAAAACGGAGGAATATCCTATGGCAGAAAATTCCCTATCCTTTCAGGGAACAAAGGCTCAGGAAGAACAGCTTATGTCTGTAATCGAACAGAATAAGAGTATTCCCGGAGCATTGTTGCCCGTACTCCATGAAGCTCAGGAAATCTACGGATATCTCCCGATCGAGGTTCAGCAGATGGTAGCTGACGGTCTGGGTGTATCAATGAGTGAGGTTTATGGTGTAGCAACTTTCTATTCTCGTTTCAGCCTGACACCAAAGGGCAAACACAAGATCAGCGTCTGTCTTGGCACAGCTTGCTATGTTAAGGGAGCAGATAAGATTCTTGCAGAAATCGAGAACAAGCTCGGAATCAAGAGCGGAGAATGTACGCCCGATGGTCTGTTTTCCATTGACTCATGCCGTTGCGTAGGTGCCTGTGGTCTGGCGCCTGTAATGATGGTTGATGAGGAAGTGTATGGTAAGCTCACCCCGAAGGAAGTCGGCAAAATTCTTGACAAATACATTGCTGAGGAAGGGGGAGCACAGGCATGACACTTGAAGAACTCAATAAAATCAAAAAAGAGCACGAAGAGCTCGTAATGGTTCGTAAGGTTGTAAAAGAAAAAGGTGAAGAGCTGGCAAAGCATACCCAGTACCGTAAGCAGGTATTGGTTTGCGGAGGTACAGGCTGTACTTCTTCAGGCAGTAAGAAGGTACTTGCTGCTTTGGAAAATGCGCTCAAGGAGAACGGCATCGAGGAGGAAATCCTGGTAGTCAGAACAGGCTGCTTCGGACTTTGTTCACTCGGTCCGATTATGATCGTTTACCCCGAAGGCGCTTTCTATGCACAGGCAACACCCGAAGGTGTTCAGAGAATCGTAAAGGAACATCTGAAAGAGGGCAATGTGGTAAAGGAACTGCTGTACAAGGAAACAGTACACGAGGACGGTTCCATTACACCTCTTTCCGAAACGAATTTCTATAAAAAGCAGATGAGAATTGCACTGCGTAACTGTGGTGTGATTGACCCTGAAAATATCGAAGAATACATTGCAGTAGACGGTTATCAGGCACTGTATAAAGCATTGACAAGCATGACACCGGACGATGTCATTAAGGAAGTACTGGATTCAGGTCTTCGTGGCCGCGGCGGCGGTGGATTCCCCACAGGCAGAAAGTGGATGTTTGCTAAGGCCTCACCCGGAGACATCAAGTATGTTTGTTGTAACGCTGATGAAGGTGACCCGGGTGCATTCATGGACCGTTCCATTCTGGAAGGCGACCCGCAGTGCGTGATAGAAGCAATGGCTCTGGCAGGTTATGCAATCGGCGCACACCATGGCTTTGTATATGTTCGTGCTGAATACCCGATCGCAGTAGAAAGACTGAGAATTGCTATTGAGCAGGCAAAAGAATATGGTTTCCTCGGAAAGAATATCTTCGGAACCGGCTTTGACTTTGATCTGGAGATCAGACTGGGCGCAGGCGCATTTGTATGCGGCGAAGAAACAGCACTGATGACTTCTATTGAAGGCAACAGAGGTGAACCCCGTCCCCGTCCGCCGTTCCCGGCAGTCAAGGGTCTGTTTGAGAAGCCGACAGTTCTGAATAACGTTGAAACCTATGCTAATATTGCCCAGATCATTTATAAGGGCAGCGAGTGGTATTCATCAATCGGTACCGAAACCAGCCGTGGTACAAAGGTATTTGCGCTGGGCGGCAAGATCACCAACGTTGGTTTGGTAGAGATTCCGATGGGTACAACTTTGCGTGAGATTATCGAAGAAATCGGCGGCGGTATTCCGAACGGAAAGAAATTCAAGGCAGCCCAGACAGGCGGTCCTTCAGGCGGATGTATCCCTGCAGAGCATATCGACACACCGATCGACTATGACAGCCTTCTGGCTATCGGCTCCATGATGGGTTCAGGCGGTATGATTATCCTCGATGAGGATACCTGTATGGTAGATATCGCGAAGTTCTATCTGGAGTTTACGGTGGATGAGAGCTGCGGTAAGTGTACACCCTGCCGTGTGGGTACCAGAAAACTGCTGAATTACCTTGATAAGATTACAAAGGGCAAGGGTACAATGGAAGACCTGGATAACATTGATGAGCTGGCAAAGCATATGCAGAAGTCATCCCTGTGTGCACTGGGTCAGACAGCACCGAATCCGATTCTTTCCACACTCCACTTCTTTAAGGATGAATATATCGCCCATATTCAGGATAAGACCTGTCCTGCTGGTGTATGTAAATCTCTGATCAGATACGAGATTATTCCGGATAAATGTAAGGGATGTACACTTTGTGCAAGGAACTGTCCTGTTAAAGCAATCAGCGGTACAGTTAAACAGCCCCATGTTATTGATGCCGATAAATGTATCAAGTGCGGTCTGTGCATGAGCAACTGTAAGTTCGGCGCTATTATAACCAAATAAGGAGGGGGATAATTCATGGAAACA
>CACZSU010000171.1 GCA_902783855.1 uncultured Ruminococcus sp.
AGTCGCTACACTACGTTCCGCTCTGGTTATAGTCTGAACAGATTTACACCCGCGGAATGCATTCAGTTACACACTGCTTCTGTGCAGCTTATTTTAACTGGCAGTTACTCTATTTGCCAACTATTATTTTACACTTTGGAGCCGGCTTCCTTTAGCTTTCTCAGGTTTCCCCCGAACCCCCTTCCAAAAACTTTTGCTTTTTATTCATCATACTCGAAAGATACATACTTTTATATACGCCTTGACACAGGATAATTGGAACAGGGAAATCACAAATGAAGCTCCCCACTTTTCGGATGTTTTTCCCCATCCAAATTCTGCATGGTTAAGCTATTTTAACCCCAAGGTGGGGAAAATGGGGAGTTTCAAAAACAAAAAGTTTTTTCTGCTGTATTCTCTATAATATATTCTATTTTTTCTGGATTTTTCAGAAATGAACGGGGAAAGAATTTATAGCTTAAAACTCCCCAAACTCCCCACCCTGACTGTCATTTTTACCAAAATTCCGCTGTTTATCTTGGTTTCAGGACTTATAGGGGTGGGGAGTTTGTGCCCAAAACTCCCCACCCTGAGCACAAAACTCCCCCACCCTGCACACCAAACTCCACACCTTTGGTTTACCAGCCAGCGGCTGTCATAATAGCACGCCGGCGGCGGATGCCGATACAGAAGCAGCGGGGCTGTTGCGTAAACTCATCTTAGTTACCAAAGCTCTCTGACGCCTCACTTACTGCACATAGGTTCTGCCTGACAGACTGCTTTCTGAGCGCCTATGGTGGCAAGGGTGTCCCCAAGCTGTACCAGAATCGCAGCCACTAACGCTATCTCGTCTTCCTCCAGACGACAGGCTATTATATTGGCAATCGCTGTGACAGATGCCGTTAATTCACACGCATTCATTTGCTCTCATCCTCTGTCTTTTTTCGGGATATTATATCGTATGAAAAATCCTGACCCATGGTGCGCCGTTAACGATGCTGACAAAATGTAATCTTCTTCCGGTTAACATCACATCATCTCGTACAAAAATGTACCTTCTTTGTCAACGCTTTTTGGTTTTTTAGTAAAAACCCTTGCTGAATAGCTGACGGATATGGTATATTATCGTTAAAAGCAAATGATTAATTGTGCCGCTTACAGGCAAATGGATGCTGTGAAAGTGAAAAACACCGGATATGAATCAATTCCACTTTCCACTTTCCACATTACTTTAAATCAGGAGGTTGAACAAAATGGAACCTATCCGATGCTATTATTAAAATGTACCCAAGAAACTGGACACGCAATCTTTGGTAAAAACGTGTAACGTTCCTGAAAAGTGGACAGGTAAGAAAACACGAAACCCAAATGTGTGGACAGTAGCAAAACGGGGTCATATGTGCTAAAATGTACTCAGGTCAAGTAGGAAAGGTCTGGTACAGATGAGCAAGAAATTACTATCCCGTGAGCAAATCAAAAAGCTACAGGAACACCCATACGTACAGATCGTGCTAAAGTCAAAAAATAAAGTTGTGATTTAATGCGGATTTTCGGCACTGATTTGTTATAAAAAAGAGGTTCTGGCACAGTCTGAATCAGGAATAACAAGGGGGGAGGTGAAGTCAGCAATGAAGGATGATACAAGAATAGCTCTCAATTTCGGTCTGATGGGTGTTGCTGCAAATGCTTTATTTGTTTGCGGCTTGTTGAGAAATGACTTTTTGATGGGAGATGAAGCGGACCCGGCTTACAAGCACTATCATACGCATATTCAAAGGGTGGAATACCTGAAAACACAGGAACTGAATTTTCTGATGATCGCATCCGCATTTGTAATCGTATTTGTGATAGTGAATCTGATATGCTTGTTTTTCCACAAGGAAGCTGAACCGGGAAACAAAAGAATAACAGCTGCATATATTGCCGGGTTTGCGGTAAATCTTGCAGCCGTATTGGCGTCAGGCGCTTTTGTGTCCTCTGGGTTGACCTCCTTCTGTGTGCAGAATGCGCCTGTGGATGCGTATGATCTGATGGTCAGTGCACACAGACTGTATATACCCATTGACATATGGTTAATAGCACTGATCGTTCAAGTAGGGATTGTGCTTCTGAACAAGAAGCTGTCCGGCAGAAACAAAACTGCACTGATCACAGCAGCTGCGGTTCCTTATATACTGTACCCGTTATTCTTTCTGTAAACAGGAGATGATTACATATGAAATCCAGAAAATGGGTTATATTGGCAGTAATTGTTCTGCTGCTTCTCGCTGCCGGTCTGATTGTGCTGATTAACAGCTTCCGCTACAACAGCGTATACCTTCCGTATTTTCATGAGCAGCTTGATAAAACCGAAAGGGATTATCTGGACAATAAAGCATATTTTGATATCTGTGCCAGCTCGATGAAAGACAAATACCAGCTGTATGCCAGCTCCGGCAGCGAATTCAACCAGAAGCAAAAAGTACAATATGGTGAAATGCGGTTTAATTATTATGGCTTATTGTTGAAGCCGAATAACGGCGGTTCCTATAAAAATGACAGCACCTATTCTATTTCCAGTGATGATTCCATGTTCATTCATACAGATTCTGCATCAGGCTCCTTTGAGGCATTTGCCCACATTCTGAATGATCTCGGATACAGTACCATATACTATTGTATGCTGGAGGACGGGCGGTATTATCTGTATTTCTGCAAGGACGGCATACTGAAAAAGCCTGTTCTCAGTATATCAGACTATAACGACCCGGAGAATGCGGTAAACTATGGAATTCTGTATGCCTCTGACGGCAAGCCGGTTCCGCAGGAGGTGCGCACCTATTTCTTTGAGGATGATAAAGAACTGTCCCCCGGCTGGCATTTTGCCTATGGCACGTAACGCCGGGAAGGTCAGAAGCCTTCGTCAAAAATGGCATTGGTCAGTTCGTATTCATCCAGATTATAGGTAGGCGGATGGGGATCCTTGCGGTATTTGCCAGCGGCATTGTCGCCGTTGAGCCACCATTCTATGCAGCCTTTGGCACTGTTCAGAGGGCGCTGCCGCTGAGGATTGGACAGCATATAGCTGCGCAGCTGCCGGAGGGATAATTGTACATCCATATCTTTGTAGGTGTTGGTGAGTGTGTGGAGGTAGTCCTCGTCAACCCCGAAATCCCCGTTCAGACAGGGAATGGAGAGAACGCACACTTTCCTTTCCTGTTCTTTTGTCTGGTTTTCTTTCCTTTCCTTTTGTGGAGCAGAATCCGCAGAAATGTCTGTTTTTGTAGCAGAAACCGGCGTTTGTGCTGCGGATTTGTTCCGTACAGGGGCTTCCTCCAGCAGCCAGTATCTGCTTTTATCCGCCTTGCTTCTGGCAGTCACTTCAGCATAGCGCCGCTGAATCCCTACAGAAGTGATAACAGACTTTGACAGCAGTGCCTGATGGAACAGTCCGATTTCACCGCAGTACTGAATGATCTCCAGCACAAGGCTTTTGTCCTTTATCCACCTGTTGCCGATCATGCGGATAATCAGAACCGCCAGCTTTTCCAGAGGAACCTCCAGATAATATCCGTTTTTGTATACCTGACTGATAACGATGTCATACACCGCAGCTCCCAGCGGACCGTATTCGTTCATCAGATCTATGATTTTCAGATCATCCCAGAAATCCACATCCATGGGATAATAATCCAGTCCTGTTTTGCGTGGACGAGCCATCTGATCACTTCCATTTCTTTGGTATCGTGAGAGTATCCCCTCACAAGTCCCTCATAACAGCGGCATTATCTGACCATTATAGGTCAGATATGACAGAAATTTTTTTAAGTTAGTGCAATATTACTAAAAAACAATACTGCAATCAGTAATCATTTCAGATTCACTCGCTGATCAGACAATTTATCGGATTGAAATTGGTGTAAGATGGTGCTATACTGGTTGAACTGGAAATCCTGCGGGAGCAGGATTGGCTTTGGCTGACAATTGAATAGGTTTTACGGCTGGAATAGGTGAATGAATTTATTGCAGCCGTTTTCTTATTTTGCAATGGAAAGGTGTGAGGGCAATGGCGGATATACAGTGTCAGAACAATCTGCCCAATGAAGCAAAACAAACGAAGGCTGCCAACACAAGAAAAAAACGGACTGCCCGCAGCTATGCCCTGTCGCTGTTGATCAAGATTGGGATAACGGCGCTTGCATTGTGGATATTATTGTATTTTTTTGTGGGAATATATGTCTGTCACGACAACAGCGGCTATCCCATGGTCAAGGACGGAGATCTGTGCGTGATATGGCGGCGGGAACCAATCCGACAGGGAGATGTGGTGGTGTACACCCATGAGGGTGTGACCCGTTTCGGACGGGTGGCTGCACAGGCAGGGGGGGTTGTGGATATTGCCGGCGGGTATGTAACAGTGGACGGCAGCACGCCGGCAGGACAGACCGTATATCCCACAACCAGCCAGGGGGCGGCTGTTTCGTTCCCGTATGAGGTACCGGATGATTGTATTTTTGTACTCTGCGATTATCGTGAAACCCCGGATGACAGCCGCATTCTGGGCGGTATTCCGCTAAGGGAGGTGGAGGGCAGTGTGATATTGCTGATGCGAAGACGAGGCATATAATAAGCCGCTGGTGCATATATTATCTGATGCGTCCCAAAATTTTAATTTCAGGAGGAAAAGATCATGAAGAAAACAAAGATTCTGGCAGCTTTTACTTCTGCTGCACTGATAACATCCGTTTTTGGTGCAATATCCCTTTCAGCTAACGCCGCAACCAGTTATACGGCTGCAAACGGCAGCACCACCAGCTTTGATAAGTATCTGGTAATGGACGAAGGCGCCAATGTGCCGAATGTTTCATTTGAGTACACAATTGCCGCCGGTACAGCACAGACCTTCAGTGCCGCTGATAAGACCATTGCGGTATATGCAGGTCCTGAACCGGAGAAGATTGCTTTCAGCGGTACAGGCATTTCCGACGTGGAACCCACTGACCGGAAATTTGAAATTGCCTTTGCAGCGGGTGACAGCACAACGCTGACAGCCGATATGGACAGCTCCGATTATGTCAAGAATCTGGATGACTTTGAAAAGTATGCCAAGAAGACGGCGCAGCTGGATTTCAGTGCCGTCAGCTTTGACGAGCCGGGTATCTACCGTTATATCATTACAGAAACACAGGGTACAGCCCAGGGTATTACCTATGATGCCGACAATACGAGAGTGCTGGATGTGTATGTAGAGGATGTTACCACAGATGCGGCTTTTCCGGAGTTGAAGGTCAGCAGTTATATTCTTCATGCGAATGCAGACACGATTTCCATAGACCAGACTACCTATGGTTCGGATGGTCAGGTGATTACCGGCGGCACTGACAAAAAATCACAGGGCTTTACGAACGAATATGCCACCCATGATCTGACCTTCAGCAAGGCAGTAAGCGGCAATCAGGCATCAAAGGACAAGTACTTTGCGTTTAAGCTGAACATTGCCAATGCAGCTGCGGGTACGGTATATACAGTTTCCTATGCTGATGACGGCAATGCAGCCACAGCAGACGGCAGCGGGGATGTATCTATCTCTGCAAACCCAAACAATGCCACAACGGTAATTGCATCGGATGTAATACAGCCCGCCACACTGACAGCGGACGCAGATGGTAAGGTAAACCAGATATTCTATCTCCAGCACGGTCAGAAAATTGCCATCAGAGGACTGGCAGACGGCACAACGTACACCATTACCGATGGAAAAGAGGATTATACAGCGGCTTATGTAACAACGGATGACAGGGACGTGACTGTTGAAAAGCTGGATGTTGCAGCCAACAGCGATGGTATCAGCAAGGATGTTGTAGTTGACTTTACCAATACACGTGACGGTATACTGCCGACAGGTGTGATACTGGCAGCAGCAGGGCCGGCAATACTGGCAGCTGTTGTACTGGGCGGTATGATAATTCTGATTGTGAAGAACAGAAAAAGAGAAGCAGAGGAAGAATAAGATTTGCGGCAATTCTGGAAGAAAATGAATGTATGGTATGAGCGGCTGCTGCTGTTTGTACTGACAGTAGTGCTGTTGATTACATCGTGGTGTATATATGACAGCTGGTATGTATACAGTCATACGTTGGATGACAGCATTCTGCGGTACAAGCCGGGTGCTGCGTCAGCGGCAGAGGATGAACTGCCGCTGACGGAAGATATGGTTGCCTGGCTGACGGTGGACGGAACGTCCATTGATTATCCGGTTATGCAGTATACGGATAATATCAAGTATCTGAATACGGATCCCTTCGGGCGGTATTCGCTGGGAGGGAGTATTTTTCTGGACAGCCGCAGCAGTGCGGATTTTTCGGACGATTATTCGCTGATATATGGACATCATATGGAATATGGGAAAATGT
Source organism: uncultured Ruminococcus sp. (assembly GCA_902783855.1). GTDB lineage: Bacteria > Bacillota > Clostridia > Oscillospirales > Acutalibacteraceae > UBA1213. Next base: position 6,372 of record CACZSU010000171.1, read on the forward strand.
TTGGTGCATTGGACAGTTTTCTGAATGAAGGTTATCTGCGCAGCCACAAAAGCGGAACGCTGATCATAGGCAAAAATAATGAAAAGGTGTACCGATTAACCATTTTTGCTGCTTTACAGGCGAGTGCTACGGAGAAGGTAATTTTTGAACCGGGGCAAGGGGACATACGGGCATACATCCGGCAGCACAGTGACAAAACAATTATCATACCGGAGGGGCGCATCATTGCACTATCCACCTGCGCAGAAGGAAATGACGACAGAAGAACCCTCGTATTCTGCTCCGGCAGCGTGCCGGCAGCGTGACGCTGCACCCTTACACTCTCAGTTAAGCTAAGCGCCCTACTGCTTTGAAACTCCGACTTGTGGCAGAGACTCCGGCAAAACAGCCCCACAGCTTTTGTATCGGCATTCGCCGGTCATGCTATTATGACAAAGGGTAGTTGGTAAACCAAAGGTGGGAACCACAAGAGGGGCGCCGAGCCGGCGCACCCGTTGCTCTCAGTCGTGTCTTTTGATCCTTCATACTGTTCGGCTCCACTGTGTGGGCTTGCCGTGTATGGGGTACCCTCTTAAGGTTCCCCCCTTTGGAAAACTCCCTTCCTTAACTCCCTGCTGGCTTTCCGTCCGCCTATTGTCCTGCGGACGATAGACGGACTGTTTTCTGCGCCCAGTCACGCTGCGGTGCCCCGGCAGCGCCGGGGCGTCCTCGCTTACCTCATTTCAGAGGGTACTTTACAGTTGCATGGGGTAGTTTATTCACTAAGTTGGGTTTTGGTTTATAGCAGTTCAACTTTAAATTGGGGGGTGGTGTATGCATCCCGATGCCATTGTATGAAGCAATTAAAAATTCGTTTTTGTAGGAAGCCGGCGTGCCGGCAGCGTGACGCTGCACCCTTACACTCTCAGTTAAGCTAAGCGCTCACCTGCTTTGGAACTCCGACTTGTGGCAGATGCTAAAAAGCTACAGATTACCCTCAGAACAAGCGCAAAAGTTTCGCCAGCCTTTACAAAGGCTGCGGGGTGCAGGGGTGCGGGTGTCCGGTGGACACCTCTGCCGAAGGCAGAAGCACCGACCGAGCCGGCAGGCGAGACCAGAACCCCTGCTCGCCGTCCGCAGACGGCGAAATCCCCAAGACCCGGGAGCCACTGCGGCAGTATGGAAAAAGTAAGCAAAAAAGGAGAAAGGAGCTGCGAAAATGTTAATCAGACAATTGGCGGCAGTCTGCTGTATGTGCTTGCTGGTATGTATGCCGGTACAGGCGGCGGGCTGCCGGACGATCAGAGTGGAAATTCCTGTTTTCTGCCGGGATGTGCAGACAAGCAGTCGTGGTGTATATGATATTGTGATAGAACCGGAGGACGAGTTGGCACCTGCACCAGAAAGCGGACAGCTTCGGGTGAAGAATGGAGAGACAGAGGAGTTTTATATCCCTGCTGACGAACCGGGCACCTATCTGTACCGGATATACCAGCAGCCCGGTGATGAACAGAATGTACAGTACGATACAAGCGTATATGCTGTATCCGTGTTTGTAGTGAATGATGATCAGGGCGGTCTGAACTGTTCCGTCAGCGCAAGGGTCAACGGTCGGAAGGAAAAGCCTGATCAGGTGGAATTCTGCAATACCCTGCTGTCCGATGACCAAAGCTGCGGAGAAATGCCTGTTTCTGCGCCTGTTACACCGGAGTATAGCCTGACGGTACAGAGAACGGACAAGGATGTTGGCATTGTCAGAACAGGCGGACAGGTGCCTGTGGCACTGATGACAGCGATGATGATTGGCTCAGCAGGCGTTATTCTGCTGCTGTCCCTGTACAGCCGCAAGGGACAACGCAAAGAGGAGGAAAAGCAGCATGACAAACCATAAACAAAACAGCTTTGTCACCCTGACAGCAGCGCTGCTGATTCTGAGCCTGATCTTTCAGACGCTGCTGGCGGCTGCGGCGGAGGGGACGGTGTATTCCGCCGATCTGAATGCATTTCTGACAGGCTGGCAACTGACGGTGGGTGATGAGGTCTATGATCAGGATTCACCTGCGTCAACTGCCATTGCTTATAAAGAAGATGTGATGTACAGCCTCTCCCTCACCTTTGAGGAAAGACAGGATCTGCAGCTTGAAACGGACGGCGAGCCGCTGACCTTTGCCCTGCCCCAGGGGTTCCGGATCAGGGAGGATTATACTGCTATGCTGAACGTCAATCTCGGCAAATGGGGTACGCTTGCCAACAATCCTGTTACCTATGACAAGGATCTCCATCAGCTGATACTGCGGTGGAATACTGCTGATGAAGAACACATGAGAAAATTCCGGGATTCTGCTTCGGCAGTCATTCGTCTATCCCTCAGCGGTTATCTGGGCGGCAGCGGGCAGGAGGTACTTTGTATCAACGGCAAAACCTTTTCTCTGCTCCAGGAGGATGCCCACAATGCATCCGTTACCAAAAAAGGCAGCTATGATCCCGTCACCAGAACGCTGCTTTATCAGGTAGAGGTGATTTCTGACGGTACAACCTCCGATCTGACGCTGACGGATACCATGGGAACAGCACTGACCTACAACGGCGATATCTGCTTTGACAGCACCGGTTCGGTCAATACCGCCGGTATCCTGCCGGAGATCACTGCCAGAACAGGCAATACCTTTTCTGTCCGTATTCCGGCAATGAATGATAAGGACAGGCTGGTGTTCTCCTATTCCGCAGCGGTTGATCCCGATCAGATCGCCCACAGCGGGAATGCTTCTTTTGAAGAAACAGGCAATACTGCCCGCATCTCCGGCGATTCCTATACGGCTGACAATACGGCAACGTACTATGAAAGTCTGATTGATTTTTCAGACCTTGTCAAGAACAGTCTGGGCGTTTCCTCAGCGTACCGCAGCGGTATCCTCTATGACGATATCCGCTGGCAGATTGTGACCAACAAGGATTGTATGTATCCGCTTGCGGGTACCGCCATCACTGATACCATTGATGAAAACGTCCAGTCCATCGCTGCTTATGAAGGCGATGGTGTAGAGATTCTCTGTTATGCGGATGACCAGCTGGCGGAAAGAAGATTCGTCACCTGGCAGGAGCTGGGGATGGATCCCCTGACGGATAAAAGCTGGACCTATTATATTCCTGATACCGATCCGGTTTACAAATATGTGCTGAATTACCAGACCACTGTCAATATGGACAACCAGACAGAATCTGTGGTTGTCAAGAATACCGCAGCTGGCAAGGGCGGTATAGATTCTGCCTATGAGGTGCTGAGCCCCTCCGGCAGCAATCTGGGCATCTCCAAAACAGCCGCCCGGGTTACCCAGGACAGCGTTACCTGGGAAATCAGGCTGCATCTCAGGGATGCGGCATTCGACCGCCAGCAGCTGATTCTGACAGAGCATGAAAACAGCACCACAACCGATGGCAGGGTAACATGGTATGACGATTGTCTGCCGTATAAGTGGCTCGACCCGGATGGAACAGGTTCCCGGCTTTATAAAGAAACACTGGACACCGTGGAGGTGTCCGGCTTGTATGATGATGAAACCTTTGTACTGTATTACGGCAACCTGCAGGACAGCAGCTCGCCGCCTGCTGCCAGATATGCGGGAACCCAGAGAACCCTCACGGCAGATGACAGCTGGCACAGCAGCAAATGGCTGCCGGAAAAGCTGTCCATTGCATTTTACCGGGATTCCGGCAGGGTGCAGGGCGGTCTGAATGCGCCGCCGGACGGCAGCAGCGACAGAACCATTACCGTCAGGCTCAAAACAAAATTTCCGGAGGATTGGGCGCAGGCTGCCAGACAGCAGAATGTACGCTCCATGGATAACGTCACCTGGTACTATGAGCATCTGAACTGGGTGGATGTAGAGGGGGTATTTGACGTTGCCAAGATTGCTCCCTACCCCATCGGTGTTTACAAGCGGGTGCTTCGCGATGCCTCAGATCAGCATTCCAAAAGCTATAATATGGTCAGGGACGGAAGAATCTATCCGGTGTACTACTATCAGGTGTTGGTAAGCGGCGTGGAATCTGATTCGCCGCTGATTATTGACGATTTGTTTGATACCAGCATATTCAGATTGTATGAGCCGCATCAGGATAAACAGATGTCCGAAAAGGATTATCTCAGCAGCGGCATTCCCGGGTCATGGGATAACTGGTATTATACCCGTTACGGCGGGATTTCCGAGTTCGACTGGATCAAACCGGAGCTGGGTACCTGTCTGCGTATAGATGAGGACCCGGATCATATGCTGACCCAGGAGGAAACTGATTACGGTGTACGCTTCGTTATGCAACAGATTCCTAAGGACAAAAATAACCGCTATTACAAATTCTACGGTGTAGAATACTGGCTGACCGCCAGGGATGAGGAGGCACTGAAAAAAATCGAGGAAATGGCGGCTGCTTCTCCTACGGGTGAGGCTGTCTTTATGAACACCGCCAGCTGCCGCAATGAAACGGCGCAGGCAAGGGTCACTCTGAAAAGCAAGAATGATTTTACCCCCATCGGCAAAACCTCTGAGCAGCTGGTTGAATATACAGACGGCTCCAGGAGCAGTGCTGACCAGCTGTCCGCCGGAAAGGATATCAGACGGTATGTTATAAAATACACCATCGATCTGAATCAGGAAGGGGCAGAACTGAACAGCGGCAGAAAAATTGTGGTGGAGGACAGCTACAGTGCCAATCTTTCTGTGGATTTTGAAACAATCACGATACGCACCGACCGAAACCAATACAATTCAGGCACACACGCAGGTGATGCAATAGCAGAAGGGGCATGGTATTCCACCGGGAGCAGCGACACCGGCGGACAGGTTTCCTATGATTATTCAGGAAATGTGGGACGCTTTACGATACCAGACAAAACCCATGTCATTATCCAGTATGAAGCCACCGTTATTGACCCTCGGGAAAACAGTATGGTAACAGCTGAAAATACCGTGAAAATGCTGCAGTACAGCAAGACAAAAACCGATACAATAGACTATGCCGGAACGGTAGAGTCAATGGCGCTGAATCCCTCTGTCTTTATCAAGAAATACGAAAGAGGTCATATGGAATCGGGGCTGAACGGCGCAGTATTCCAGCTTTTCAAGCATAAGCCGGGAACAACAGGCAATACGGCTGCTGACTGGGAGCCGATGCAGTACGCACCCATGTATGCGCCTGACGGCGCCCACCGGATTGCCAATCCGAATGCCGGACAGAATATTACCTTTACCACCGGAAATCTGACGATTGAAGGCAAGGCATACGGCGACGGCTATGCCAATATCGAACTCACCCAGACAGAGCATGGTCTGAATCTGGAGTATGATACCACCTATGGTCTGAGAGAAATACAGACGCCTGTCCGCAGGGGCGAAAACGGCGAAACGGTGCATTTTAAAAACCCCCACCATGATCAGTTCTATTGCTATCAATTCACACTGACCAAAAACCCTTCGGGTGTGGATTACAGTCAGTATATCTATCGTCCTGATGAGATACTCACTGTGAAAAATGACCCCGACAGTGTTGGTCTGCGGCTGCGCAAGAAAATTACAGGCAGCTGTGTACTGACAGATGCGGAAAAGAATCAGCTCAGCTATCAGCTGTATGTGAAAGCAAACGGCAGATACCAGCCCATTATGAAAACGGTCACTCAGGACGGCAGCAGTATTTCGGTTGTCAACCCGGATTTTGTCCATATTTCCTATCAGACTGTGACAGCAGCAGAAAACGGCTGCCGGCTGGAGGGACTTCGCCCGCAGCCTGGCAATGCATTGGCAGAGTATCTTCTGGTGGAAAGAGGCAATGCAGCCATTCTTGCAGCCCACCCGGACTGGAACTGGACAGGCAGCTATGAATGGGAAACCGGAAGCGCCGGAAATTTCAGTAAACAGCAATGGACAGTCTATGACGAAAACGGGCAGCACCCGGAATCGGTATATGGTGCAGCGTTTGCCGTAACCCGGCAGGATGTGCAGGATAATGAACAAAAGGAAATCACCCTGACGAATCAGTATACCGAAGAAACCATTACGCTCAGGGCAGTGAAAAAATGGACCAGTCCCACAGGTGCAGGTATTGACTGGCCATCCGGTAAAAGGGTACGACTGGAGCTTGGCACTATCCGGGACGGTCAGTTTGTAAAGACCGCTGAAACAGAGCTGGATCATACAGCCGACAGCAGCGGTGAGGAAACCCCGGGAACAGCCGTATTCCGCCATCTGCCGAAATATGTACCGGGAACCACCGAGCAGCTGGCGTATGCGGTGAGGGAGGCTTCGCAGATCAGCGGGTATCACGTAATATACCCGGAAAGCAGTGAGGCATATGCTTTGTTCGGTACAGAAAGCTCCGTCACCATCAGAAACCAGGCAAATGCCGTTTCTCTGACGGTGCATAAGCAATGGCAAAACGGCAGCAGCACCGAACCGCCCCCCGGTGCAAAAGCCGTAATGCGGTTATATGCCTATACCGGAACGGATGCATCAAAGGCTGTCCGGGTCAGCAATGTCAGCGATATCACCCTTGACGGTACGGCTGACGATGAGGGTGAAACAACCCCATGGACAGCCACCTTCCGAAACTTGCCGGAGTATGACAGCAGCGGCGGGCTGCTGTCATATATTGCCCGGGAAGAGAGCTGTCTCCCGGTAGGTTTCTGTGCCGCGGAGGATTATGCAGCGGATAACGGAACCATTACTAACCAACCTGCTGTTACAGCCTTCTCTGTTACAAAGAAATGGCAGGGAACAGAAAACAACGCATGGCCGGATGATACTTCGTCCATTGCGTTTACACTCAGACGCAGAACCAGAAAGGGGTGGGCTGACAATACGTTTGCGGCTGTATTTACGCTGCGGCGGGATGCAGTTGTATCCCAGACGTATACCGGACTGATCAACCCGGCAGTATCGGCATGGAACGGTGCGGTGCTGACAGTCAGCGGACTTCCGGCAATGTCCGCTCGGGGTGAGGAATGGGTGTATTATCTGACAGAGCAGCCCTTGAAGCAGTTTGAGATTGTGTACAGAAATGACAGGGGTTACCTGATTCAGGGGTGTGTGTATGCAGGCGGCAGCATTACCAATGTCAGGTCGGAGCATGATCTGATTGTGCAGAAAAAGGTCAGCGGCAGCTTTGGCAGTCTGGAGCAGTGTTTTGATTTCACCGTAATGCTGACAAAATCTGCCGATGCGCAGCCGTACAGGGATACGCTCGCCTATGAAAAAACCGATGCCGGGGGCAATGTGATACAGGGAGAGCTGGCATTTGACAGCAGTGGCAGGGCTGTTTTTGCGCTTTGCCACAACGAAACGATCTGTCTGAAAAGCATTCCAGCCGATCTGCATTATATGGTAGAAGAAGCCGATTCCGGGGATGGATACCGCACAACGGTATGTGTCAACGGTACTGCACCGCAGAGTATTCGCCGTGCAGAGGGTTATCTGACAGGACAGACCCGGCTGGTGTATGAAAACAAGCGGGACGGGTCAGTGCCCACAGGCGCAGACAGTGGATTGTCACCGGCATTTTGCATAATACTGGCAGTGATGACGGTTAGCGCCGTGACACTGTACTCAGTCAGACGAAAAAAAGAAAAAGACGGCTCCGGCGCACACTCTCAGTTAAGCTAAGCGCCCTTCTGCTTTCAAACTCCGTCTTGTGGCAGTGGCTCCGACGAATCAGCCCCGCAGCATTTGTATCGGCATTCGCCGAAACTGCTATTATGACAGCCGCTGGTTGGAAAACTCCCTTCCTTAACTCCCTGCTGGCTATCCGCCCGCCTGAACTAATACAAGTCAAGCCCACATATGGGATATGCAATAGCAGAAGGGTCAAGGAATACGAACGAGAGCATTG
>CACZSU010000172.1 GCA_902783855.1 uncultured Ruminococcus sp.
CTTCTGCTATTGCATCTCTCACGTGTGGGCTTGACTTGTATTCGTTTTCAGCGTTCCGCTCTGGTTAAGGCTTGTATTCCTTTACACCCGCGGAATGCATACACCAGCCCGCCAATTCAAAGCAAAACCGCTATTAACCCAAACCAAACTTAGCAAACAAATTTCCTCATGCTACTGTAAAGTACCCTCTGAAATGAGGTGAGCGGCGCCCCTCTCGTGGTTCCCACCTTTGGTCTACCAACCAGCGGCTGTCATAATAGCATGACCGGCGTATGCCGATAAAAAAGTTGCGGGGCTGTTCACCAAAGCCTCTGCTACTGGGCGGAGTTCCAAAGCAGGCGGGCGCAGAATTAAACTGAGAGTGTGCGACACCGGCGGCACGCCGGCGTTCTTTGCTGAAAGCAATTCCACTTTCCACTTTCCACTTTCCAAATTAATCAATCAGATCATATGGTATCACCGCCTCTGTGCTTCCCTGCATTTCTTCGTTTTCACAAATTGCTATATACGCACTCACCTGTACCCTCCCCTCTGTGCCTGATAAATTTACCTGCTCTGCACGGAATGCCGGCAATAACCCCCTCCCGCCTACTGTTACATACGGCACCAGCCGCATTCCTTCTGTAATCGTGTCCCTGTGTAAACTCCGCAGCTCGGGTACACTGTCAAAAACAGCCCGCCTGACCACAATAACCGGAATCCCTGAAAACGGTTCCTTCAGACCGTTTCCGGTATCTCCCTTGCCTATGAAGCGTATCGTGTGCCCCTTGTAAATCACCTCCGCTTTGCAGACCAGATGGGCGGGTCTGCCCCGCCCCGTGATCCGCAGAATCATACGCATTACTACATAACAGAATAACGCTGTTACTACCAGCATCAACGGCGGTATCTGTATATATACACTGCTGTTGCGTATCAACAGCTGCTCCGGGGTGAACAGCATCCACACCGCTATCATGATGCCGCAGAATATAAAACTGACCAGAAAAAAAGATGCCGCCGCTTTGAAAAACTGCTTCTGCGGCAGCGGTGCAAAGGCTGCACCTACCACAAAACAGGCACTTGCCAGACTGATGATCATCGAAAATCCCGATGGCATCGGCGGCAGCAGAATCACAAAGGAGCTGACCCCCCCGACCGCCGCTCCCAACAGCAGCCTGCGCAGACGGCATGACAGAGAAAGGAATTTCTTTACACATACAAGAATCATATAGTCCAGAATAAAATTCACACAAAACAAAATATCCAGATATATGGTACGCATATGGTTCCCTCCCTGTCTGCACCCCCCGTGCTTTTTTGAGGATGCCCTCTTTTTTTCTTGCCGGATCCTTCCGACAGGCTCTATTATAGCGCAGCTGCCAGGCAAATGCTGTCTGTTTCCCTGTTATAAAAAATATCGGGAGAAACGCATTCCTCCCGACATTTTCTTATGATGTAGCCTGCCTGTGTACGGATTCTGCACCAAGTCCGAAGCTGATGGACAACGCTTCGTCTACCTTGTTCATGTCATAGGCGCCCAGACTGCCCATCTTCTCCTTCAGGCGCTGTTTGTCAATGGTACGGATCTGCTCCAGCAGCACCACGCTATCTCTGGACAGACCGCTGTGGTCAGCATATAGCTTGATATGCGTCGGCAGATTGGCTTTGGTGCCCCGGCTGGTAATCGCCGCTGCGATTACGGTCGGACTGTACTTGTTGCCGACATTGTTCTGTATGATCAGGACGGGTCGTATTCCTCCCTGCTCTGAACCAACAACAGGACTGAGATCGGCATAATAAATATCGCCTCGTCTGATTAGCATCGCTTTTCACGCTCCGAATTTTTGATTTGTGTGCTGATACTATTAGTTTGTCCCGCTGATTTCGTTTTAATCACCGTTTATATGATCAACACAGGTCTTTGTTATATCATATTCAAAAATCCGTTAATTTGCACCTGATCCGCTATATTTTTTATGTACGTCTTCCGCCTTCCCCTTTCCTCCTTCCAAGTCAGACCTGAAACCTGATAAAGCTGCAAATGGCAAGCAGAAAAAACACCTATGCAAATGAGTATTTCATTCCGCCTTCCGGATTCCAGGTAATAATATATATGCTGCGCCTGACTATTTCAGAACCGGTTTTCTTTACAGTCTGCTGATCGACCAGAAATCCAGCTCCCGTGTCACAGTAATCGGTATTCTTTTCTCCGGATGCACAAAGGTCAGCTGGCGGCAGTGCAGACATTGACGCGGAAAATACGCACGGCTGCCGCCGTACATATCATCCCCTGCCAACGGATGCCCTAAAGCTGAAAAATGCGCTCTGATCTGATGGGTGCGTCCCGTTTCCAGACACAGCTCTACCTCGGTAAAGCGTTCGTCATAATGCCGGAGTACCCGATAATGCGTTACTGCCCGTACTCCGCCTTCGCCTGCCTCCCGCTGGATGGTATGCCCTTCCTTTACCCGCAGCGGCAGATCAATCGTCCCGCAGCCAGTTACCATCCCTTCGCACAGGGCTTTGTAGAGCTTCTGATGATGTGCCGGCAGAAATGCCGCTGTATAACGATCCTTCGCACACAGCACCAGCCCCGATGTGTCTTTATCCAGACGGCTGACGGGGCGGAACGTATACGCTTCTCCCTTTTGCTGCATATGCAGCGCCGCCGCATTGGCAAGGGTATCTTCCGGACTGACCGGCACAGGATGCACCAGCATTCCTGCCGGCTTATTCCATATGATCACACATTCATCCTCATACACCACCTCTGCTGTCACAGATGACGGCGCAATGTGCAGCCTGTCCTCCGGAAACCGCAGCTCTACCTCCATACCGCCTGTCAGACGGTCTATACAGCGAATCAGTCTGCCGTTTACCGTAATGCCGTTTTCCGTTCGTTTCAGCTTCGCCAGCGTCCGGGCGGAAACATGGCAGTGCTTTCTCAGAAAAAACTTGACCGGAATCCCGTCCAGCTCCTGGGGTACTACAAATTTCATGGCTGTTCCTCCGGTGCAAAATCCAGCAGCTCTGTCAGCTTACTGATGCGGTAATCACAAAGCGGATGCGGCATCGCCGTCCGTCCCTTCGGGTCAAACAGACAGGTTGTCAGTCCTGCATTCTTCCCGCCCTGCATATCCGATGTCAGGGAATCGCCTACGACCAGTATCTTTGAACGGTCCTTTTCCCTGATATCGGCTGTTACAGCATCAAAGTATGCCTTTTCCGGCTTGCTGCACCCGATCTCGTCAGAAATATACAGCTTGCGGATATAGCGGCTGACCGGTGTGCGGGAAAACCGTCCTCGCTGCACTGTTCTGAACCCGTTTGTGATCACGTTCAGTTCAAACCTTCCGGACAGCTCCCGCAGAGCGTCCTCCGTGCCTTCAATCAAAAATGATTGCTCCGACAGCGCATGGATATACCCCTCTGCTAACCTCTGTTCATCCCCCTGACCCTGAAAGCATTGTATAATAAGCTCCCGGAACCGCTCCAGACGTACCTGTGCGCCGCTGACCAGATGCAATTCCATCTTCTTCCACAACGCTGCATTGATGGCAGAAAACTGCCGCAGGATGGATTCATCAAACAGCAGATTCTGTTCCTCCAGCGTCCGGCGGAGTGCTGCTTTTTCACATTCAGGAAAATCAAACAAGGTATCATCCGCATCTATCAGCAATGTTGTAAATCCCATCTGTTTTCTCCCCTTTTCTCAGCTTCCCAGTATCTTTTTCGTAAAATCCACCATGCCCCCATACTGCCGGATATCCTCCTTTGGTATTCTGTAGGAGCCGTCATCCTTTTTTGCCTCTTTCATCTGCTCGTCCGTGCTGACAAACCGACCACAGAACAGCGTCTTTTTCTGCCCGGTGATACCGATGGTACAATAGGCGCCTGCACTGATATCGGTCACTTCACACCACTGGTTTACCTCACACTGCTGAAGGCTGTTATCACCGGCTGCCAGTACTCTGCCGTCCCAGGTCAGTGCGGCGATATGCTTCCTTCCTGCCGCCAGCTTGCGGATCATCTGCCAGCCGGACAAATCTGGCTGCACGATTCCTGCCATATAATACACGCTGCCGTCCTCATTCAGGTACACAGCAAAATCATCACAAACGCAGATAGCCGGTTCTACACGAAAATTCTTTTTCAGCAAATGCTTCCCGTCATTTTCCGTCAGCCGATAAATGGAACGTATCGTCATTTTCTGCATCATTTCACCCTCTTCTCCAGGTTATCCTGCCCCATGTATAATTGTACAGAAAAACGCTTACCCCTTGCAGGCAAGCGTTTTTGTGTTCATCAGATGGAACTGCGCTTGGCTGTTTTTTTCTTCTCAGCTTTCGCAGTTTTTTTCTTGGCTTTGCCTCTTTCCACAACAGGCTCGCCCTTGCCGGTTACTGCATCCGCAGTAATCACTATTTTAGAAATCGTTTCGTCAGAAGGTGCCTCATACATCAGATTTTTCAGCAATTCTTCCATAATCGAACGAAGTCCTCTTGCTCCGGTATGACGTTCAATCGCCTTTCTGGCAATCTCCAGCAGCGCATTATCACCGAACTCCAGTACCACACCGTCCATCTCAAACAGCTTTTTATACTGCTTGACCAGAGAATCCTTCGGCTCCTCCAGAATACGCACAAGTGCTTCCTCGTCCAGTCCATTCAGCGCTGTCAGTACAGGCAAACGTCCCACCAGTTCCGGAATCAGTCCGAATTTTACCAGATCCTGCGGAATTACCTCCTGCATCCATCCGGTGGTATCCAGCTCCTTCTTCGTCTTGATCTCCGCATTGAAGCCAAAGGTGGAGGAACCTGTCCGTTTTTCCACTGTCTTCTCCAGACCGTCAAAGGCACCGCCGCAGATAAACAGGATATTGCTGGTATCTATCTGAATAAATTCCTGCTGGGGATGCTTTCTGCCGCCCTGGGGCGGTACGTTGGATACCGTACCCTCCAGTATTTTCAGCAATGCCTGCTGTACGCCCTCACCGCTTACGTCACGGGTAATGGACGGATTTTCGGACTTACGTGCAATCTTATCTATTTCATCCACATAGATAATGCCCCGCTCTGCTCTGGCAATATCGAAATCTGCCGCCTGTATCAGACGGAGCAGGATGTTTTCCACATCTTCTCCCACATAGCCGGCTTCTGTCAGCGTTGTCGCATCCGCAATCGCAAACGGCACATCCAGTATCCTTGCCAGCGTCTGCGCTAGAAGTGTCTTGCCTACGCCGGAGGGTCCCAGCAGCAGGATATTGCTTTTATTCAGCGCAACATCATCTTCACTCTGGTAATTAATCCGCTTGTAATGGTTATACACCGAAACAGCAAGAGAAATTTTTGCTTCATCCTGACCGATTACATACTCATCCAGCTGTTTTTTGATGTCCATCGGCTTCGGCAGCTCACCAAAATCCAGAAAGAACGAATCATACAGCTCATACTCGTCATCCTTCAGCAGGGACGAACAAAGTGATACACATTCATCGCAGATGAATGCACCCGAACCTTGAAACAGTCTTCCCACAAGCTCCTGCGGTTTGCCGCAGAAGGAACAGGTAATATTTCTTTTTTTGTCATTCATATCAGGCATTCACGCTGCTCCTATCATCTATGAGTAATAACCTTATCAATCAAGCCGTATTCAAGAGCCTGCTGAGCGGTCATAAAGTTATCACGCTCGGTATCTCTTGCAATCACGTCATACGGTTGTCCTGTATTCTCGGACAGAATCGTATTCAGCTTTTTCTTTGTCTGAATAATATGATCCGCATGAATCATAATATCGGTTGCCTGACCCTGAGCGCCGCCGCTGGGCTGGTGGATCATGATATCACTGTTCGGCAGTGCAAAACGCTTGCCCTTAGTGCCTGCTGAAAGCAGGAAGGCACCCATGCTGGCTGCCATGCCCATGCAGATCGTTGACACATCACACTTAATGTACTGCATGGTATCATAGATTGCCATGCCGTCTGTAACACTTCCTCCGGGGCTGTTGATATACAGACTGATGTCCTTGGTCGAATCCTGTCCCTCCAGATACAGAAGCTGTGCCACGATCAGGCTGGCGGTTACATTGTTTACTTCCTCCGTCAGCATGATGATTCTGTCGTTCAGCAGTCTGGAATAGATATCATAGGAACGCTCGCCTCTGTTAGTCTGCTCCACTACATAAGGTACTAATGCCATAACAATTACCTCCGTTTCGTATATAGGTTTTACGGTTTACCCGCCGCAGGCGAACAAACCGTAAAAGACAGTTACTGTTTCATATAAACTAATGATTGCCTATATGATAAAGATTTATTCAATTATCTGCCATTCCATGCATAACCGGTCTTATTCCGCAGCCTTTTCCACTGCGTTTTCCTTGACGAATTTCATAGCTCTTTCTGCTTCGATATCGCCGGCAATTTCTCTCGGGCCGAATACTGCCTTAACTCTGGATGCATCTACCTTGTAGGTTTCTGCCAGCTCGTTGTATTTTGCTTCCACATCCTCATCAGACGGCTTCAGACCTTCCAGCTCTGCAATCTTTCTCAGCGCCAGTCTGAGCTTTACTTCGCCCTCTGCTCTGTTGCGGTAGGTATCACGGAGCTTATCCTCTGTCATACCGGTATACTGCATATATGTATCAAAGTCGATACCCTGTGAACGAACGTTCATGCTGAATTCATCAATAATGGTGTCCAGCTTATTCTCATACATAGCCTCCGGAACTTCTGCTTCAAGAAGCTCAATCAGCTTGTCTGCAATCTGGTTTTCCATATTGTTTTCAGCCTGTGTCTTCCTGCTTTCCTCCAGCTTTGCCTTCAGGTCAGCTTTATAGTCTTCTACAGTATCAAACTCGCTGACATCCTTGACGAATTCATCGTCAACCTCCGGCAGCTCATGTGTCTTGACCTCATGCAGCTTGATCTCAAACTGTACTGCCTTGCCCTTCAGCTCATCTGCCTGGTAATTCTCGGGGAAGGTGACATCAATTGTGAATTCCTCACCAGCCTTGTGACCAACTACCTGATCCTCGAAACCGGGGATAAATGCACCGCTGCCCAGTGTCAGGCTGTAGTTCTCTGCGGAACCGCCTTCAAAAGGCTCGCCGTCCAGCATACCCTTGAAGTCAATCACAGCGATATCCTCCAGCTCTGCAGCCTTGTCCTCTACTGAAATCAGACGGCTGTTTCTTTTCTGAACCTTTCTGATTTCCTCGTCAATGTCCTCAGGGGTTACTTCCAGAGAAGTTGCTGTATATTCGATGCCCTTGTAATCCTTGATTTCTACTTCCGGCTCAACTGTAACGACTGCCTTGAATACCAGTCCGTCCTTGCCTGCTTCGTCAATGTCCAGATCAACATGATCTCTGACCATATTGATGCCTGCTTCTTCTGCAGCTTCTACGATAGCCATGGGATACAGATCCTTGATTGCATCCTCATAGAATACTCCCTCACCAAATTCCTTTTCGATCAGTCTTCTCGGCGCCTTGCCCTTTCTGAAACCGGGGATATTGATCTTCTTGACTTCTCTCTTATAAACAGCATCTACTGCCTTCATAAAAGTTTCGCCGTCAATCTCCACAACCAGTTCATAACGATTGGTTTCCACTTTGTTTGATGATTTCAGTGCCATTTTATTTTCCTCCGAACTGAGCTTTCCTTGCTCCTTTATTTTTGGCGGTTTTTTTGCCCGCAGTCTGCTTTAAGGCGTCCAACAGATTCCTGTCCCGGGCGGCTTCGCCGCAATCAATAAAGCAAACCATGCTATATTATAATATAACCAGCCCTTGAAGTCAAGTAAAACTTGCGCCGAGCCGGCGGCGAGCCGCCGCTGGCTGAACGCGTCAGTCGCTGCGCTTACGCTTCGCTCTGGTTATAGCTTGAACGAATTTACACCCGCAGAATGCATTTAGTAGCCTGTCAAATCAAAGCTGAACTGCTATAAACCTAAACCAAACTTAGCAAACGATTTTTCTATGCTACTGTAAAGTAACCTCTGAAATGAGGTAAGCGAGGACGCCCCGGCGGCATGGCGCCGGGGCACCGCAGCGTGACGGAGC
>CACZSU010000173.1 GCA_902783855.1 uncultured Ruminococcus sp.
CTTTCAGTTAAACTTACAATCTGCGTTTCCGGCGCCGGGAGAAAACGAAAATTCCCCAGCGGGATAACGTAATGGTCGCCCCTGCTGCTCCGGCTGCTGTCCTTGAGGAAGCCTTTCAGCCGTTCCGGCTGCCGGATCACTGCTTTCATTTCCTGCATTTAAACCACCTTCCTTGAAATCGCTCTTTCTACCCGGAACTCTGTGCATGGGATGATTGTGTAAAACCCTTCTGTGGTTTGTAAGGCGATATCAAACCAGTATGCTTCATCCGGATAGCATACCAGATCATCCGTATCCTCTGGCGCAAGCTCCAGCAGATACCCGTCCTGTTCTGTATCATAGGTCAGTTCTTTCTGGATAACGGGACTGTCCGTGTGATTCGTACTGACGGAGAAAAACACCCGGTCAGTACCCGTATGCTGATAGGCTTCGCCGCTTTCGTAAGCGACCGAAACCAACGCTTCAAGGCTGTTTCCTTTGATGATTGCAAGCATTCTTTCACCGCCTTTCCAGTGAATTCACGATACGGTTCAGCAGCCTGGGCTTCTGCTTGCCGAGTACAAACCGGTAGGACATTCTGCCGCTTTGAAAAGACTTTGTGACGCTTTGCAGAACGTCATTGAAAAAGTTACCGGTTGCAATGTCGTAAACGGAAACAATATCCCCCAGTTCAAACCTGTCACCATATCCGCAGTTTGCCGGGACCGTCAGTTCATAGCTCTGGGAAACGGTGTTTTCCCTGACAGATTCAATGGCATACAGTCCTACCTCATCCGCCGGCACGTCCGCTGAAACATCGGTACTGCATTCCCGCCGCTGAATGCCGGAAGGCTCTGCGGATGTGGTGAAATACGTGGATATGTACCCGCCGTGATCGGCATAGACTTCGTTCAGCTGGTTGGAAATATCATGCTCAAATTCCAGCCCGGTGACATTGCCCCAGCTGACTGAAAAGATGATTCTCGGCCGCTGTGTTTGTCCATAGGAACGGTCAACCGGTTCCTTCAGGGTAAAGACGAATCCGGGTTGACCGCCGCCGGTCAGCCGCCAGCCAAGCCCCGCATTGCTGCACAGCGTGTCCGCAATGTCAGACAGAGGGGTCAGCCGTGCCAGATAATGATCCGTGATACCGGTGCTTTCGCTGCCTCTCCACGTAACAGGCAGACGGCGGGCGGCATTTTCCGGGCTGATCAGATTTCCGTCCAGATAATGCTTGATGCAGGCGGCGGTTTTTCCGCTGAATGCATCATAGCCTTCCACGGTCTGCACCTGAGGAATTTCCGTCAGCCGCAGCGATAAAAACGCCTTGCAGTCCCGCCCGGAAACCGTAATGGTTCTGTAGTTGTATTTGATATTTTCAATCATCAGCCAGTCGCCGTCAATGAAGATAATGCCGTTCAGTTTCATATCCGCCAGCAATGCGGCAGAATAAGGCAGCACCAGCGAGAAGCTGCCGGTTTTTGTATTCTGCGCCGTGTAATCATAGCTGATCACCTGATTGCTCATGCGGATATTCAGCTCATTCCACGGCTCCGGCACCGCAGACGGCATGGCATAAAACGTTGCCATCATGTCAGATCACCCCCAATGATAAATCCCACCAGTATACAACCGGTCTGACTTCACCAGATGACGGCAGCTCCAGCACATTGTCACCGGGCTGCAAATAGACCTGATCCAGCCGTGTAGTTGCCTGAATGCACTGGTTGCAATCCTCGCCATTCTGGTTTTTAACGGTGAAATTCAGGCTGTTAACAATGATGTATTCATTATCACCCGGACGAGCTTCAAAATATCCGCTGCCGGTGGTTCTGTTGCCGAAGACCGTCACCGTACCGCCGAAGAATTTGATTTCCATTGGTACGTTACACAGACTGCTGTTGTGTACTGTCAGATACATATTGCCGCCCCAGGTTGCCTGATGCTGCTGCAGACCCTTGCGCCAGTAGGGGAAGTCAGCAATAAAATCCACATTCCACCGCCACACGTAGGACACATTTTTGTCCCGGGTGAAGACAGGAATATCCTTCGGACGGACAGTGATGGTGTAGGTGTTGTAATCGGTGCGCACAACCAGCTCCCCGCTGTTCAGCGGAGAAAACAGGGCGGCAAGCCGTTCCCGCATATATGCATCATTATGACGGTCCTTGAAGGCAAAGGACATGGGAATGGTTCTGGCTTGCAGGTTGACCCCTGTGGTTACCTGCCCGTCAGACAGCGCCAGACTGTCCGAGCGGAAAACACCAGCCGTTCCGGTTAAATCCATCTGTTCACAAAACAAGGTTTTGTTGTCAAAATATATGTCACCTACGGGCGTTTTGTAAAGTACTTTTTTTATCATCTGATCACCTACCCGCTGTATAGCATATCCATAATTTTTTTCAGCAGCTGATCATCCGTGACGCCCTGCTGAATGAGCTGAACATTGGCATTGCGGCTGTTGTTGTTGACGATCTGTTGTACGGTCTGGCTGCCGTTTGCCTTTGCCAGCAGATTTGCCACCACATCCAGATTGCTGTTCAGCCGTTCAATGGCTTCTGTGTTCTTGTCAATTTCGGCATTGGCTTTTTCCTGAATCTGCAGCTTTTTCTGCTCCATGCTGCGTTCGTAGTCCGCTTCTGCCTGTTCGTTGATGATGTCCTGCTTCTGCCGCAGCAGCTGGCGCCTTGTCTGCCTGTCCAGCTGGTCAAAGTCAAGCCGTCCCTGAATTTCGTCCAGCTGCTTTTTTCGTTCGGCATCCTGACGCTGCTGTTCGTGACGTTTCATTTCCTCGTCAATGGCGCTGACAGCCGCATCACTGTCCGCTTTCAGTTTTGCATTGGCATCCTCCAGCGTTTTTGTCCGGTCCTTTGTCAGCTTTTCATAGGCTGCCCGGGCAGCGTCAAGGCGCTGCTGCCGCAGCTGTTTTTCCGCATCGTACAACCGTTTCTGGATATTCAGCCGCTGTTCGGCGGTCATTTGTTCAATGCGCAGCATATTTTTGTACTGCTGCACCTCGTCCGCCAGCGTTTCCATTCCCAGGGCTTTCCGGTCGTCCATTGCTTTCAGCCGGACGTCAAATTCCGCCTGCTGCAGCTTGTCCGTCATGTTTTTCAGTTTCAGACGGATGTTGTAGCTTTCGTCTGCCGTCAGCTGTTCTTCACTGAGGATTTTCCGGTACTCGTCCCGCAGCTCCCGCTGGGTAATTTTCCCCAGCTCTGCTACACGTTCGACCAGATTCATCCGTGCTTCTGCGCTTGTAGCACCGGTTGCGGTTTCGTCCAGCCAGCCCCATGTCCACTGCTGGGCGCTGTCAAAAACGGCAGCGGGCGTGTAGGCAGCGGTTTCGGTACGGTTGTTGTTGTTGTTGTTGTTGTTGCTGCGTCCATTCCAGTCTGCCAGCGTGATGTTATTCATGGCAGCAATGGCACGGTCATAGGCTTCTACCCGGCTTTTGCCGTCAACAAATTCTGCATTCAGCTCCGCCAGCCTCTCCTTCAGCTGTTTCAGCTTTTCGGCAGTGCCAGGCTGATTCAATAGCTTTTTCTGTTCTTCGATCTGCTTTTTCACCGTGTCAATCATCTGCCGTCCCGCATCAATTTCGTTGCGGGCTTGCGTCAGACTGAGGATGTATTCTTTTTTCTTGACCTCGAACAGCTTTTCAACAGCAATTTTTTGTTTTTCCGTATTGCCGGCAGCGTCCAGCAGATCAGCAGCATATTCCGGATATTTTTCAGAAAGCTGCATCAGCGCATCCAGACTGAGCTGCTGACCGCTATTGAGATTTTCAAATGTACCCGCCAGCCCGGACAGCTCCGAGCGTAAGGATGAGGATGTTTTGGTAATATCTGCAAGCCGTTCATTCAGGGATTTGGACGCCCATGCAGCCGCTTCATACTGCTTTTTGGCTTCGCTGACAGCGTGTTTCAGATTAACCTGTTCCGCTTTCAGGTCTGCTACCTTTTGCTTGGCATCCTCGAATTGCTTTGAAACAGACGCATAGTTTTCGTCATCCTCGCTAAGGGGATCCAGCTGTTTTCGCAGCCTTTCCATTTCCTCCTGCGCTGTGCGTATATCGGTGCGGTTGTCTTCCAGCGCCTTGTTGGCTTCGGAAAGCCGGTCTTTGAAATCGTCCACCGATTCTCCCGCCAGATTGAATAAAGCGGCAAAACCGGACATGGAATACCCTTCCGCACCCTTGAAGAAATTCTCCGCATACTCCGTCAGCGCATCTTCGGCAATCCCCAGATCGTCCGCTGCACCTTTGGAATCCTCCGCTGCTGAGATGAGAACTGCATACAAGATGATAGGTTAACGGGGACGGAGTGGTTTTGATGAGGATAATGCAGAAATAATCGCATTAATACAAATGACGGAAACGAGTTTATCCTTGCAATGTAAGAATAAGATTTTTTTCTATCAGGTGATTGACTTTTACAGCTGAATTTACTACAATAGACTACGAGACTATAAACAGATTAGGAGTTGAAACATAAATGAATGTTATATCTCTTTTTTCCGGGTGTGGCGGTCTTGATTTAGGTTTTGAACGTGCAGGCTTTAACATTCCGGTAGCAAATGAGTATGACAAAACAATATGGGAAACTTTTAAGGTCAACCACCCCAATACACATTTGATTGAGGAAGACATCAGAAAGGTGAACGAGGCAGATTTTCCTGTCGATGTTGACGGTATCATCGGAGGTCCCCCTTGCCAATCATGGTCCGAAGCAGGGACTTTGCGTGGAATAGATGATGAGCGAGGTCAGTTATTCTTTGATTATATTAGAATACTCCGAAGAGTACAGCCTAAGTTTTTTCTTGCGGAGAATGTCAGCGGAATGCTTGCTAACAGGCATAATGAAGCAGTGCAGAACATCATCAGGCTCTTTGAGGAAAGTGGATATAATGTCACTCTCACGCTAGTAAACGCTAAGGACTATGGTGTTGCTGAGGAACGAAAACGGGTATTCTACATCGGTTTCCGTAAAGATTTGGGCGTAGACTTCAAGTTCCCTGTTGGTTCGACCGTTGATGATAAGAAAAAGCTCACGCTTAGAGATATTATTTGGGACTTGCAGGAGACTGCTGTTCCCTCCGCAGAAAAGAATCATCGCAATCCTGCTGCCGTTAATAATAATGAATATTTCACCGGGGAATACTCGCCTATCTTCATGAGCCGTAACCGAGTAAAATCATGGGACGAGCAAGCATTTACAGTGCAGGCATCGGGCAGACAGTGTCAGCTTCACCCACAAGCTCCGAAAATGATAAAGGTAGGAAAAAATGATTGCCGTTTTGTCGAGGGTATGGAGCATTTATATCGCCGTATGACGGTGAGGGAGGTAGCAAGGGTGCAGGGATTCCCTGACGATTTCAAGTTCATCTATGACAGTGTGAACGATGGTTATAAGATGATTGGAAATGCCGTACCCGTTAATCTAGCATTTGAGATAGCAACAGCGATAAGAAAGGAATTGGAGGTCGTGCAATGAGTTCCAACAGTAACGATCAAGGCAGAGCATTTGAGTATGCCTGCATCATAAAGTTGAAAGACAAAATTGAGTGCAAACGTTCGGTTACTGTTGATGAAGAATCGGTCATGGCAGCTCGTAAAGCTTGGAAAACACAGAACGAAGCTGAACAGCAGAATTTTCTTCGTGCAGCTGAAGCGTTTATTGATACTTTGTTTTCAGCCGAACCGCTTATCCTTGAATTTGACGGAGATGATGATGTAGTTGTCCTCTCAATCAATAAGGACTCTGATGCCGAAGGCGGAGATGTCCGTGACATTGTAATTACAAGAAAGACTATCCACTGGGATATTGGTCTTTCTATGAAGCACAATCATTTTGCAGCGAAGCATTCTCGTCTGAGTGCTAAGATTGATTTTGGCAAGAAGTGGTATGATCTTCCATGTGATAATAGCTATTGGAATGTCATTAAGCCAATATTTTCAAAACTACAAACCCTCAAAGAAGAAAAGGTTGTTTGGCACGATATGCCGGATAAAGAGGATAATGTATATTTTCCTTTAGTCGATGCTTTCATCAAGGAGATAAATAGAGCTTATGAAACGGATCACACGATTCCTACAAGGCTGATCTCGTATTTGCTTGGTATCCGTGATTTCTACAAGGTTGTAGCTATCGACAAAAGGAAGCTCACAGAGTTTCAGGCATTTAATCTCCGGGGGGAGTTGAACAAGAACGGAAAAAAGACTAGAGCTACATTGATTATTCCGAAGGCTGATCTGCCGACAGAGATAATTTCTCTGCGTTTCAAGCCTGATTCAAAAAGTACAGCAGAACTATATTTGAACAACGGTTGGTCGCTGTCTTTCAGGATACATAATGCTTCAACTATCGTTGAGCCTTCGCTGAAATTTGATATTCAATTTTTGGGCGTACCTGCAAATATTATAACTATAAACTGCCAGTGGCGATAGAATGAAAACTTATTATTCCTATGAATTTCAATTATCTATAGCTTATTGGCACACTCTTACTCCTCCTTGCATAAGCCCTGATCAGAATTGTGGAGCATACCACCATCAGCAGATGCCCAATTGAAACCGAATACTAACGCAAGCTCCCGGAAACGATCTGCAAACGTTTCTGAGAGCTTTTTCTGACGGTTAGATTTGCTTCGCAAGGTCGAGCGATACTGTGGGACTTTTCGTTCCTCTGACTGTTATTACCAAGCGGAGGTCTGCTTAGTGGTGCTACCGTGAGAATGAAATTCTTCACGAGGGTAACACCGTTTGCATCCTTGACCACAATTTTGAATTCGTAGTCGGTCGTGCTTGCGACTGTGATCACCTGATCA
>CACZSU010000174.1 GCA_902783855.1 uncultured Ruminococcus sp.
AAGGAATACGAACGAGAGCATTGACACCGGCGGCACGCCGGCGGACGACTGACGCGTATAGGGTGCAGCGTCACGCTGCCGGCTCGCTGCCTGGGTTGACAGGGGGAGGGGGGATGTAATATAATAATGATATGATTAGCGGCGGGTTTGTATACGAGAATCAGGAGGAGCATATGGATAAACAGTTTTTCTTTACGATTAATTTGCTTATAAAAAGTGATACAAATATAAAAAACGCAATATCCTCTGTGATCGGTGACGAGAAGTTCTTTTTGCAGCATACGCAGCTTGTTCTGATTGATACGATCGGCAGCACGCTTTCTACAGAGGTCTGTACCGAATACAGCAGCAAGTATCCTGACAATGTATTTTTTGTAGATGCCATTGGGGAATCTGTGCAGGATGGTTATAACCATGCCAGTGCATTGTGGTCGGGACAGTACGTTGCCTACATAGACAACTACGGGACGTATTCGCCCAAGGCGCTGAGCACAGTATACAGCCTGATTAAAAGCGGCAAGGTGCCGGTATTTTGCATCCGCCCGATGCGGTCGGTTCCCATGTCAGAGGATGTACCCTATCTTGACGGTCTGGCAGGCGGTACCGTACATCTCAAGGACACGCCGGATACATTCATTCTGTTTCTGGGCGCATATTTCCTTCACCGGAAAATTGCCGATAAGGTGCGCTTCGATCATACGCTGCGGTTCCACTATGACGTCCGGTTTCTGATTGACGTGTTGATGAAAACCTACCACTATGTATACTCCGAGCGGTGCAGCTACACCTCCTCATACCCCTGCGAGCATGACGTGAAGCGCTATGAGCCGCAGTATTCGGGCGAATTTTATACAAAGGCAGTGGATCATTTCATTATACCCATGCTGGAAAGCTGCAAGGGTGTTGATTTCGTGATGTACATCATGATGTATCTGATGGAGATCAAGTTCGTGCTGAATATGGATGACGACTATAAAAAAGTACTGATCGGCAGTCATGTAACCGGCTTTTTCAACAGCTGTTCCAGGGCGCTGCAATATATAGATGATACCGTAATCCTGAACCGCCGGCTTTGTATGCTCAGCGGGATCGACGAAGAAATGCCTTTGCGCTTTATTCGCATGAAACGAAACGATCCTGCGCTGCTGCCGGATATCGACATTGTTTCACCGAAGGAAACCATTGTCAAAAAATACCGTGTTTCAGAAAACCGCATTGCTGCACTGCCGCTGAACGGCGAGTTTGTGTGCCATATTGACGGCGTGCTGCTGTCACGTTCCAAAAATATCAGCGCTGATATACAGATTCTCAATGCTGACAGTGAGGGAATGTATTTTGATGCGGTTCTGAACGGATGCTCCTATCTGAACGAGGATGATTTCAGCATCTATGCCATGTTCAACGGTGAAAAGCTGCCGGTTCTGCGCTCCGAGGTCTACACGTTGACCAAGTATTTCGATCAGGCATTTCTGAAAAAGTATGCCTTCCGGTTTTTTCTGCCCTTCCGGGATGAAAATAAAATTGATGTGGCGAGCCTGTATTTCCGTTTTCACGGGCTGACCTTCCGGATGCACATATCGTTTGATTCCATTCATGCCAAGCTGAATGACGAAATGAAAAGTACCTATGCGCAGTTCGGCTCCAAGGTACTGACCTACGATAAAAAAAGCAAGTCCCTTGTCATCAAGCAGGCAACCGACAGCTTGGTTGCACTTTGCGAAACCAGGCTGAAAAATGAGATTATGACCCGTTCCGGCATCAAGGCACGGTTCTATTACAATAAAATCCGTAAAAATGCCCGGCTGATGGATAAGAATGCCGGTAAAAAGAGAATTGTACTTTTTTATGAGGATAAGGGTATCAACGACAACGGCTGTTTGTTGTTCCGGTATTTCTGCAAGCATCCCCGTGAAGAATTTACGCCCTATATCTGCGTCAGACGGGATTCCCCGGAATATCGTTTTCTGATAGAGAACAATTACGAAAATGTTCTGGAGAAAGGTTCTCCCAAGGCGAAGACGGTTGCGCTGGCAGCGGCGCTGCTCTTTGCGGAGGACTGCGATCCCTACGATTCGATTGGCTTTCAGGAGGATGACACCCTTTATCTGCGGGATATGATGATGGCAAGGACTATTTCAGCCAAAAGCTATTTTATGACCTACGAAACGGCGCAGTACAACAACCGTCTGCGGGATAACACCCAGCTGGTTTTCTGTGCATCCAACCGTGAAAAGGAAAACCTGCTGGCACCGGTATATGATTATGAGGACAGCATGATACGTGTGGCAGGCAATGCCCTGCTGGATGCCGTCAGTGCCGAAAATGAGAAAATCATTCTGATCGCCCCCGGCAAACGCAAGCTGTTCCGCATTTACGAGAATTCCAGCTATTACCGCTTTACGGAAAGCTCTTTCTTCAAGGCGTATAACGGTTTGCTGTCCGACCGCAGTCTGCTGGATGCCTGCAAGGAAAAGGGCTGGAAGATTGCTGTGCTGATGCCCAGGTCGATTGAAAAATATGCGTCCCTGTTTCCCGAAAACCCCTGTCTGACCGTATATCCCTATAATGAACAGACAGAGGCAGCATTGCTGGCGCGTGCGTCTGTCCTGGTGACCGACTATTCGGATTTACAGTATCGTTTCGCTTATCTTGAGAAAAGCGTACTGTATTTCTTCCCCCAGGGTCTGCCTATCAATTCCGAGCATAAGGGAGAAGGCATTATCCGCAATGGCTTCGGGGATGTCCTGTTTGAAAAGGAAGAACTGTGCCAGCGGCTGATCAGCGGCATGGAAAATGATTTTGCTGTTACGGATAAATACCGCCAGCGCAGACTGACCTTCTTTGGCAAATCCGAAAAAGGAAATTGCCGCCGTATTTATGAGGAAACCATCCGTATTCTCAGAAGCCTGTAAAATAATGGAAGTTGAAACCGCTCCGCAGCGCATTGCCGGGGCGGTTTCTTGATAGTAAAAACCTGAAATAAAGAGAAAACAAGAGAAAAACATTGAATGATGGAGATTAACAGGAATAATACAGATAAATTTGACTTTTTCTGACTTTGACTTTTACTGACTTTGATTTTATAATACAGATACAAGGTCAGAGAAAGTCAGAAAGTGACGGAAAGGAAGTGACAGAAATGAAAATGAGTGATCTTGTAGCGCAGTATATTATCCGGATGCTGGATGAAAGCCATGGCAACTGTGAGATCAGGCGCAACGAGCTGGCGAATGCACTTGGTTGTGTACCGAGCCAGATCAATTATGTGATAACCTCACGGTTTACTCCGGAGCAGGGCTATATAGTTGAAAGCCGGAGGGGCGGCGGCGGATATATCAGAATTATCCGTGTGGAAACGGATAAGCGGGTAGCTATGATGCATATTGTGAATTCGATAGGTGACGGGATTTCCTCGGCGGCGACAGCTGCCATTTTAGGGAATCTGGTCGAACGGAATATGATCAGTGAATATGATTATGCGATGATCACTTCTGCACTTTCTGATAAAGCATATGCCTGTATCCCGCAGGAAACGCGTGATACGCTGAGAGCGGCGATTCTCAAGAATATGCTGATCACGCACGTGATGATGAAATGATAAATGAACAGACAACAGAATGGAGGAATCAGTATGTTATGTCAATCATGTGAAAAAAGACAGGCGTCCACACATATTAAAACGATCCTGAACGGCGAGCTGAAGGAATTCAATCTTTGTTCAGAATGTGCAGCCAAGCTGGGGTATGGATCGTTCTTTACGAATTTCGGGTTTGATATAGATAAGCTGTTCGGCAGCTTTATGGATGTGACCAGCCCGCAGCGAAAGGCAAAGCGCTGCCAGTTCTGCGGATCGAGCTTTGAAGAAATAGCCCGCTCCGGCAAGGTAGGCTGTGCGCATTGCTATGAAGAATTCTATGATGAGCTGCTGCCGTCTATCCAGCGGATTCACGGCAGGACGAACCATACCGGAAAGCTCGCCCGGAGTGCCGGCACAGAGGTCAAGGTAAAGAACGAGATTGCCAAATGCAAGGCAGAGCTGGAAGAAGCGATCAAGACCCAGGAATTTGAAAAAGCTGCCGAGCTTCGTGATAAGATCAAGGAGCTTGAAAAGAATATAGACGAAGTAAAACAGGCATAAAGGGGTGGACATCATGAGTGAAAAGGTCAATGTAAACGAACGCAAGGATATCAGTGATGTTGTCATCAGTACGAGGATCCGGTTTGCCAGGAATCTGCGGGATTATCCGTTCCCGTGCAGGCTGAGCGAGGATTCAAAACGGCGTGTAGCCGCAACGGTCAGGGAAGCGGCGCTTGGCGGACACAGCACATTGTCAGATCGTTTCCGTTATATCCAGATGTCAGAACTGACGCAGGAGGAAGCGGTATCGCTGGTAGAACGTCACCTTGTCAGCCCCGAGTTTATTTCAGACAGACAGGGCAGAGGTCTGCTGCTGCTGGATAATGAGTCGGTAAGTATTATGATCAATGAGGAGGATCATATCCGCATTCAGGTGATCCGGCCGAATATGGATCTGGACGGTGCCTATGACCTGGCGGATAAGATTGATACGTTGTTTGATGAGCAGCTGAATTTTGCGTTTAACGATAAGCTGGGATACCTGACCCAGTGCCCGACCAATATCGGAACAGGTATGCGGGCATCCCTGATGCTGCATCTGCCGGCACTCAAGGAGAGCGGCGCTATGGGAAAGATCAGTGCTTCACTGTCGAAGCTGGGGCTGGTTATCCGTGGAATGTACGGCGAAGGAACAGACCCCAAGGGTTCGGTGTACCAGCTTTCCAATCAGGTGACGCTGGGAATTTCAGAAAAGGAAGCCTTGAATAACCTGCGGGATATTGCTATGCAGCTGATTACGCAGGAGCGTGCGGCAAGAAAGGCAATGTCAGGCAATATTGCCGTATTGGATTCCGTATATCGTGCTTTTGGTACATTGAAATATGCCAAGCTGCTGGGAAATGACGAATGTATGAAGCTGCTGTCCTATCTGCGTTTCGGCGTGGAAATGGGTATCTTTGAAAACATTGATTTTGATACCATCAATCATCTGATGATTGAGGTGCAGCCGGCTACCCTGATGAAAAATATCGGCAAAAAACTCTCTCCCCAGGAACGTGACTGTATCCGCGCCGAAGTCGTCAGAACCGCCCTTCTCCACAAACAAGTCCCCGCTAACCGCCGCCTCGGTCAATAAGTCTTACGCTCAGTGAAGCTACACCGGGGGAAACCCTTCCTAAAAAACGAATTTTTTACAATAGTATCGGGATGCATATACCAGCCCGCCCATTAAAAGTAAAACCGCTATAAACCAAAACCAGACTTAGCGAACAAACTACCCCATGCAACTGTAAAGTACCCCCTGAAATGAGGTAAGCGAGGACTCCCCGGCGGCACGCCGTAGCTCTTTGCTGACTTTGAGCTTTCCACTGATCACTATTCACCAGAGGGACACCTGAGGGACAAAAAACGGCTTGTTTGTGCGGGTGTGGGACTGTGGGACAGTTTTTGACATATATATACCATGTATAAATAGAGTATATATATCAATTGTAAAAAAATATATATACACTTTTTCATTAAGCAAAATACTGAAAATATGTCCCACAGTCCCACATGAATGTGAAACCCGCATGAATACAGGCTTTTTCGGTGGGACATATTGTCCCGCACTGTACCTCGCGTACCACAGAAAGTAAAAACAGATTTTTTTTGTAATGAGGAACTGTGTGTCAGATTGTGGAAGTAGAAATGATACGAAAATGGCATTCATACAGGTGTGTGGCACTGTGGCACCATTTTTGATATATATACCATGTATGAATCAGTGTATATACAGGCAAAAAATATATACTCCCGCTTTATAGTATGTATGTATATAAAATAAGTGCCACAGTGCCACACGGACGCAAAACCCGCATGAATACAAAGGAATTTTGTTGGCACTGTTGCCACCGCACAATGCCGCACTTCCACAGAAAGAAGCATTTCAGGATTTCATCCGGTATCTGAATGGCTCTCTTACTTTGCTAACCCTGTGAATAACTTTTTCAGAAAGGGAACCATTTGTCCGGTTCTATCGTTTTATAAAGTAAAAAGGAAAACAGAAAGAATCATTATTGAATGGAGGGATTTGTATGTTCAAATTCAATGGGTTTACCGAAAAAGCCAATAACGCTGTTAACGCAGCTATCGAAGCTGCACAGGAAATGGGACATAACTATATCGGCAGCGAGCATATTCTGATGGGGCTTCTGTCGGACAGCGACAGCGCTGCCTGCCGGATTCTGGAGGATGCCGGTGCCGATAAGGATGATATAATTCAGACAATCCGTGATACGATAGGTACCGGAATGCCGACCTCGCTGACGCCGGAGGATTTTACACCGCGTACTAAACGGCTGCTGCAAACGGCTGTCAGACAGGCAGCACAGATGCAGAATAGCTATGTGGGTACCGAACATATCCTTTTGGCACTGATGTCAGACGGCGGCAGCTATGCTGTGCGCTTTCTGAGGGAAACCGGTGCGAGCGCAGATGCGGTTGCGGCAGGATTGCAGGAAATTTTCGGTCAGCAGAACCAGTCAGAACAGGGAGCCGATTATTCACCCGATGGCAGACATCCTGACAAAAAATCAGTGCTCGAAAAATTCGGACGTGACCTGACAAAGGCTGCCGGACAAGGTGAAATTGACCCGGTTATCGGCAGAAAAGAAGAAATCGAACGTGTGATACAGATTCTGTCCAGACGCACCAAGAATAATCCGTGTCTGATCGGTGAACCCGGCGTTGGTAAAACGGCAATCGCCGAAGGTCTGGCACTGAAAATTATAGCCGGCGATGTACCGGAACCGCTGAAGGACAAGCGGATCATTTCGCTTGACCTGACGGGCATGGTGGCTGGTACAAAATTCAGAGGTGATTTTGAGGAACGGATTAATGCCGCTATTGATGAAGTAAAAAAGAGTAAGGATATTATCCTGTTTATTGATGAGCTGCATACCATTATCGGGTCTGGTGCTGCGGAGGGTTCTGCGGATGCAGCCAATATCCTGAAACCGTCGCTGGCAAGAGGGGACTTTCAGGTGATCGGTGCAACTACTATCAATGAATACCGTAAGTATATCGAAAAGGATGCCGCACTGGAAAGACGGTTCCAGCCCGTAACAGTCGGCGAACCCAGCGAACAGGAGGCAGAAGCCATCCTCAAAGGACTGCGGGATAAGTATGAAGCCCATCATAAGGTTAAAATTACGGATGAAGCGATTGCCGCAGCAGTCAGACTGTCCTCACGCTATATAGCAGACAGGTATCTGCCCGATAAAGCGATTGACCTGGTGGACGAGGCAGCGTCAAGAGTGCGTCTGCGTACCTACACGGTGCCGGATGATCTGCAGGAGCTGGAAAATAAATACAAACAGCTGGAACAGGAAAAGGAAGAAGCTATCAATACACAGGACTTTGAACGGGCTGCATCCGTGCGTGATGAACAGAAGCAGGTAAAAGAAGAACTGGACGAAAGAAAACAGCACTGGCAGGAAAAGAATGAGCATAAAAACGATGAAGTTACAGCCGAAGATATTGCCTGGATTGTTTCCGGTTGGACAGGCGTTCCGGTAGTGCAGCTGACAGAAGAAGAAAGCCGCCGTTTGCTGCGGCTGGAGGATATACTGCATGAGCGGATTATCGGTCAGGATGAAGCAGTTTCTGCTGTGTCCCGTGCCATCCGCAGGGGCAGAGTAGGTCTGAAAGACCCCAAGCGTCCGGTAGGCTCCTTTATCTTCTTAGGCCCCACCGGTGTTGGTAAGACCGAATTGTGCAAGGCGCTTGCAGCAGCCATGTTCGGTGATGAAAATGCGATGCTGCGGTTTGATATGTCCGAATTCATGGAGAAGCATACGGTGTCAAAGCTGATCGGTTCTCCTCCGGGTTATGTGGGCTTTGAAGAAGGCGGTCAGCTGACAGAAGCCGTCAGACGGCACCCCTATAGTGTGCTGCTTTTTGATGAAATTGAGAAGGCACATCCGGATGTATTCAATATGCTGCTGCAAATTCTGGATGAAGGCAGGCTGACAGACAGCCAGGGACGGCACGTGAATTTCCGTAATACCGTTATTATCATGACGTCCAATGTAGGCGCCCGTCTGATCACGGAGAAGCAGAAAAGCATGGGCTTTTTTGGCGGTGAAACATCTGCGGAAAAGGATGATGCTGATATCCGTGAGGCTGTTATGGGTGAGCTGCGGCAGCTGTTCAAGCCCGAATTCCTGAACAGGGTAGATGATATCATTGTGTTCCGTAAGCTGACGGAAGGCGATATCGGCAAAATTGCCCGCAATCTGCTGGCAGGTCTGAAACAGCGGCTTGCAGAGCTGGATATAGAAGCAGACTTTTCGGATGAAGCCGTTGCAGCCGTTGCAAAGGCAGGCTATGATGATATTTACGGCGCAAGACCGCTGAAACGAGCTATACAGACGCATATAGAAGATGCGGTGTCCGAGAAAATTCTGGACGGCACGGTTCACAGCGGGGACAAGATTCTTTGTACCTATGAAGATGAGCATTATGTGTTTCGTCCGGTAAAATCATAATCAAATCCCTCCGTTATCTGATAGTAAATCAGACAGCGGAGGGGTATTTGTTTACACCCGAACCCGTGAAACTGCACCCTCACACTCTCAGTTAAGTTATGCGCCCGCCAGCTTTGGAGCTCCGCCCAGTGGCAAAGGCTTTGGCGAACAGCCCCGCAGCTTTTGTACCGGCATACGCCGCCGGCGTGCCGGCAGCGTGACGCTGCACCCTTACACTCTCAGTTAAGCTAAGCGCCCTACTGCTTTGAAACTCCGCCCAGTGGCAAA
>CACZSU010000175.1 GCA_902783855.1 uncultured Ruminococcus sp.
ACTTTATTTGCCAACTATTATTTTACACTTGGGCGCCGAGCCGCCGCTGGCTAAACGCGTCAGTCGCTGCACTACGTTCCGCTCTGCATAGCCTGAACAAATTTACACCCGCAGAATGCATTCAGATTCACACTGCTTTTACGCAGCTTATCCTGGTCAGATACAAGCTTTTATTAAATGTGGCATTTTTACCAGTTCGGTCATAGTATGACAAAGAGGTGGTTTTGTATTATGAAAACGACAGTTTATGTTGTCAAAGCGGGCGATACAATGGATGCGATTGCCCGGCAGTTTTGTACTGATATTGGTACAATAGCCGGTTTTAACGGAATAACGAATCCGGATGTGATTACTGAGGGTCAGATTCTGCGGATTCCGGTAGGCTGCCAGGATGATGTGGTCTTCCGTGATTATACAATAGAACCAGGTGATACTCTGTTTGCTATTGCAAAAATGTTTGGTACAGATGTCAATACTCTTTCCCGGCTGAATGGTATTCCTGACCCCGACCGTATCGAAACAGGCAGAACGATCCGTGTGCCCATGCGTCCGGGAGAGGACAGCATCCGTATTTATATTGTACGTGACGGAGATACCCTGTATGAGATCGGCAAAAAATACGGATATAGTATAGAAGAGCTTGCAGCCTATAACGATATTATCGACCCGGATCGTATTGAGATTGGTCAGATTATCCGTTTTCCGACACCGGCGGACGGCACACTGACGGATGGAGTCTATACAGTCCGCAGCGGTGATACCTTGTGGAAAATAGCACAACGGTTCGGAACCACGGTTGTCAGTCTGATTAATCTGAACGGGTTGACAAATCCGGATATGCTGATGCCTGGTCAGCAGCTCAGAATTGAAGTAGAATAAACAAAAGGGCGTTTCAGTCGGTGTCAGCAGCTGACAGAAGCGCCCTTTATGTATGCTGGTGTGACAAAAAGCATCATAAGAATTCTGCAACAAAAAATGAAAAAACCCTTGCATTTTGTAAAATAGTATGCTATAATTCTAATGTTACTCTAGGTATTGATGAAAGAGGTGACTCGAAAATGAGAGAAGGTATACATCCCAAGTACCAGCAGACTACTATCAAGTGTGCCTGCGGTAATGTGATCGAAACAGGATCGACAAAAAGTGATATCCGTGTTGAAATTTGCTCCAAGTGCCATCCGTTCTTCACTGGAAGACAGAAGCTCGTTGATACCGGCGGACGTGCTGACAGATTCAATAAGCGTTACGGCATTACACAGAAATAATTTTGACAATGCACTTACGGCGGCACATGATTGTATGTGCCGCCTTTTTCTACCCCGGCGCCCCCGCATGCTCTCAGTCAAATTTATTGACCCTTCAAATACCAACACCTACGTGTGTGCTTAGCTTGTATAAGTTTCCGGCGTGCCGCCGGTGTCGCTGCTCTCAGTCAAATTTATTGACCCTTCAAATACCATACACCCACGTGTGTGCTTAGCTTGTATTAGTTTGAAAGGATGTTTTGGATGGAAAAATCATATAAAACGATCAGACAGGAAGCGCAGGATGAATTCACAGAACAGCGTTCCCGCTTTATCGGATATGCACGTCCTGTCCGCACGGAACAGGAGGCACTGGCGTTTATTGAAGAAAAGAAAAAACAGCATTGGGATGCCCGTCATAATGTGTATGCCTATGTGCTGCGTGAGGGCGGTATACAGCGTTATAGTGACGATGGGGAACCTCACGGAACGGCAGGTGTACCCACGCTGGATGTGCTGAATAAGTCGGGTGTAACGGATGTAGTGGTGGTTGTTACCCGGTATTTTGGAGGGATTCTGCTGGGCGCAGGCGGTCTGGTACGGGCTTATACAAAGGGAGCAAAAATAGCACTGGAGGCAGGCGGTATTGTGACCATGAAAAGCTGTCATATCTGCCGCCTGGTTTGCAGCTATAATCAGTATGGAAAGCTGTCGGGGTTGATTCCTGCTTGCGGCGGCGTGTTGGATGATACGGACTTTGGCGAAAACGTGACAATGCAATTCCATATTGCGCCGGAGCATTACGGCAGCTTTGCCAGACAGCTTGCGGATGCTACTAACGGCAGTATGGAAGCGGAAATGCTTGGTGAACAGTTTTTGCAATGTGATAATGTAAACAGGGTGTGGGAATGAAAGTAACCAGTGTGATATGTGAGTATAATCCGTTTCATAACGGGCATCAATATATGCTGCACCAGCTGAGAAAGCAGGGAACGACCCATATTGCCGCCGTAATGAGCGGTAATTTCACACAAAGGGGAGAGGCAGCTGTTTTTGATAAATTTACCAGAACCAGGGCAGCACTGATGGGCGGAGCCGACCTGGTGATTGAACTGCCGGTCAGCTTTGCGTGTGCCAATGCGGAGCGGTTTGCCTATGGCGGTGTATTTGCGGCGCAGGCGCTGGGGTGCGTGGATGAGCTTGCCTTCGGCAGTGAATCAGGCGATACGGCACTTTTGCAGCAGACGGCGGCTGCTGTAGAGGATGCATCGGTACTGCTGCGCCTGCGGGAAATACTGAAAAGCGGTGTATCCTATGCCGCAGCCAGAGAACAGGCAGTGCGTGAAGTGTACGGTGATGCGCTGGCACAGAAATTAGGTTCACCGAATGATATTCTTGGCATCGAGTATTGCAGGGCATTATGTCGTCTGCACAGTGCCATCCGTCCGGTTGCTGTCAGGCGAGAGGGCGCCGCCCACGATAGCGCCGAAGCAGTCAGTCGTTTTGCCAGCGCCAGTCTGATTCGTTCTATGCTTCACGAGGGGAGAGGAGAACAGGCAGGCGCATTTATTCCGCCGGAATGCACGGTAACGACTGTTCAGATTCCGCATGGCGGACGTATGAAAAAACTGGAAAACATACTCATGTATCGTTTGCGAACTATGACAGTGCAGGAGATGGCAGAATTACCTGAAATCAGTGAAGGTTTAGAAAACCGTTTATATGCTGCTGTACGTGCATCTGAAACGGTCGAGGAAGTGGCAGCAATGACCAGAAGTAAACGCTATCCGCTTGCCCGTATCCGCCGCATTCTGATGTATGCCCTGCTGCATATACAGAAATCCGCTCTGCCGCCGCATCCGTATTATCTGCGGGTGCTGGGGATGAACCAACGTGGGCGGGAGCTGCTGAA
Source organism: uncultured Ruminococcus sp. (assembly GCA_902783855.1). Classification (GTDB taxonomy): domain Bacteria; phylum Bacillota; class Clostridia; order Oscillospirales; family Acutalibacteraceae; genus UBA1213. The sequence goes on from CACZSU010000175.1 coordinate 3,157, forward strand.
AATGGCGGGAAAGACAGCCACGCTGCCCGTGATCATGCGTTATGCTGACTGCTTACAGAATGCCGATACAAAATCTATGTTTGAACAAGAATCCTTCTGTGATGACATTTATGCCCTCAGTGGTACAAAAACATTGTTATGCGGTGCCAATATGACCACACCGCTGGTAATAGAGGAAATCTGACAGCGGGTTTTATATCCATATATACAACCGGAATCCGTATTATGGAATCACTTTATACCAACTTCCGGGATGTGCCAAACAGACACTCAGATTATAGCTGAACCGCCGTAAACCAAAACCAGACTTAGTGAGTAAACCTCCCCATGCCGCTGTAAAGCCCTCTCTGAAATGATGTAAGTGGCGCCGATACGAAAGCTGCGGGGCTGTTCGCCAGAGCCTCTGCCACAAGACGGAGTTCCAAAGCAGGCGGGCGCATAACTTAACTGAGAGTGCGCGACACCGGCGGCGAATGCCGATACGAAAGCTGCGGGCTGGAGAGTTCAATTTCACGGATTCAGATAAAAGATACATATATGTGAATTACTGTCATGAATCATCAGCATCTGTTATATGACTTGTTTGTTGTCAAGCAGCTTCAGCATGACCGGACGCACCTGTGATGCTAAATACAGTGAACCAAATATGATCAGCGCACTGTTATCATCCAATTCTGCCAGTGCAGACTGACAAGCGTTCTGTATGTGCTGCTGTGGTATCACATTGTTACAAAATGGCTGTAATACACCTGCCAGCGTTTCAGCATCCATCTTTCGGGGATTCATAGGCTGCGTTGCCCATAGCTTATCAAACAGCGGCGCCAGACAGGATAATGCCGACTGTACATCCTTGTCTGCAAGCATACCAACCAGACCGATTTTTCGTTTGTTTCCCAGGTATTTCTGCAGCGCATCGGACAATGCCTTTGCTCCGTCCGGATTATGTGCTCCGTCCAGCACGACCAGCGGCTTTGCAGAAAGAACCTCCATTCTGGCAGGAAACTGCGCCTGCGAAAAACCTTCCTGCAGAGCTTCATCCGTAATAGAAAACCCTTTATCTCTCAGACTCAGCAGTGTTTCCAGTGCTGTTACAGCATTTCTTACCATATGATCTCCTGAAAGCCGGATATGCAGCCGCCTGTTCCGGTACATAAATTCTGTCCCGAAAATATCTCCATGAATGATCTGAGCCTGATCACCGTCTGCCAGAATCAGACGGTTGTCCTGCCTGGCAGCTGTCTGACGTATGACCTCAGCAGCGGAAGGATTCTGCCGGGCATAAGCAATACAGGTTCCGTGGGGTTTGAGAATACCGCATTTTTCAGATGCAATTTTCGCATAGGTATCTCCGAGTATAGCGGTATGATCGAGAGAAACAGAGGTTATAACTGCCGCTAAGGGTGTGTCGATGATATTGGTTGCATCAAACCGACCGCCAAGACCGGTTTCCAGTACAACAATATCACATTGTTCTCTGACATACCAGACAATGGCAGCTGCAAAGATGCATTCAAATTCCGTAATCACCTTTCCTTCACTGCGCATCTGTTCTACATAAGGGAAGATTTCTTCTATAATATCCGCCAGCGTCTGTTCCGGAATCATTTCACCGTCTATCGTGAACCGTTCCCGGAATTCCAGCACATACGGAGAAATGAATCTGCCTGTGCGATAGCCAGCCTTTGTCAGTACAGACGCAATCCAAGTACAGGTACTGCCCTTTCCGTTTGTTCCGGCAATATGTATGAACTTCAGCTTCTTTTCAGGTGATCCCAGTCGTTCCATCAGTTCCCGTATCCGTTCCAGACCGGGTTTTACCCCAAAGACCAACAACGAATTAATCTTGTTAACAGCTTCCTGATATTGCATGATAATCCCTCTTTTTAATATAATCGGGGCACTGCCCCTTTTGGTTAATACCTGCGTGTGGGTTCCCACGAGCGCAGCTGATCTGAGCTTTGTAAAGCAGAATGCAGCATATTTTGCAGTGATGCAGCGATATAATAAAGGTGGACACATTTATCTTTCGAGCGAGGAGAAGGAGCCATGACGCTTACATCGACCAAATCGTGGAAACACTATATGCTGATCTGCCGGACGCTGGAGTACAATGACATTCATCATGTGCGGGATGATAAAAGTCTGTGTGTCAGGTGCAGGATCAGCGGAAAGGATTTTGAACAGCATCTGTTATTTCAGGTTGACCCGACAAAAATGCTGGTAAGCCTGTACTGTGCGCTGCCGCTTGCCTTTGTAAAGGAACAGACTGCCGATCTGGCGCTGGCGGTCTGCATGGCCAACAACGGGCTGCCGGATGGCAGCTTCTGCATTGACCCGCAGGACAGGCTGCTGTATTTCAAGATGACCAACAGCTTTTATGAAACGAATCTGAACGGGATGCTGTTTGAATATATGCTTTCCTCAGCAGCTGACCTGATAGACGAATATTATCCCAAATTCCGCACGATAACAGGATGAATGGGGTATACTGCTGTGATTTGCTGAATATAGTATACGGTAACCATATTCAGAGATCCGGACGGTGATACTATGTATGTAATTTTCGGCAAAAAAACCATCGCCGCACTATTGACAGCTGCCGTATTAATGACAACGCTGATCATATCCGGTGCGGGGCTGCACGATCATGCCGTCATGACAGCGGCAGATGACGCCAACTGGGGGCTGTCTTACCGCACAGAGGGCAGCCCGCCGACGGGCAATGCCAGTGCGCAGCAGCTGCGGCAATACAGAGCGCTCTATACCGGCGATACGGCTCAGAAGCAGATTTATCTGACCTTTGACGCCGGTTATGAAAACGGTTATACACCGCACATTCTGGATGTACTCAAAAAGCACCATATTCAGGCAACCTTTTTCCTTGTAGGCAATTTTATCGAAACTGCACCCGAATTAGTAAAGCGTATGGTCAGTGAAGGACATCTGGTGGGCAACCATACCTACAGCCATCCGGATATGTCAAAAATCCGTGATGAAAAGAGCTTTACGGATGAGTTGACCAAGCTGGAAACCCTTTACCAGCAGACAACAGGAAAGCCCATGCCGAAATTTTACCGGCCTCCCCAGGGGAAATACAGCGAAGATAACCTTGCTATGGCAAAGAAACTGGGCTATACTACGGTGTTCTGGAGCCTTGCCTACGTTGACTGGTACAATGACGACCAGCCCACGAAGGAAGAGGCGTTTTCCAAGCTGATACCAAGGATTCACAACGGCGCTGTGGTACTTCTGCACAGCACGTCCCGCACCAACAGTGAAATTCTGGATGAGCTGCTCACGAAATGGGAAAACATGGGATATTCCTTTGCTACCGTTGATAAAATTACGCTTGCATGATAACAGAATAAACGGCTGTTCTATTTTTACGAAAAAGATCGGGGAAACTCTTTGCTGTAACAAAGGGTTTCCCCAGCTTTATGCCAGTTTCCATATTCTTATATGGTCAGCGGATTGCCGGTTAAAGCATCCGGCACGGCTTTTTGCGTTCGGCTTAGTGCTGCTTTTTTTTCTCTGGCTTTTCCGAGGGGAACAATGCCTCTATTGCGTCAAACAGACTGCCTGACATGATCTTGTACTTTGCCAGCAGTTCTCCTTTGATTTCAGGAGAAATATCCGTATCAAGATACAGAGAATCCAATCCTGCTTCATAGGACCCCTTGATATCGGTAATATAATCGTTGCCGATCATAATCGTTTCCTTGGGGTCAAGATGGAAGCGGTTGAGCATACATTCATAGAATTTACGGTCAGGCTTTGCGCATCCCTCGTCAGAGGAAATCATGACATAATCAAATTCGTCATAAATGCCCAGCATCCTGATTTCCGGCTCCGTAAACATTCTTTGTGCATTGGACAGCAGATAAATGTTACCGCCATGGTCACGGATTGCCTGAAACAGCTCTTTCACACCGTCATACAGCCTGATAAACCTGATCGTCAATGCACGGAACATTCTGCCGGTGTAATCCGCTGTTTCTCTTGTGCATTCCACACCCTTGTCTGTATACAGGCGCATAAATACATTTTCAAGCAGCGGTTCCGGTACTGTACTGTATTTTTCCTTGGGTACCCGCTTTTTCTCGTCCGCTACCAGAAGATCATATGCCTTATGCAGTTCTTCCGCAGTATAGGCTGCACCGCTGAGAGAATACAACAGCGCCATACGCTCCCACAGTTCGTCATTCCATTCGTCTGTATTGATATCAATCAATGTTCCGTACAGATCAAATAAATAATTTTTATACATTGCTCAGTCACCATTCCTTTATTTACCCTGCATATACTGTTCCAGGAATACGCGTACACTTTCTTCATCATGAAACACGGCACTGTCTGCTGCTTCGCAGGGGTGCCAGATTTCAGTATGTCTGGCTGCCTCTTCCGGTTCAACCAGATAGAACGGACTTGTCATCTGTATGCTCAGCCATCCGTTGTTTTCCGTAGCAAAGGCTGAACAATTGTAAAAAGGATACAGCGCATTGCGGTTGTGCGTATACTGTTTGATCAGACATCCTTTACTGCCGATAAATCCAACAATTCCATCCGTATCATTCACGCCGATTTTCAGCCGTGGTTTTCCTGCTTCATCAAGAGATCGTACCATGACATACCGGTCACCGATAAACAGCCGTTCATCGGACCAGCTGCAGCCGTCCCATAGGGTCATGATTTTTCCGGGGCGTTCCGACGATGCGGCATTCCCCTGCGGGATGACCACAAATCCATCCCTTGTAAACGGTGTTTCGGTATAGATCGACACCTTGACCGGATCCTTGGAGCGATTGATAATACTGTGTTCCACCGTCAGACTGCCGTTCTCTGTCAGGCAGACATCCATGATCACTTCCATCTGAGCCGGTTCTGTCACCGACTGCACAAACCGCACGCCTTCTGTCATTGGTGAATAGCGGACCGGTGCATGATCGCAGTAGATTCCGTTTGTACTCTTTTCAAAAGTGATTCTCATTTTATGTCCATGCGGTCTGCCTATTGCGGCATCAGGCGCCTGGTATATCAGTTCTCTGCCGTTATTTGTGTGGATGCTTACAATCCTGGGTCCATAATCCAGCGTCACCAGTACCTCTGTATTTTCATCATTCATTTGCAGGCAATTTCCAAACAGCTCTGATACAATTTCTTTTGTATTCAGTGACAAATTAATCACCCTCTCTTCGGAATGTGGAAAGTGGAAAGTGGAATTCCGGCTAAATCCGCAGGCTGTCCACTCTTTATCAATCACTCATATCATACTGCTTATCATATCATACTTTTATTCCAAAATCAACACTAATTTCCAACCGGGCGGCGAGCCGCCGCTCCCTGAACGCGTCAGTCGCTGCGCCGGCGTGCCGCCGGTGTCACTGCTCTCGTTCGGATTCCTTGACCCTTCTGCTATTGAATCTCTCACGTGTGGGCTTGACTTGTATTCGTTTTCAGCGCTCCGCTCTGGTTATAGCTTAAACAAATTCACACCCGCGGAATGCATTTAAAAGCACACGGCTTTTGCGCAGCTTATTTTGGTTGGCAGGTGCCAACTATAATTTTACACTTAAGTTGCAGCGCCGATAAATTGATTTGTGTGCCGGACTGTTCGCTGCTTGCATTTAGGAGATGAGAATGGTATAATGGTGTAGAAAAACGAAATGCGGGTGATATATGATGAAATCAAAAAATGTATTGGATCTGACAGACCTTTCTCATAAAGAATTGATGGGGGTCATAACGCTTGCGGATGAGATACAGCGGCATCCGTCTGATTATGCGGACGTATGCCGGGGGAAGATACTGGCAACCTTGTTCTACGAACCTTCCACCAGAACACAAATGTCCTTTCAGACAGCTATGCTGCGGCTGGGCGGAACGATTATTGGTTTTGACAATCCGCAGAATTCCAGCGTAGCAAAGGGCGAAAGCCTGAAGGATACCATTACGGTAGTAGGCGGCTATACGGATATTATTGCGATCCGGCATCCGATGGAGGGTACAGCAGCTGCCGCTGCCATGTATTCGCCTGTTCCGGTGGTCAATGCAGGGGATGGGGGACATCTGCATCCTACCCAGACACTGACGGATATTGTTACGCTGCATCATGAATCGGGCAGGCTGGATCATCTGACAATTGGCTTGTGCGGCGACCTGAAAAACGGCAGAACGGTGCATTCTCTGATCAAAACCATGGCGACCTTTCCAGGCAATCGTTTTATTCTGATATCAACGCCTGAACTGACGATACCGCAATATATCAAGGATATCATTAATGCGTCTGAATGCAGCTATGAAGAAATTCCGAGCCTGACAGATGCTATTCCGAAGCTGGACGTTCTGTATATGACCCGTATACAGCGTGAGCGGTTCGCGAGTGAAGAAGAATACCAGAAGCAGCATGGTGTGTTTATTCTGGATAAACAGAAGCTCAGGGCGGCAAAGAAGAATATGAAAATTCTGCACCCGCTGCCGAGGGTGGATGAGATTGATGTGGAAGTGGATTATGACGACCGTGCAAAATATTTTGAACAGACGGTATATGGAATGTACGGCAGAATGGCGCTGATTATCACGATGCTGCAATCTTCTGATAAGTCATTCCCGGCGAGGGTCATGCCTACCCATCCGTTCCGTTGCAAAAATCCCCGCTGTATTACAGCGACAGAAAAGTACCTTCCCGCCGTTTTCAGGGAGGCAGGCGGTGATATGCTGATCTGCAAATACTGTGACGGCAGACGGCTGATATGACAGGATGATAAAAAAATAACGGAAGCTGTCAGGTGAAAACCTGTCTTTCAGCTTCCGTTTTTGATTGTATTAAAGAAGATTAGCAGCCTGATCAACGACGTTTCCGACCGTATCAGCAACGGTCTGTTTGTCTACCTTATCACCGGCAATCTTTGCAGCAGCACCTGCAGCAGCGGATTTAACCTGATTCTTGATGTTTTCGTCCTTCGCAGCGGAGCTGACAGCAGATTTAACCTGATTTCTCATATTTTCATCCTGTACAGCTGATTTGACCTGATCCATAAGTCCCATAGCAGTTCCTCCTTTTCAATAGGTTCGTATATTATTATTGAAAACAGAAGTCATTTTCACTGACAAAAGCCAGCCTTCCTGTTTACAGTTACATTATATCATTTCCGTTTTTAAAATGCAATAAGGATTCGCGCCGGGCCCACGGAAATCATTTTTGCCAGCACGTCCCTGGGGGAAACCCTTCCTAAAAAACTATAGTTTCTTAATTAAAGGGATCTATCATAATTGTACAATTTGCCTGTTCGGAATAAATATTTAAAAAATTGATCTCTATGGGGTAATCTCACAGAATTAATTCTGATTAAGAAAATTAAATAACCTGTCATTCTGAACGTGAGTGAAGGAGCTTTTTCTCAAATTCAGTAATGACAGAAATATGCTTCGCTGCTATGTTCCTCCGGATGATTAAAAAATTCCGTGTGTAACCAGAATGATCAGAGGCATTTATAAAGGCAGCTGACCGGACAAAATGAATGATAGTGTTTTTCGGTAAATGGTTGTTTTTGGGAGCGGATATGGTATAATAATCATAGAAAATATAATCGAGGTGGGGAGATTAAAATGAAGCTGGTATTGAGAGCATTATTAAAATATGGAATAGGTTTACTGTTGGTTATGCTGCTGGTTTTTGTGCCGGCAGGGTCGCTGGAGTTTGTGAATGGCTGGATTTTTATCGGATTGTTGTTTATTCCCATGCTGGTGATGGGAATTGTCATGCTGGCAAAAAATCCGTCCCTGCTTGAAAAAAGACTGAACGGCAAGGAAACAGAATCTGAACAGAAGGCAGTTGTAGGTATAAGCGGCATCATGTTTCTGGCGGGATTTGTTGTTGCCGGATTGAATTACAGATTCGGCTGGCAGCAGCTGCCCTTGTGGATGGTGATAACTGCATCCGGCGTGTTTTTTATTGCCTATCTGCTGTATGCAGAGGTTATGAAAGAAAACACGTATCTGTCCAGGACGATTGAAGTGCAGCAGGAGCAGAAAATTATAGATACCGGATTATATGGTATTGTCCGGCATCCTATGTATTTTTCTACACTTTTAATGTTTCTGTCAATCCCGCTGATATTAGGTTCGCTGTATTCCTTTCTGATTTTTCTGATATATCCGTTTGTTCTGGTCGTTCGTATCAGAAACGAAGAATCTGTACTGGAAAAGGGTCTGGAGGGCTATACAGCATATAAGCAAAAGGTAAAGTACAGATTGATTCCGTTTGTCTGGTGAATGCAGCCGGATTGGCACAGGTGTGATATGATGGCAGCCAGGGAAAGGAATGCATCAAAAATGAAAAAACAGCAAGATAAAGCAGCCGGAACAAAAAAACGATTCGGAGTTTTTAAGTCAAAAGATACTATAGTCGGAATGGTTTATGAATTCTTCCAGACCAGTCAGGAATTTTCTGGGAATCATTCATTGAACGATTATTCTTCATGCTCAAATTCCAGAATATCTCCGGGCTGACAGTTCAATACCTCGCAGATGGCTCCGAGCGTGGAAAAACGCATAGCTGTGACCTTATTGTTCTTGATTTTGGAAAGGTTGACATTGCTGATGCCGACTCTCTCCGCTAATTCGTTAAGTGATATTTTTCGTTCAACCATTATTCTGTCGAGATGGAGTATAATTTTACCCATACTATACCAACTCCTCTGCATCCTTTTCCAGCTTGCTGCCGTAATCAAAAAATCTGGACAGGCAGATCATGAATAAACCTATTGTAAAGGTAATCTCATTGATATTGATGTTTTCCTCGGAGGTCAGCAAGCTGCCGATAATGCTTGTTACAAGACATACCAAAGATACTGTTACCAGCAGAATGCCTGTATATCTGAGCATAGAAGCAGTATCTTTTTTAAATCGGGGCTGATTGCCGTCTGCTGATTCAAGTATGCTATGAATCATATCGAAAACGATCGTCATAAGAACGAGAATGATCAGGCAGCCGATGGAATACACAAAAGCCGCTCCTGTATTGTACTCACAACCCTCGTAGTTCAGTTTATGATAGAAGCTGGATTCTCCGGTTATATAATTCTCGTAGGATTGGTAATCGTGAGAATAGAGCGGCTTGTAAACTCCGGTAATGTCCAGTCCGTAAACGCTCAGCTCACGAACGACGGCTGTGTGGCTTTCCTTGTCATAGACAGCACCTGTATGAAACACACTTTCTAACAATTCGCCTTTGACCGAGCCTGTCAGCAGAAGGGTAAGGAAAACCACCAGTGCTGCTATAGCCGCCATGCCATGAAGGAGCTGTAAAAATACTGCTAAATGTTTTGCTGTTTTGATCATGTTTTTTCCTCCTCAGATCAGACCCTCAGTTTCTTTTTCGAGATCAATTCCGTGACAAAAATACTCGGCTAATCCCAATGTTAAAACACCGAGTGCGGTATGCTCCAGCCCAAGGCAAAGAGTTCCTCCGCCAGTCATTGTGCCTGCAATATAGCTTGCCGCAATACAAGCCACGGACATACCGATCAGAAAGATTCCGATGCAGCGCATTTTCTTTACGACCTTCGGCTGAAAAGGAGAGCGGTCATTCACAGCGATTTTAAGAATACGATAAGCATTGTGAAATATCAGCGCCATCAGTGCCATCAGCATCATTGCGCCGATACAGTAGACAATGATCGCATCAAGATGATAGCTGACAATTTCACGGCGCATCTCCACATTATCACCCTGTCCGACCGCGACAAACTTTTTGCCAAATTCTTCTGTGTTCCTGAACGAAAGCCCGTAAATATTGATGCTGCGATAGGTATAATCGTATTGTCCTTCGGATACACCGGTGTTAAACAGTCTGCCCAGTATCGTGTCATAGCTGTAGGCCTGCTGCCCCAGAATGATAGTGACGGCTGAAATGCACAGCTATGCGGCTGCCGCAATCCAGTGAGACACCTCTAATATTTTTGCAAAGATGAGTGCCAGACGATGTGTTTTTGTCATATGGTTTCCTCCGTAATATTGATTTGATAATATATTATCAGACGTTTTAACGTTTGTCAATAATATTTTTACGAAAAACATTAAACTATTTACGATATACTCCATATCCGGCAAGCCCACACATGGGTGATTAGCTCAAATCTCAAAGTTGTACCAAATGAGTGCAGATAACCTGATGGTTATCAAGCGAATCTGGTGCAAGATGACGGAAAAGATGCAGGCAAGACAGGTGCTGAGCCGTCAGGCATGATTGATTCAGTGGTTCCTTAATATACATTCCTGTTTCAATCATCCTCCCTCTGCACAAGCATATGTCACGCTGTCCACAATGCCGTTTTCATCATAATGGATGTAATAGTAGTGCGGTAAATAGTCGGGCATAACAGGACCGTTATCCGTATAGATATAATATCCCACGTGACCTGAATGTCCTGTTTGGACAATATTAAGGTCAAAGTCACCGTATTGCTTTTGTACATCACTGATATGACTGCCCAGAATTGTCCAATCATTATATTTGTAATAAGTTGAATGTGATAAAACAAAGACAAGCGAAAAGGCAAAAAGCATTACATCCAGAAATAATAAGGCACTTTTTATTTTCAATGGTTGATGCTTCCTTTTTGCTATGATTATCATAATAAGGAGAACAATAAAGCATACAAACAGCATAAACAATACGGCTAGCTCAATCATTGCAGCATACCAAGGATTCATACGAACGCACTCTCCTGAATTTTGATTTAACTACAAAGATTATACCAAAAAGTCCCCTTACTGTCCACAAAAACTTCGTAGAGGCGCCAGTGTCGCTGCTCTCGTTCGTATTCCATGACCCTTCTACTATTGCATCACCCACGTGTGGGCTTGACTTGTATTAGTTTTTGGCGTTCCGCTCTGGTTAAGGCTTGTATTCCTTTGCACCCGCGGAATACATTTAGCAGCACACTGCTTTTACGCAGCTCAGTTGAATTAACAGTTACACTATTTGCCAACGATTATTCCTTTTCTGGCAGCGTAAGAATGCAAAAAAAGGTAGCCATGAGAATACGGTAATGATATAATAGTATTAGTGGAAATAGTGATTTATCTTAATAAGCAGTTTTTTGAAAGAGGCGATCTGTTTGAAAAAGAAAAAAATCCTGATACCTTCGATCATTATCGGTTTAGTTCTTGCATTGTTTGCAGCGTTTTTGATCTTTGTTAACACCGATAAATATAATGCTGATGAAACAGCACTTTCTGCTGCCGTATCTGACAGCGAAGTAACCGTTACCAAAGAAAACGGAAGAATGGTTTTTACACCAAAAAGTTATGATGACGGGTTGATATTCTATCCCGGAGCGAAAGTAGAATATAGTGCATATGCTCCTCTTATGAAAGAGATTGCAAAAAAGGATATTCTCTGCATTATTGTTGAAATGCCATTTGATCTGGCAGTATTTGACATTAATGCAGCAAACAGTGTCAAAGAAGAGTATCCGTTGGTCAGGCATTGGTATATAGGCGGTCATTCTCTGGGAGGAGGTATAGCATCCTCCTATGCGGATAAACATCGTGATGACCTTGAGGGCCTTATTCTATTGGCAGCATATACAACTTCTGATTTAAGAGATTCATCTCTGAATGTTATTTCGATATACGGCAGCAATGACCAGGTACTCAATATGCAAAAATACAAGGATAACTATTCGTTTCTTCCTTCCAACACAAAGGAATTGGTTATAAAAGGCGGATGTCATTCCTTTTTCGGCAGTTACGGAGCACAAAAGGGAGATGGTATACCGGAAATAAGCGCTGACGAACAGATAAGACAAACTGCCGATTTTATAGAGGATAATATCAATCATTAATAACCCTTTTCTATGCGGACACAAACTGTCTGAATCGGAAAGAAGGAATATTTCTTTGCGGCAAATACTTTTTCTGCTATGTGTTATCTGACGGACAGGATAAATACTAAGTCCGGACGATTCTGGTGAACTGTCCGGGCTTTTTACCAAATAAGAGTCATTATTATTTTGCCACAACCATAGTCGGCATTACAAGATCAGTTTCTCCGGTATTGATGATTGTATGCTGTGAACCTTTCGGACAGATATGCATCACTCCGGGTTTTAGTGCTTCTTCCACACCATCACACACAGCCTTTCCGTTTTCGCTGAGAATATAGTTCAGATCATCGCCGGAGTTTTGTGTATGCAGACCAATTCTGCCGCCCCGGATGAATTGTTGTCGGTATAATGCGGTAGCTTTCGTCATGATACATTCTGACAGTCATCATACCCTCGCCGTTGTTCATGCAGGGAATCGTCATTTGCTCAATATCGTTAAAATCAATAATCATTTTAAATGCTCCTTTATCTATGATTTGTAATATCAATATTTCTTTCTCAAACGTCTGACAAACTGGTCAACGAATGGGGAAAAGAGTAGCCGTGCAGATTTGTCAAGAAGATCTGCACGGCTTTTACTACACTGATTTCAATTAGATTTTACTTCTGAAATCTTTCATTTTTTCAAAGGTATCCCTCAGATCGTTGATATGCTCTGCAACCGTGCGTTCGGAATGAAGAGGGCGGAAAAAATGATATTTGCTTTTTTGCTCATCCTGAAAACTGCGTATACGGGATTTTAACTGTTCATAGCGCACAATAACTTCGTTTTCATCGGCATATTGTTTCAGGCGTGCAATAAGTTTTGTGGAATATACTGCATCAATGATAAAAAATCCGAAAAACATACCGATAATGAAAGAAAAAGCCAGATTTTCGGACAGCCATCTGAGCGCATCAAGAATATATGGATGGACAAGGTAATAATAGACAGTACCGAGAATTCCCCAGAATGCAGAGAATTTCGGGCAGATTATTCCCTGAATATTTGCCCACTCCTCTGAATAATCCCAGAGGCGCACATGAAAGGAGCGAAGGGAAATAAAGCCTGCAATATATTCAATGATTGTCATTGCCAGTATCATAGTAATTATCAATATGATCGTTTGCCATGGCTCGTCAGCAACCGGACTGTATTGTTGTATAGATGCGATCAGATACAGAAAGCATAGACCTGTGCCGTATAAAGGAAGATAAGGACCGATGCAGAATCCGGGGGTTATCCATTTCCTCTCCGGATTGTTCCGGGAGAAAAATCTCCGATAAAAAAGCTCCAGTATCCATCCGAAAACAGAACCAATAAAAAACAAAAACGCAAATATCAAAAAAATTTTCTATGGTATTTTTACCCTAACCCTTTGTTTTCAGACAAAGGGTTTTCCCCAGAGTAGGTTCCCTTAGCTGGAACCGGTCTGTTCAACGGCAAATTGAATTTTTGTAGCGCTGAAACCATGTTCGAGAGGATAAATAAAATAGGTATTGTCTGGTGTGGAAAGGGTAATGCATTCGCCCTTACCCCGGTAGTCATATTCGGTATGAATGGAAAACAATGCCTTGCTTGGTACGATTAGGGTATCTTCTTTTATGCAGCCGTAGTCCTTGAAACGCAGTTCAAATCCGTCAGCCGTATGTAACAAATGCCCTTCGCCCAGGTCGATAAAATTGACGGCATTGGGCAGCGATTCAATATGTACCTTCATATCCAGACGGTATTTTCCGTCTTTGATCTCCTGCAGTACCTGTGACCTTTCCCATTCGTACCAGTCGGGAATATGAATCGTTTTTCCGTTTTTGACTAACTGACCAAATTCGTTCATTTCATAGCGGCTGCCGCAGCTGGTACAGAACAGGGCATTGCCTTTGGTCTGCATAGTAAATTCACTGCCGCAGTCACGACACATATACAGCGGCTTTTCCAGCCCTTCTGCACGAAAGGGCACATTGATCCGGATGTGATGATTCAGCTGGTAGCGGTATTCGTCATATTGCAGCTCTTGTGCAATCCGTGCGTTGATTTCCTCAACGCTGCTGTTCCTGATTTCTTCTGTTGTCATTGCCTGTTTTATCTGGGCACGGAGCCGTGCCTGACGGCGGGGTTTCAGGTTCCAGATAGGGGATTGCAGATAATTCCCCTGCATTTGCAGAGTAACCAGGGGAACATCCAGATATTTTACCAGTTTCCCCAGCGATGGGGGCAGCTCGGAGCTTGTACCCACATTGGCATATCTTGCTTCGGGATAAAGAACCAGTATACCATTTCGCTGCATTACTCTGCGGATGTTTTTTACCAGTGCCGTATCATTGACAAACTTCCTCGTGCCAAGGCAGCCTAACTGGCGATACAGCCATTCTCCATAGTATTCAAATCCTTCCAGCTCGGAAACATAATTGGCACGGTGCGGAAACAGCGTCAGCGGGGTGACAATAAAATCCATAAATGAATGATGTGTTCCCAGTACCAGAAAGGGCGGTTTCAGTCCTTGCATATTGACCTTTGTGATTTTCAGGTGGTAGGGCAGTGTCAGCACCTTGCAGAGCAGCCATATAGCAGGCATCATGAACAGATTTTGTTTGGGAGGAATTCTTCTGCGGTCAAAGGGTGTAGTATCCGGCTTTTTCTTGCGCAGTTGCATCTGCCAGTCACCTCCCGTTCTGAGAAACCGCTGCTTTTTCAGGAAGCAAATAACGGCGGATAAACGGAATTCTGCTAAGCAGATAATACAGCAGTCCCGTGCCGATAAAGGAAGCGCCTGTGGGCGTCAGGTAAAAAAGCGGTTCACAGTGAACAATACAGTTAACGGGGTCGTAAATGGCAAGTGAAATGGCAATCCCGGCAGCAACACAGCCTAAGCCTACAAGATTGAATCCGCCTGTGAAACGGTAAAGCGTATGTCCCCTGAGGTCAAAGGCAGAGCGCAGATCCAGCGTCTGTCTGCGGACAAAAAAGAAGTCCGTGAACAGCAGGGCTGCCAGCGGTGCATAAATACAGGCGCTGATGGTCAGAAAGGAACCAAAGTATTCCACGATCTTCCCCCAGATGCATAATCCGATAACATAGGCAGCCAGAATCAGGATCAGTATATGGTAGCTTGTTTTCTTGAAGGTGGATTTCAGCATGACGCCGTAAATGTACGAACCCACTGCCTGCGTACCGATGTTGGCAAAGGCAACTAACAGCAAGGAACTGAAAGCTAACGCAGGAACAGACAAAGTTGCGAGCATGACCGTGGGATCGTCTACCATTTTCCCGGTCACATATTGCATAGCGATTGCCATGACAGCACCGACCACCACAAACAAGGAACCGGCAATGCCCTGACCGAGAACGCCTGCCCAGTAGCCGGCTCTTTCGGTTCTGACCAGACGGGGCACCTCCGCCATACCGCCGACAAGAGTGATCACAAAGGCAAAATTGGCTTCAATAGAGATGATATAGGGGATAATGCTGTTATCATATCCCTCCGGTTTGGCAGTATAGTTCCAGATTACATCAAATGGTACCGAGGTGAAACCGACTATAATAACAAGAACGCCCAGCGCCAGCAGCAGGGGTACTAAAATGCGGGTCGTATGCGTAATAGCGCCGATTCCCTTCCAGGCAATGATCGTTCCGATGACAACGCAAAGAATACGCAGCAAAACGATAGTGGGCTGCGAAAGCTGAACCCCGCATAACGCTGCCAGATTGGACATGGACGAGGCAAACAGATCGGCACAGACTGCGTACCATGGATAGTTGATCAGAATGATGATAACGGACATGACAGCAGTACCATTTTTACCGAAAACAGCCCGCAGCCAGATCCAGATATCTATTCCATATCGCACGGACAGGATTACCGGAAGCTGGTAAATTGCCAGCATCAGCAGCGCACCAAGAAAAGCACCGATCAGCAGCTGCCGGAATCCCACCAGGCTTGCCAGATAGGATCCCTGGGTATAGCTCCATGTAGCGATGCAGTAGCCTGACAATATCAGAACGGCATCCAGAAACCCATAAATCTTTTTGTCCTTCAGAACCGGAACAATGCCGAAAACCGATTCTTTTTCAATTTGTTGATTGACGTTCGTATGCTGCATAAGAACCTCCTTAATAAATTCAAAATTCAAGCCTTAACCAGAGCGCAGCGGCTGACGCGTTCAGGAAGCGCCGGAAACAGATGCAAGGCAAATCTACACGTGGGAGATGTAATAGTAGGGGTTGATGGAATCGACCGAGAGAAGTGCCACCGGCGGCACGCCGGTCAGAGCCATGCGCCGACGATGATGGCTGCCAGACAAATAACAATGAAAATGCCGATAAACCAATAATCCTTTCGTGTCATGCGCGGCGGAAAGGTGTAATCCTTGCTTTCCATTCTGTCTATACAGCGTTCAATTTCCCGGTCTACTTCCTCCGCATAGCGGCTGCGGGTTTCGTTTTTTGAATCAGTCATAGTAATCCCTCCCATTCAAATGTGATGTAATTAAATTATAAGATATTTGCGGAAATTTGTCTATCCATTCTGAGGTGCAAAATGGAAATTTGCAGTTGCGAATGCAAATTGCACAAAAAGAAGAAAAAACTATTGCTTTTCTTGTTGATGTATGCTATAATTACGAAGTTGCTGTCCTACAGTACAATCAGAATACGTTAAGCATGAAAGGAACGAGTGAAACAATGTATTGGGTCAACGAATCTGTATTTTATCATATTTATCCGTTAGGATTCTGCGGTGCGCCGAGAATCAATGACGGAAATCAGGCATACCGCCTGGACAAGGTAATTGATTTTATTCCACATCTCAAAGAAATGCACGTAAATGCTGTTTATTTCGGACCTGTATTTATGTCCACCACTCATGGCTATGATACGAACGATTACTATCATATTGATAACCGTCTGGGTGATAACGAAAGCTTTGCGAAGATTTGCCGTGAGCTGCACGAGAATGGTATCAGAGTTGTACTCGATGGTGTATTCAATCACGTGGGCAGAGGCTTCTGGGCATTCAAGGATGTTCAGGAGAAAAAACAAGGCTCTCCTTATTGCTCCTGGTTCCAGAATCTGAATTTCGGCGGCAGCAGTCCTTGGGGCGATCCGTTCTGGTATGAGGGCTGGGAAGGCAATTACGACCTGGTAAAGCTGAACCTCAGACACCCGGATGTCAAAAAGCATATTTTTGACGCAGTAGCTATGTGGATGGAGCAGTTCGGCATAGACGGTCTGCGGCTGGATGTGGCATACTGCATGGATCAGGATTTTCTGCGTGAGCTGAAACATTTCTGTAAATCCAGAGATCCGGAATTCTGGCTGATGGGTGAGATTATTCATGGGGATTATGCAAGGCTTGCTAATCCTGATCTGCTGGATTCCTGTACCAACTATGAATGCTATAAGGGTATTTATTCATCACATAATGACCATAATTATTTTGAAATTGCCCATTCTCTGAACCGTCAGTTTGCAAACGGCGGTATTTATCACCATATCTATACATATAATTTTGTAGATAATCACGATGTCAATCGTATAGCCAGCACCGTACGGGAAGCCGAAAATATTAAAAACTGTTTTACCATGGCGTATTTCATGCCAGGTGTACCGTCTGTTTATTATGGCAGCGAATGGGGCATCAAGGGTCAGAAGAATCATACTGACCATGACTATCCGCTGCGTCCGTGCGTAGATGTGTCCGATATAGAGGATAACGAGCTGTATCGCCATGTGTGCCGCCTGGGTGCAGTCCGCAGAAAGTACAAGGCGCTTAAATACGGCAGCTTTGAAAATACAGTCATCCGCAACGAACAGCTGGTTTTTAAGCGTAAATTCGAGGATGAAACGGTATATATTGCTGTGAATCTGTCTGGTGATGATTTTGAGATCGGCTTTCATACAGACGGCGGCGTAAAGCTGTATGATGTCTTTGACGGAAAGAGCAGTTTTGATGTCAACGGCAGCCATGCCAATATTAAGATACCGGCTCATGGTACCAGAGTGCTGGTACTGACAGGAGGAGATGCACCTGAGTATCCGGACAGCGGCAAGGCAGAAACGGTCCAGACAGTACAGGAGGATGATGTAAAGCCTTTACCCGCTATTGGTGAGGCTGGTCTGTACCGTCATTTCAAAGGCGGTGTGTATGAATTTATCTGTATTGCGAAGGATACGGAAACCTCCGAAGAATTTGTTATTTACAAGGAAAGCGGCGGCGAAGGAAGAATCTGGTCAAGACCGGTTGCTATTTTCTATCAGTATGTGGATGTTGACGGCAAGCAGGTTCCGAGATTTGAGAAAATCTGAGCTTAGTGTATAATGAAATGCCTGTATGTACAGCAGTGGAAAAGACTTTCAACTGTTGCGCATATAGGCTTATGCTATTTTGGAGAGCAAAGAAACGAACATAATACATGGGCAGTTAGTGTAAAATTTCTGTTGGCAAAAAGAGTAACTGTCAACTTGAGTGAACAGCGTAAAAGCAGTGTGCCGCTGAAAGTATTCCGCAGGTGCGAATTTGTAGAAGCTAAACCAGAGCGGAGCGTAAGCGCAGCGAATGACGCGTCTAGGGAGCGGCGGCTCGCCGCCACATAATTCAACAAAAATTGTCTTGAAATATGTAAAATTATTTGATATAATAAATAAAAGTATTGCGATGGCTGATCAGGCGAATCTGCCTGATCAACTGCCGTGTTCGTTGAAAGGTGAGTACCGTGAGTGATAAGAAAAAAGAGGAAGTCAAAATAAAAAAAGATACGAAAGAAAAAACGCCGTCCAAGGCTAAGCTGAAACCAACCAAACTATGTTCGGCTCCGGATTTTCCGTATCATGACAGGGAACTGAGCTGGATGGATTTCAACAGCCGGGTGCTGGAGGAAGCCTTTGAAAAGGATAATCCCATTCTGGAGCGGCTGAATTTTCTGGCAATCACCGCATCCAATCTGGATGAATTCTTTATGGTCAGAGTAGCAGGGGTGATGGACAGACTGCATTCACCAAAGGGCAAAAAGCCTGATGAATCGGGTATGAGCGCCCAGAAACAGTTTGATTTGCTGACGGATAAAATTCATGACTTTTCCAAAAAGCAGTATTCCTGTCTGAACCGTTCCCTGATTCCTGCATTGAAAAAGAATAAACTGCGCTTTCTGAAAATAGATGAGCTGAATAAGACGCAGCGGACGGAAGTGGATCGTTATTTTGATAAGATGATTTTCCCGGTGCTGACGCCGCTGGCAGTGGATACGTCAAGACCGTTTCCGCTGCTTGCCAATAAAAGTCTGAATATTGCTGTCAGACTGTCCAAGGAAGGCGAGGATATTTTCGCAGTGGTACAGGTTCCGTCTATTGTGCAGCGGTATTTTGAAGTCAGCAGCGAAAATGGCAGGTCATTTGTGCTGCTGGAGGATATTATTACGGATAAGCTGTCACAGCTGTTTGAATTGTATCAGATAAAGGCCTATCTGCCGTTCCGGATCACAAGGGACGGTGATCTGGATATTGACGAGGAAGCAGACGATTTGCTGGTGGAAATCAAGCATTCGCTGAAAAAAAGGCAGCGGGGCGATCCGGTAAGGCTGGAGCTTGCTGTAAGAGGCGATGAGGCGCTGCGGAATTTTCTGGTGGATATGCTGGATGTCAGCAGTAAGGAAATCTATGAGGTCAACGGACCGCTGGATCTGACATTCCTGTCAAGATTTGCCCGCCTGGACGGACTGGACAGTCTGCGGTTCAGACCGATTGTACCGGTTGACCCGCCGGCAGATTTCTTTGGCTATGAGGATATGTTCCAGGCAATCCGTGAAAAGGACAGGATGGTGCATCACCCGTATGAGAGCTTTGACAGTGTAATCAAGTTCATCAATCAGGCAGCTAAGGATCCGGATGTGCTGGCGATCAAACAGACGCTGTACCGTGTCAGCGGACATTCACCGATCATTGCAGCGCTGATCAAGGCAGCTGAAAACGGCAAACAGGTTACGGTACTGGTAGAGCTGAAGGCAAGATTTGATGAAGAAAACAATATCGGCTGGGCGAAGAAACTGGAAAAAGCAGGATGCCACGTTATTTACGGCTTGCAGGGACTGAAAACGCACTGCAAGATTGTGTTGGTGGTGCGGAAAGAGGAAGACGGACTGCGCCGGTATCTGCATATGGGAACAGGCAACTATAACGATAGTACGGCAAGATTCTATACGGATATTGGTATGTTCACCTGCAATGAAGAATTCGGTGAGGATGCGTCTTCGCTGTTTAACGTGCTGACTGGCTACAGCACACCGCCTGTGTATAATAAAATGAAGGTTGCGCCCACCGGACTGAGGGATTTCTTTGAAGAAATGATCCGCCATGAAACCGAAAATGCAGCGGCAGGTCTGCCCTCCGGGATTGTGGCAAAAATCAATTCGCTGGTGGATCCGTCCATTATCCGGCTGCTGTATGCGGCTTCTCAGGCAGGTGTAAAGATAACCCTGATTGTCCGGGGAATCTGCTGTCTGGTACCGGGAATCAAGGGAATCAGCGAAAATATTACCGTTCGCAGCATTGTAGGACAGCTGCTGGAGCATAGCCGTATCTTTATTTTTGAAAACGGCGGCAACCGTAAGATTTATATGGGTTCTGCGGATTGGATGCAGCGGAATCTGGATAAACGTGTGGAGCTTGTATTCCCGATAGAGGATCCCGATCTGATTGACAGGAGTTTTGGAATTATTGAAACGCTGCTGCGGGATGTGCTGAATACCAGGGTACAGGCGCCGGATACATCATATGATCTGCTTGACAGAAGGGGCAAAAAACCGCATAACTGTCAGCGGGAATTTTCAGAAATGGCAAAAAAAGCACTGGCTGCCAAGGAAACGGTTGTGATTGAGGAAAACCGTTTCAAGCCATTGACAGGCAATACCCATAAAATCTGAGTGACAGGAAATTGCTGCGGCTGAAAGCCGCTGGCATATATTTGAGTGAAAAGGATGTGTTCATTATGAAAAGAGTAGGTATATTGACAAGCGGCGGAGATTGCCAGGGTCTGAATTCGGCAATCAGAGGTCTTGCAAAAGGTCTTTACCATTACTATGGTAAAAAGGTAGAGATCTATGGTCTGGTGGATGGCTACAGAGGATTGATCAACGGCGAATACCGTCTGATGCAGCCGGAGGATTTTTCGGGTATTCTGACAATGGGCGGAACCATCCTGGGAACCTCCCGTCAGCCGTTCAAGCAGATGAGAGTCATTGATGAAGAAACCAATGTTGACAAGGTAGCCGCTATGAAAAAAACCTACAACGATCTCAAGCTGGATTGTCTGGTTGTACTGGGCGGCAACGGTACCCATAAGAGCGCCAATATGCTGTCCGAGGAAGGACTGAATGTGGTATCCATGCCCAAAACTATTGACAATGATATCTGGGGTACAGATATCACCTTTGGTTTCCAGAGTGCGGTAGATATTGCAACCCACGTTATTGACTGTATTCATACCACAGCAACCTCCCACGGCAGAGTGTTTATCGTAGAATGCATGGGACATAAGGCAGGCTGGCTGACGCTGCACGCCGGTATTGCAGGCGGTGCGGATGTCATTCTGATTCCGGAAATTCCCTATGATATTGATAAAGTAATTGATACGGTACGCACCAGAACGAAAAACGGCAAGAGCTTTTCTATTCTGGCAGTGGCTGAGGGTGCTATCTCCAAGGATATTGCTGCGCTGCCGAAGAAAAAGAAAAAGGAAGCTATTGCGAATCTGATGTATCCTTCCATTTCTTATAAAATAGCACATGAGATTGAGCAGGCAACCGGTCAGGAAACCAGAGTAACCGTTCCGGGGCATTTCCAGAGAGGCGGCAGCCCGGACGCCTACGACAGGTTTATTACCACACGCTATGGAGCAGCCTGTGCGCAGCTGATTATTCAGGGTAAATACGGTTATATGACAGCTCTGGTAAACGGAGAAGTGGTGCCGGTTCCGCTGAAAGAGGTTGCTGGCAAGCTCAAGGGAGTACCGGTAGACAGCCCGATTATACAGGATGCTAAAAATATCGGCATTTCCTTTGGTGACTGAGGAATAACGTGATACAATAGAGGAGGATGACAGAATGCCGGAGGAAATGGAAAAGACAGAAAATCAGGCGAAACCTGCTAAGCGGCGGAAAAATGCACGTCCCGAGGAAATCACCAGAGAAAAAAAGCGCTGGCTGTTTTTCGGAATCCCATGGACGTTTACAAAATACATTCTGACGAGAAAGAAGATTATTATTGAATCAGGGCTTTTTAACAGCACTGAAAACGAGATACTGATGTATCGGGTAACCGATATGACGCTGACAAGGAGCTTTATGCAGAAGCTCTTTGGTCTGGGAACGCTCACGGTATATGCGCATGATAAAACGACCCCTACGCTGGAGATCAAGAATATCAAGCACGTGCGGGAGTTCAAGGAAACATTGTCCGAAGCAGTGGAGCAGGACAGACTGCGGATGAAAATGCGTCAGAGTGAAATTGTGGATGATATGCATGGCATACATGATGATTTTGACTTTGATTCACCCCATGATTTCTGAGCGGACAGGTACCAGTGTGTAAAACCAAAGGATGATTCTTGCAGGCAGTGCGGTCAGCAGAAGCGTAAGTGCCCATGTGTGCCCCCTGCCTTTTTTGCAGGAGGAATGACATATGAAAAAAAGAAACAATCTGCGTTTGCTGGGCCGGGAAGCATGGCATATTGTGTGTATTATATTTGCTGCGGCGATTTATGGCTTTTCTATCAACAATTTCCTGCATGGTTCAGGTCTGTTGTCTGGAGGATTTACGGGGATATCGCTGTTGGGACAGCATATGCTGCAGCAGTTTGCGGGAATCAATTTGCCCCTGAGTGCCATATACATTCCGCTGAATGCGGTGCCGGCACTGCTGGCATTCAAGTTTATCGGAAAGCGGTTTACGATTTATTCGCTGATCATGATTGTGCTGTCGTCTACGTTTGCAGATATTATTCCTAATTTTCATCTGACGAATGATATTCTGTTGTGTTCTGTATTCGGTGGTATTATCAACGGAACAGCCATAGCCATCTGTCTGCTGAGCAATGCAACCAGCGGCGGAGCAGATTTTATTTCTATCTTTATTTCGGAAAAGTACGGCAAGGATGCGTGGAATTATATTTTTGCGGGGAATGTGGTTGTGCTGGTATGTTCAGGTATACTGTTCGGCTGGCGGGGTGCTATGTATTCGATTATTCTCCAGTATTGTTCGACTATGATCATCCAGATGCTGTACAAGCGGTACCAGAAACAGACAATGATGATTATTACGGAGAAGCCGCAGAAGGTATATGAGGTTATCAAGGAATGTACCAATCATGACGGTACGCTGTTCAAGGGTGTCGGGTTGTACAAGGGCAAGGAACGCAATATGATTTATTCTGTCGTATCCTCCGATGAGATTCGCATGGTTGTAGCAAAGATCAAGTTGGCGGATCCGGGCGCATTCATCAACATCGTGAAATCCGAGGAAGTGATGGGTAATTTTTACCGGCGTCCTAACAATTAGCAAAAAAATGTCCTCCGAGCAATCGGGGGACATTTTTTGGTAAATTCCACACAGATTCCAAATACATTCCCTACAGTTTCCAAACAGAGGGGTTATTCTATAGTCACACCAGACGAAAGCCTGAAAAACAGAGGCGGAGAAGTACAGGTGTAATCCAGTGAGAAAGGGTGTGATTCCTATGAAGCACAAAAGAATGTGGACAGCAGTACTGGCAGTGATGATGATAGCAGGATGTTCGACAGCGGCATTTGCAGCAGAAGCAGAACCATCTGCCCAGAACGGTACCAGTTCATCTGTACAGGCGGAAAACAAGGACAGCCAGAAATCCGGTCAGGATCAGAAGGCAAAGTCATCTACAGAAAAAGGGACTTCCTCCGACAAGACCCGGCAAAAGAAAAGCAGACAACCCCGGCAGACAGATGGAGCGGTAACAGCACCGGACGGTACACAGACCGAAAAACCGGGAACGAAACGAGTAAAGACATCCACACAGGATAACGGAGCAACAGACGGAGCAGCTAAACAGAAAAAGCCGAAGCGAGGCGGAAAGCGCAGATCATCAACGGAAGCACAGGACGGCACAACTACAAAGAAGCAGCGCAAATCCGGCACCAATGAATCAAGCAAGCAGACAAGCAATACAGTAAACGGAACCAATAGCGCCGGACAAAGCTCAGGTGCAGCATCTGCATAAGATGAGCGGAGAGATAATGAAAGAACGCTGACACTGTATAGCAAGCAAAGCAGTGCAGAAGATAGTTGTGAAGCAGTCAAAAGGGAAGGATTATTAAAGAAGGACTTGTCCGATGCGTCAAGTCCTTCTTTGCTGCCGCCAGCAAAGATCAGTGTAAAATAATAGTTGGTACACATGGTAACTACCAACCCCAATAAGCTACGTAAAAGCCGTGTGACGCTAAATGTATTTCGCGGGTGTAAATATATTCAGGCTATAACCAGAGCGGAGCGCTGAAAACTAATACAAATCAAGCCTACACGTGAGAGATGCAATAGCAGAAGGGTCAAGGAATACGAACGAGAGCAGTGACACCGGCGGCACGCCGGCGCAGCGACTGACGCGTTCAGGGAGCGCCGGCT
>CACZSU010000176.1 GCA_902783855.1 uncultured Ruminococcus sp.
GCGATAAATTAAAAAATTATGCGATTAAATCGGCAATTGCCATCAGGTATTTTTCGTCCTCCGACTCAAAGATTTCCTCGCCTTCCAGCATATAGGTGCCGATCAGAGCTTCTCTTGACAGATCATATTGTTCCAACTCATAATAACATTCTCCGATCCGCAGCAGAACAAAGGCGCTTTCCAGTCCTCCATAGCATTTTCTTGCCTGCATAAATGCTTCCAGAGCCTGTTCAAACTGTTCCATGAAAAACAGAGCATCACCTATAGCTGCATAGATCCATACAGAGGCTTCATAGTCGTACAGCGGCTGAGGAATTTTCTCCAGAGCCTGCTGGTACAATGCCAGCGCCTGTTCATAGCAGCCGTCATCGGCAAGGGAATCGCCTTGCGTACAGAGGGATTGAATTTGGTCGTAAATCTGTTCATTCAGCGCCATTGGTCATCGTCCTTTCCTGGTCAGAATATAGAGCGCACCTGTTTTTATTATAAAAGCAATGAATCCGATTTGCAATATCTCATTCCATTTTATTTATACAGAAATATGACCTGCTTTTTTATGATATTTGCCGACTGTATATAATGAACAGATTAAGATGAACGTGTATGGCTCAGATAAGTATGTATATAACTGGTAAAGGGTGTTCTACCATAGATTTTTTCAGAAAAAAACCTTTATTACGGCAAAAAAGACTTTATTTTGTGGAATAAATATGGTATGATTAACATAAACCTGAACCGCTTTGCGGTAAAAACTATTTAAGGGGGTTATCCTATGTCATTAATGAAAAAATGTGCGGCAGAATGTCTCGGGACGTTTGTTCTGGTAGTATTCGGCTGCGGAACTGCGGCTGCGCTCGGATGTAATGGTTCTGTACCGGATGCAGCATATTTCATGACGGCACTTGCATTTGGTCTGGTAATTGTTGCAATGGCGTATTCTGTGGGCAATATGTCGGGCTGTCATATCAATCCGGCTGTATCTATCGGTATGCTTTGCAGCGGAAAAATGACTGTAACCGAGTTTTTCGCTTATATCGCATCCCAGTTCATCGGCGGTATTCTGGGAGGATTGGTACTGATGGCACTGCTGCCAGGCTCCGGTTATGGCGCAAATGGTCTGTATGATAATAATATCTGGGCTTCGCTGCTGATAGAGATTATCCTGACCTTTGTATTTGTATTTGCTATTATAGGTGTGACATCCAAAAAGCAGTTCGGCTCGGCTGCCGGTATCGTGATCGGTCTTACCCTGACGCTGATCCACATTTTTGGAATCCACTTCACCGGTACGTCTGTGAACCCGGCAAGAAGCTTCGGACCTGCTATTTTTGCCGGCGGTGAGGCTTTCACGAATGTATGGGTATTTATTGTAGCACCTCTGGTAGGCGGTGTTCTGGCTGCACTGGTTTATAAGCTGATCGACGGCTGCAGCGGCGAGGCGGAGGAAGAACCCGCTCCTGCGGCAGCAAATAATGCGCCGGCAAAGCCTGCTCATGCTGCTAACCGCAACAGAAAAAACAGAAAGAAGAAATAATCATCTGTATGATGAATGAAAACAATCATCCCCACGCAGCGCCCGGCAGTCTGGCAGCGTGGGGATGATTTTTATTTCCTGATCAGCTGTTTTTGGGGAGCGTTTTGTCAGTCGTTCTTTTAAAAAACAGCATCCGATGCATGGCAGGTCAGGGGGTGGATGCATAGTGCCGGAAAGGGCAGAGCACAAGCAACAGCCACAGAGAGATTTTGCCATTGTGTGTAACGGAAAAACCATTGCTGACCGTTGACAAAGCTCTGTCCGGCTTCAGGGTCAATTTCAAATGACTGAGGCGAAAGCTGCATACCAAGTCCCGTTGCCTTCATAATGCTTTCTTTAATGCTCCACAGCATATGAAAACGGGGCAGAGGATCGGCATGAATCCAGTCAGCTTCTTTCCGTGAAAAAAGATGCGGTATCAGTGAAAGATTGCCTGCCTGAATCTGCTCCATATCTACCCCGACAGGGGCACCCGCCTTGACAAGTGCTGTGTAACCGCCTGAATGGGTCAGATTGAACGGTGATCCGCCTGGCAGAAAGGGTTTGCCATAGGCGGTATATTGTATGGCGGATTCATCTGTCTGTAAAACCTGCCGTATCAGCAATCCGGCAGCCAGACACATACGCTGATCCTGCGGTCGTCTGAAATGCTGTGCTTTTTCGCAACGCAGGGGAATAATCCGTCTGAGCTTGTCCGTGGGTACGGTTCGGAGTGCCTCTGCATCCATTACGTAAACCGTCATTTGTAATACCTTCTTTCAAGTAAGAAAAAAGCTCCCCTGTTGAGGGAGCTGTCAGCAACGCTGACGGATGGAGTGACAGAAAAGCAGAGTGCTATTCATTCTCCGGATGGCCTGTCCCGGTGGGATTCTGTACAGATTCCCGGCAGCGGGAGCAGTTGCCGCAGCAGGCGGAACAGCCGCCTTTTTTCTTTTTTTTGATCATGCTTCGCACGGCAAAAAAGAGAGCGGCGGCAATGATCAGAACGATGCTTATATTCAACAGGATATCCATCCTTATCACCTCAGAAAAAGAGCAGTGCCACATGATAGACAATGCTGGATATAACAAGGGCAGCGGCAACGTAATAAGCAGCAATCGAAAGCGTCCATTTGCGGGAATGGGTTTCATGCATGGCAGCAGACAATGTCATGATGCAGGGCATATTGAAATAGAAGGCGAACATAAACGCAAGGGCTTCGGGAATTGTCAGCTTCTGGGCAAGCACAACGGCGAGCGTAGCCTCGTCAGGGCTTTCCACAGACATTTTGGCAACGGAGTGGATCACACTGGAATCGTTGAAAACAGCGGCAATGGCACCAAGAGCGCCTTCTTTGCCCATCAGAGAAGCCAGCCATGCGATAAAGGTTTCCCAGCGCAGACCAAAGATCATGGTAACAGGCTGGATAAAAGAACCCGCTTTGCCCAGCAGACTGTTGCTCATATTGCCGTCAGGCGAATAGGACAGCAGGCAGAGTATTACGGAAAAGATGACCACTATGCCCAGTGCCCGCCGGAAAGCAGACCACATTCTGCGCAGGGAATAGACAATCAGATTTCCCCAGCGGGGCTTGTGATAGGGCGGCAGTTCCATAATCAGACCGGTACGGTCGGAATCCCGCAGAAGCCGCCTGCCGAACAGAGCAGACGTCAGCCACAGATGCAGCAGTGACAGCGCAAACATGGACAGCACGATCACAATGACCCAAGGTCCGAAAAAGACGGAACCGAACAACCCCAGTACCGCCCACGTTGATCCGCAGGGAACGACCCACGACAGGGCAATGGCTGTCATGCGCTGTGACCACTTGTCCAGTACACGAGAGCCGGTGCTGCCGGAAATATTGCAGCCGAAGCTGACAAGAAACGGCATAACAGCTTTACCGTGCAGCCCTAAACGCCGCATAGTGCCGTCAAATACGTAGGAAATTCTTGCCATATAGCCGATTTCCTCCAGCAGGCCGAATACCAGCGTTGCTCCGAAAACATATCCGCACATACTTACCGTAAAGGCAATAGCTGTCCACAGACCGTCACACAGCAGTGATACCAGCAGCGGATGGGCACCGCCCCCCAGCAGCATCGCCTCAATCGGATCAGCCAGAGAGGGCATCAGATTTCCCAGCCACATCAGCGGATAACCTGCACCGATGGAGAGCAGCAGCGAACCAATAATAATGACGATTGCCAGCAGCTTTCCCCAGAAAGGGGAGGTGGCGGCTTTATCAAATCCAGAGAGGCTTTGCTTTTTATCCGCTCCCTGAATGGCACCGCTCAGGATGCTGTCGATCCATTGGAATTTACAGCTGCCGGTGCGGGAGGAGCCATTCTGTATTGTGTCGGTGATTTTAGTCAGTTCAGTAAAGGCTTTTTCACCGATAGTCTGCCTGACCAGTTCGCCCGCTGCTTTGTCTTTTTCAGCCAGCTTGGCGAACAGCCAGCAGCGGCTGTAGACGGAAATGCCGTCTTCTGGCAGCATAGCACAGATGATCTCGTAGGTATTGCCGAATTCCTTGCGATAAAGAGCGTCCAGCATATCATAATTCAGCTGTCGTTTTCCGTCATGACGGATGGTATCGAAAAAAGTGTCGTATTGATTTTTTTCCTGTGCGATAAAGGATACGACCGGAATGCCCAACCGTTTGGCAATCAGCTGGCTGTCAATGGTCTTTCCCTGTGCCTTGGCGACATCCATCATGTTCAGCAGCAGAATGGCAGGTACACGGATGCCAGCATAATCCGCCAGCATGAACAGACTTCTTTCCAACTGAGAGGAATCGGCAAATATGGTGACGGTATCGGCAGAACCGCCGGCAATGTAATCTCTGGTGACAATCTCTTCGTCAGAGTTTGCTGACAGACTGTATGTGCCGGGCAGATCAATGATGTGATAAACCGTACCTTGAATGGTGAATTCGCCCTCGTTTTTTTCCACGGTTTTACCGGGCCAGTTTCCCACGTGCTGATGGGAGCCGGTCAGATGATTGTACAGGGTGGATTTGCCCGAATTGGGCTGTCCCAGCAATGCAATTGTCATGCGACCACCTCCACGCTGATGTTTTTGCAGTCGCTTCTGTCCAATGCCAGCAAAGTATTTCTGGCATACAAAAGGATCGGACATTTTTTTTGATTCTGCACAATCTCAAACCGGCAGCCCGGCGTCAGCCCGACGGATGTGACCCTTCTTTGAAATTGCTCGGTTCCCCCGACCATACAAATACGTCCGGTGGCACCTTCGTTCATTTCCTGTAGATTCAACATGATTGTCCTCCGCATAATAGTTTGCTCCGCCGCAGCGTCAGATATGCGAAAAGCGGCATACAGCGCTGGGCAATAAATATATAATCACCGGCGAAGAAAAAACCTTTTTAAAAACTATAGTTTTATATATCTTATCACTCGGTCAGACATCCTTAATTATACACGATTCTGTTTGTTTTTACTACCCTTTTCCGGATATTTTTTTAATACTTCGTGATATTCCGTGTGTGAGGATGCAATTGTGACTATGATTTATTTTAATTCATGATAATCATTCGGAACGTAAAGTAATAAAGTGAGCGTAATCGGATTTGTCAAGAGAAATTTTCTGAGAATAATAAAGTACAATTTATTGCCTATTTTCTTGAAAAATATTAAAACTTTTCATGAAAAGAAGGAAATAAGTCTTGATTTATTGAGCGAGCAGTGCTATAATTAGATGAGAAAATTGAATATAGGCGAATGTACAGATAAAATAATAGATTATAGTTCAGGAGAGGCTTAACGGATGAGTGTGAAATACGATGGAACCTACTAAGACGCCGGACGAGCAGCAGGATAGGACAACAGCACTGCTTGAAAAGGCAGACGATAAGAAAGAAACGATCAGGGATGCAGCAGAGTTGGTGTCTAATTTCTTTTTTTCGTTTTTTTTGACAATTTTTATTATCATAGCAGTCACAATGGTTGCGCTGCGGATGCTTGGTTTTACACTGCTGAATGTGGAAACAGGCAGTATGACGCCGGAGCTGCCCGTGAATACGCTTGTGTTTGTGCAGAAGGTGGCTGCTGAGGATATCGTCAAGGGCGATATTGTGACATTTGTGCTTGACGAAAAGGGTACGCTTGCAACGCATCGTGTTGTGCGCGTGAACGAAAAATCCCGTTCGTTTGTTACAAAGGGTGACGCCAACAATGCAGAAGACCCACCCGTAGCATGGGAAAATCTGGTGGGGAAGGTGCAGTTTCATCTGCCGGCTGTCGGCGGTTTGTTCCAGAAGCTGACGTCCCCGCAGGCACGTCCGGTGGTCATTACGGTGATAGCCGTTCTGGTGGCAGTTATGTTTCTTTGGGAGCACGTGGTGCGTGCTGTCAGAAAAAAACGCGGTGCCAGTGGTGAAGAACAGACGGACGTTCATGAATAGCCCCCTCTTCATCTGGGAGATGCAAGGGGACTTGCACAAATATTAGTGAAAAAAATCGAACCATTTTGTCAATGACAAAAACGGTTACACTGCGGCGAGCCGCCGCTGGCTGAACGCGATAGTCGCTGCGCTCGGGTATAGCTTGAACAAATTCACACCCGCGGAATACACTTAACAGCACACGGCTTTTACGCAGCTCATTCAAATTGACAGTTACTCTATTTGCAACTATAATTTTACTCTTTGTGCGGCAGTTTGCATGAACGGTGATGATCTCCGGCGGGTGATCCCCATGGAGTTATCATATAAAATGTCCTGTGAAAAAAGGACAGAAAAGAATTGAAAGGAGTTTTACAATTGAAAAAGTTAAAGTATGTTCTGCTAGGCGCACTGATTAGTGCAGTTGTATCTACATCAGTGGTTATTCCGACGCTGTCTTGGCTGTCATCTCTTAGCGATGAGGTTGTCAATAGCTTTGAGGGCGGAGAGGTCAAGATCAAAATGGACGAATCTCCTGTTGACAACAAGGGTAAAAAGACAACCGGCAACAGAGTAAAGGAAAATAACTATAAGTTTGTAGCAGGCTCTGAGCTGGATAAGGACCCGACACCGACCGTGCTCAAGGAAAGTATTCCTTCCTATATTTTTGTCAGTCTGGAAAATGTGAATTCCGATGTTTTCTCCACTAATGTAGATGAAAGCAAGTGGCTCAAGGTCTGCGAGAAGGACGGCAAGACGCTGTATGCCTACAATAAGATTGTAGACGCAAGCGAAGCAGCCGGTGATGTGGTGCTGGATCCGTTGTTCACACAGGTGAAGGTGTCTGAGGCGCTGACCAGTGAAAAGGTTGCAGAGCTGAAAGCATCAGATCCGAAGCAGTTTATCAAGACCCAGACGTTTGCAATCCAGTCCGAGGTAATTGATAAAAATGTTGCAATCCGTCAGGCAGTTGATCAGTTTGGTCTGACAGGTGCAACGGTAACCTATGTGAATATTGCCGCAGCTGACTAAGATGGCTCCGGGGTATTTGATGAAAGCGGGGTGATGCGGGCTTGAAAAAATGGATCAATATATTGTCTGTTCTGTGCATGATTTCCGTATTGACGCTGACCATATCCGTTTCGATGCAGTGCAGCAATTCAACGGTAGCATATGTAACGGATCTTTCTCCCACCTGCATCAACACTTTTGAATACAGTGACGGGGAAACGTCTGAGGAATCCAGCGAACCGGAGGAATCCAGCGAACCGGAGGAATCCAGCAAGCCGGAAGAATCCAGTAAACCGGAGGAATCCAGCAAGCCGGAAGAATCCAGCAAGCCGGAAGAATCCAGCAAACCGGAGGAATCCAGCAAGCCAGAAGAATCCAGCAAGCCGGAACAATCCACAACGGTAAGCGGTACGGAAAGCGAGGTACCACAGCCGAGCAGACCGGAATCATCAGGGGAACCAGCTACACCTCCCGGAGAGAGCAGTCCCGGACAGACTTCCGGCGGCAGACAGACCTCAGGCAGCACACAGCAGAGCAGAACGCCTACTGTGCCGACTACACCTGCCAATCCGGTGCAGCCAAGCCAGACGGAACAGCCTGACAATGTACCCTCACAGCAGGAAAGCCCGAAAACAGGCGATAACGGTTTTGTTGCTATTCTGATAACGAATATCCTGACGGTATTTGTGATTGTATTGTTCGCAAAGAAACGATACAGGGACAGCGGCAAGGAGTAAGCATATATGGATTACAGAGGTGATAATACGTAATGGAAAATCGTAGAAAAAAGATGATGACAACAGCAATTGCGGGTGCAATGGCTGCTACCATCGCAGTGGGCGGCGGTACGTTCGCTTATCTGCAGGGACAGACGAATACAGTCGAGAACCAGTTTAACCCGAATGAGGTTGTGGTGGATATCGAAGAAACGACCGGCAATCAGTATAGTATTGTACCGGGAGAATCCGACCCGAAGGATCCGACACTCAAAATTACCAATACGCTTCCGTCATTTTTGTTTGCAACCATTGTAGATAATACGGATGGATTGGTACAATATGAGGTTGCGGACGGATGGAAAGCACTGGAGGGCTACGATAAGGTTTATTACAGAATCGTAGACCCCGTTCTGGATGCGCAGGGCAATGCCACGGAGCAGACTTTTGGGGTATTGAAGGATAACAAGGTGGATTACAGTGCAGCGCTGACGAATGCAGATATGGTGGATGCACAGGGACATCTCAGGGACAGTGTGACGCTTTCCTTCAAGGGCTTCGGCATCCAGATGGAACCGTTCTATACGAATGCTATCAATGCTGGTAAAACTGAAATGGATGCAGCAAAATCTGCTTATGTGCAGGAACCGATTACTGTTTCAGTTTCCAGTTCAGGTGATTTGAAGCAGATGATAGATGACAATAATCAATCAGATCGTGCAGCTCCCCTTACGATAGAATTGAACGATGATCTGTCTTATACCGAGGAAGAATTGACAGTTGAGAAAGGCAAAGAGGTTATTATTGACTTGAATGGTCATGATCTGAATGTGCAGAACGATAGCAATGACGGTCTGATCGTAACAGGCGGCGGTACATTGACGCTCACCAATTCCGGTGACGGCGGTTCCTATAATTTCACTTCATCGAACCCGAATTGTGATACAATCTTCGTATATAATGCAGAGGACGATCAGACAACGACACTGAATTTCGACAGTGTAGAGGTGAATGTGTATGCAGATCAGCAGAACTCTGTTCATGCGTATGCTCCTAAGGGTGATGCTGTAATCAATATCACTGATGGCACTGTGATTAATGTAACAGGGCAGGAAAAGCAGGTTGCTGGTGTTGTAGTAGGAACAGGTTCTACAGTAAATATGGACGGCGGTATAATTAACGTAAATGTAGTTGGTACAGATGCGAATGCAGATGCAGTGGGTATTTTGTTGTTTGACGACAACAAAAATACCAAACGTGCTGTTCTGAACCTGAGCGGCGGTACGATCAATGTAATCGGAGGCGGCACGTTTGCGCAGGGCATTCAGGCAGGATATGATTATGGTAACGATACCGTAAATATGACAGGCGGAATAATTAATGTCAGCGGTAAGGATGCAGCAGCCTTTGGTATAGCTAAGAAGGCTGACATTAATATTACAGGCG
This sequence comes from uncultured Ruminococcus sp., assembly GCA_902783855.1. GTDB lineage: Bacteria > Bacillota > Clostridia > Oscillospirales > Acutalibacteraceae > UBA1213. The sequence goes on from CACZSU010000176.1 coordinate 9,093, forward strand.
GCAGCATTAATGTTGGTGTGGATGACGGTTACGAGGGATATGCGTTTATATTCCAGTATCCAAGTAATACCAATGATGGCATTGTTAACGTGAAGGATGGAGTTGTTAACCTGCAGGGTACAAATAATGTACTTACCAATGGTTCTAAACGTGTTAATGTAATTTCTTGACTGTTTTGATAAAATAACACTATAGGAGGTAAACAATTATGGCAATCAAAAACAAAAAGCAGAAATTGATGGTATCAGCAGTTGCAGGCGCAATGGCTGCTACAATCGCAGTGGGCGGCGGTACATTCGCTTATCTGCAGGGACAGACGAATGAAGTCGTCAACCAGTTCGACCCGAATAAGGTAGAGGTTTCTATTGATGAGAGCGCCAATCATTATGAAATCATTCCGGGTACAGTAGACAGCAAGGACCCGAAGCTCACCGTAAGCTGTACGCTGCCGTCCTTCCTGTTTGTGACCATCACAGAGGAAAACATTGCAGGACTGGTTGAATATGATGTAGCTGACGGCTGGACAAAGCTGGACGGTGTGGAAGGCAATGTTTACTACAGAATGATTACACCGGATACAGATGCAACAACCGGCAAGAATATTGAAACAACCAAGGAATACAAAGTGTTGAAGGATGATCAGGTTAAATATCCTGCATCTGTTACAAGTATGGATATGACGAAGGATTATAAGCTGAGCTTCCAGGGCTTTGCAATTCAGGCACAGCCGTTCCTTGCTGACGCAGATCTGAATACAACAGATGCAGCTGTTCTTTCTGCTGCTGCATTGAGAGCATATAATATGACACCAGTAGAAGTTGCTTCACAGCAAGAATTAGATGATGCGGTTGCAAACGCTTCAGAAGGCAGTATAATCAAACTGGCAGCAGGAACATATGAGTTGCCTGCTGATATTCCGGAAGGTGTTACAATTGAAGGTGAAGACCCGGATGAAACAAAGGTTGATGCATCTGCATGGTTCAATACGTCCGCATCGAATCCTGTTGTAGCGGATGTAAAGAATGTGACCTTTGTACAGCCGGATGGAAAAGACCAAATTGTAAAGGGTGCAATTGAAGGTACTTTTGAAAACTGTGTATTTGACAATGGCAGCGAATTCAAAAGTATGTACGGAGTTGTTCAGACAGATGATCTGATCTTCAAGGATTGTAAGTTTAAAGCAGATGCGTATGCTTGCAATTTCAGTTCAACCAAGGGTACACTTCTGTTTGAGAATTGTGAGTTTACTGGATGGAACAGCTTTGGCAGTGGCGGTAAGGTTGTAATGGATGGTTGCACCTTCCATAAGAGTGCAAGCTATGGTGCACTCAGATTCTATCAAGATGCAGAGGTCAAGAATTGTACGTTTGATGCTGAATTTGCTGATCCAAATGATGATGCATTTATTGATGCAAATAACAGCAACATTACAATCACATTTACAAACTGCATTGGTTTGAATACAGATAAGATTTATGATAATACCAATTATCCGACTGGTTATGTACCCGACAACATCACATGGATAGTTGATGGTGTGACATTGACCAGAAGAGCAAAGCACTAATATATTCTGAGAAATATATATTTGCTTTGAATATCCAAAACCCCCGGCTCCCGCAAAAACGTGGGAGCCGGGGGTTTTTATATCCAAATGATATAAAGTCTTTGGAAAGGGGTGTGGGGAAGAAGGGGCTGTGAAAAAAGTCCAAAGAAAAAAGCCAACCGACCTCCGAGTTGATACTTGGAAGTCGGTTGCTTTTTTGGTATAATAGATATATGACCGAATCTAATTACA